>NZ_JAVACL010000059.1:0-36994 GCF_032658145.1 Streptomyces sp. MK7
ACGCGGCGGTCCCAATTGCCTTGCTCCGCAAGGCAATTGAATTCGGACTCCGTCCGAATTCATAACCAACTCCGTTGGTTACTCGCCCCAATTGCTCCGCAATTAGGGCGAGTAACTGAATTCGCTCCGCGAATTCAGCGGCAGCTACTAGGGGTGCTCTCGGCGCGGCCGGCCTCGCTGATTTTTTTCACATGTCGTCAATTCTGTTCCTTCCTCGGGAAATTCATCAAGCATGATCCCCTCCGCTTCCTCGCTTTCAACCTCCGGATAGCGGGTGGCCCGTCCGTCGATGACCACGCTTGTCAAGGACGCACAGAACGGTGGTAGATTCGCCTGAGGTTCAGCGACCCGACACCTGCCCGGAGCCGGGGCCTGGACCGCAATTTCAGTGAAACGAAGCGGACTTGTGGAGGACCCCGTGGATAGGGCCACGTGGCCTGCGGCTCTCGGAGCCGCAGGCCACCTTCCCGTACGCATGCGCATGTACGGGTGCAAGATCGATCGCGTGGCGCTGAGTCGCGTCGAGCACGCGGTCAGTCGGCGTTTCGCGGCGACGGATGTGACCGTCTGGACCACGTGCGCGGTCCCGCGGGATCGCCAGTTCGACGCCCCGACGGTCGAGGAGCTGCTCAAGCTGCCGGACGTGCGCTGGTTCGTGCCGGCGGACGAGGTTGTCGAGCTCGACAACGTGTACTTCGTGGTTCGCTCGTCGGCGGTGAAGTTCGTCCTCGAGGTCGTCGAGGACGGGGTCACCGCGTACGCCGACGGCGACGCCGAGCAGATCGACAGCATGGTCAGCGAGTTGGAGATGCTGCTGGTCAAGACGCGTTGTCGACTCGCCCTGAAGTCGGTGCCGACACGCATCGTTGGTTGCCTCGGCGGTGGGTTGGTCGGGGTGATCGGGGCCGTGTTCACCGGCCTCGGTGTCACGGACAACTCCCTCGCCTCCCGGTGGTTGATGCTGGCCATGGTGGTGATGTGTGCGGCCGGGGGCTGGTTTCTGGTGGATCGTCTGGAGCAGCGCAGGCGGGTCCAGTTGTTCTGGGGCGAGGCGGTGCCGAAGCGCTGGTGGAGCCGCTGGGAGCCGGGGACCTGGATCTCCTTCGGGATGCTGTTGGTCGCCCTGGTGAACGCGACGTTCGCCGGGGTCAACGTGCTCTCGGCGCCGGCGAAGGCGGACGGCGTGACGAAGTCGGTGGTGCGGGAGGTTCATCCTGGTGATGGGCGGGGATGACGTGGGCGCTCGTGCTGGTGTTCACGGTCGGCATGGTGTTCCTGCACTGGGTCAGCGGCAGGTCAAGGATCCTTGTGTGGAGAAGGAGTTCACGAGGTTCTACGGCAGGATCTATCACCAGCTCGTCGGCGAGACGGTCTTGAGCACGCGTGATCGTGGTCAGGCCGAGGATGCGGTGCAGGAGGCGCTGCTCGCGGTGCTGGGCCGGTGGAGCTCGATTGATCACCCGGAGCGGTACGTGCGTACCGTGCTGCGCAACTTCGTCGCGAAGCGGGCGGCTGCGATACCTACGCTCGTGCCGGTCGACACCGTGGTCGAGACGGAGGCGTCCGAGGCGGACGTCGCGGAGTGCGTGGAGTTGCGGTTGATGCTGGTGGAAGCGTTGCATGGGTTGCCGGAGCAGCAGCAGCGCGCCACCGCCCTGCGCTACCTCGTGGACAAGAGCGTCGACGAGGTAGCGCAGGACCTGGGTATCACTCAGAGCACTGTGAGGGTGCATCTCATGCAGGCGCGTCGTCGTATCCACGATCAGTGGGGCGCGGCGCGTGATGGTCTTGGGGATGGGAGCGGGTAGGCGGCGCTGGGCAGGGCGGAGGAACCACGAGGAGACTCGTGGCTCCTTCTTTTTTGGTGCGAGGCTCTGGGGGGCTCCTGGTGGGTTCCAGAGGCCTTGAGGGCGTACTTGGCAGTGTTGGTGGTCGCGGTCCACGGACGGCACGGCCCCGGCGCCGGGCGCCCCCTCCGCCGACGAGCGCCCCTTCCGCATCGTCGCCGTCACCTCCTGCCCGACCGGCATCGCCCACACCTACATGGCCGCCGAGTCGCTGGAGAACGCGGGCCGCGAGTCGGGCGTCGAACTCGTCGTCGAGACCCAGGGCTCGGCGGGCTACACCCGGCTCGACCCGGCGGTCATCGCGGCCGCGGACGGCGTGATCTTCGCCCACGACGTGCCCGTACGCGAGAAGGAGCGCTTCGCCGGGAAGCCGACCGTCGACGTCGGCGTGAAGGCCGGCATCAACCGCCCCGGCGAGCTGATCACCGAGGTGCGCGGGAAGGCGGCGCGCGGTGAGGTGACCGCGGGCGCCCCCGCGGGCAGGGGCACACCGGTCGAGCGCGCCGGCGACGCCGGCGAGGGCTACGGCACCAAGCTGCGCAAGTGGCAGATGTCCGGCGTGAGTTACATGGTCCCGTTCGTCGCGGCGGGCGGTCTGCTGATCGCCCTCGGGTTCGCGATCGGCGAGATCAAGACGGTGGGCCGGCCGGGCCTCGTTCCTGGGTTCGTGGGCGTCATGCCGACTGACTGAACGGCCTCTCCGGCTCCAACGCCATCCTGCTCGGCTTGATGGCGTGGGCGGCGGGGGGCGTCGTCGGTCCGGAGGTCTGTGTGTTCCACGGGTTGGTCGACGAGGTCGTCGTCATGGAGGTCGACGTCGGCAGGGTGGTCGAGTTGGAGGGCTGGGTGCGGGTATGGGGGCGGCGGCCTGGTGGTCGAGGTCTTCTCGGTGCCGGTCTCGGTCGTGTGGCTGGCGTGGTGTCGGCGAGTTCTCGGAGCGGCTCCTGGAGCTGGTCCCGGCTGCGCAGGGGGGCGCGGTGGTATCGGGGGGTGGTGCGCGGGCGAACGCGCGCGCTGGCACTACAATGATTGATACATACTTAGAAATCCGTGCTTTTTATCGTCAGCCTCACTGCATCAATGTTAATAATTCAACTTTTCTTTTCCTGTCATCCAGAGACTAATACACCTCTCTCCGCATTCGATCACCGTTGCGTCTCATGTATATGCCACCTACCATCCGTGGGTGGGGCTCCGGTACATTACTCTGGCGCTGACTTCGCTCAGTTCCCCTGGCGGATTGCGTTTGGCTCATCTGGCCTGCTGCCCATCGTTTGCGACTGGGCCGTTATTGCACCTGCGAGGGATGGTGACTGTGATGGGGCGGAGCTCCAGAGCTCCGCCCCATCTGTTGCCGCGCACCCTCTTCTCTTTGCCCGGAGCTCGGGTGCCGGCTTCAATCTCAGTGCACACGAGGCGCACCTGTGCAGGACCCCCTGGAGGATCCGGCGTAGAAAAGAGTACGTCAGGATCGGATCCGTTTAGCAATCGAGCAAGATTCTTTACGGCCAGCCCGTATGGACAAACATTCCAATAAGGTTACAAAAAGGGCGCCCGTGCTGGCCGCTTCTGGCCCGGCAAGGGGCATCAGCTCCCGATTTGCCAGCTGCTATCTGCAGCAGCGAGCCTCCTCAGGCCAAAGGTCCTGCGGGCGGCAAAGCACCCCGGGTCACGAGTAGGCCGCCCAAGGTCTCAACCGCATCGCTGAGGCTCCGTATACGCCCACGCTGTCGCAACACTGCAGCTCCAGGGACGCTGTGCAGAATCGAACAGCTTCCACATTCCCTGGCGCCAGCCGGTCTGGAAACGTAGGACCGTGCACGTATTTATGCAGGTGACATGGCTGCAATCGCCTAGTCACTCCGGGCACTTGGAGCGTTTCCAGAATCGAACATCGCCCGGCTTCGGCGCTCCCCAGCTCGCTGCTGTCGAGCAGGGTACGGGCAGCAACCGGGCTCTATTTTGGCGCGGTGCCAGCGGAGGAGCAGGAGGGCAGAGCAGTGCCAGCAGCCGTCCGCTTGAGCGGAATATCACGCCCGAGCGGGGATGGCCGGGCCGGTGGCTGGCGGCAGACCCGGCGGCCCGTTGCGATCGCCAGCCGGCTTTTTTAGTCGGCGACCGCTTCTGGTCGGCCGGCGGGCTAGGGGGCGCTTGGAGCATCCGACCAGGCGGATAGATGTACTTGAGTATTGATGGCTCAGCGGGTCGGCCCGGGGTGATCCTGGATCTTGTGGGATGCTCTGGCCTTTACGACCCAACTGAGACTGTGGAGGCCTGGCTATGCCGGCTGATCCGCCGGGTGACCAGGCGTCAAACAGTGCGCTGCGGCGCCTTGGCCAAGCGATGCGAGATCTGCACGCCGCTGCAGGGCGTCCGTCCCTGCGAATGGTCTCGCAGCGTGTCAAGGAAGGCGGACACCCCGGTACGGCATCGATTGTTGAGCCGCTGGGCGGCGACCTGGCGAGGATCAGCCGTGCCATTCGTGCGCTTCGCGTCGAGGACGCACCGCGGCTGACTGTTCTGGCGGACAGCCTGCACGGAATCGTCCAGGGATCGCGTCACCCCCAGCTCCGGGACATTGACCTCTTGCTTGAGCTCCGTGAGCACGAGGGGCTGCCCGTTCTGCCTGATGACCGCGAAGCCCTGGAACGAAGCTACGCCGAGTGGCTGCGGTGCACCTCACCGGCTATGTACGACCTACTCGTGCACCACCAGAACGAGCTGAAGGCTGCCCATTCACGCGCGGAGCGCTGGGAGGGCGAGTCCCGTCGCCTGTCCGCGGAGAAGACGCGCAGCGAGCATGGCAAAGCTGCGGAGATCCAGGTTTTCCAGGCGCGCGCCAGCGCAGATAGTCGCGTCTGGTCGCCCGCCTCAAGACGGTTGAAGCGCAGAACACCGCGCTGCGGCAGCAGCTGGAGCGGGCAGAGCGGAAGGCGGCGCAGCTTGAGAGGGCCCGGGACGCTCTCACGGCAAAGGCTGCCCTGCAGGACACCAGGGACACCGTCGAGCGGGCAGCTGAGGGGCTCAGCGCGCCCTATACGTCTGCCACTGCTGTCCCGCCCTGGGACACCATGGTTCCCAGTGCGTACGTTGCCGATTTCACCTCTCTCTACGGCACCGAGCCCCAGCGGTCCTCTGCGGATGCGGACTATTGGTCGTATGACCCCTACGCGGGGCACTCCTCCTACGCATACGGAGCCGACCAGGCCTGGACCCGCTACGGCCAATGGCCGTCGGCGGACTTCTACGACCCGGCATACAACAAGCCCGCCACCGCCACAAACCGTTCGCTGAATCCGGCAATCCCGCGGCAGCGGCGCCGCGTGATCGTGGAGCCGTTCCTCCCGCTCTGGATACCCCGGCAGACGGCCACCACCACAGGCTCCTGGACGCCGACCGCCGTCAGCAGGCAGGCCGGCTTCCCGCAGCCAACGACCACAACTGCGGGCCCCTGGTCCATGCCCGCTCCACAGCCCGACGAGCACAGCGGGTTCCGCCGGCTGCTGCGGCCCGTCACCAAGCTCTTTGGGCGAGGCAAAGGCCGGCACGCCAGAAGAGAACGCTGACCGCAGCGAACGACCGCGGCACGGTCATCCCTCGGCGCCGCGCGGCCTCCCCCAACAGGGCGGGCGTTGGACACGCACCCACCCAGGGCGACCACATCACCCGTTACCGGCCGCTCCGCGCATCACAAGCCACTTCGCCGTGTGGGCGTTTCGCCGCATGGAGCTCCGTGAGTCGTTTTACGGAAGCCCCATCCCGCTGGCGTGAGCAGCCTAAAGCTGCTTGGGGTGCCTACTCGCATCGCCCTGGCCGTGCAAGCTCTCCTATCGTCGTCTCCAGGGCGTCCAGCGCTGGTGCGAGATGTGGATGCTCGGCGCCGTAGGAAACCAGGTTGCTCGCAGCTGCGAGAAACGCTCGCAGGTCGGCATCTGCGGCGGATAGCAGTGCAGTTCCTTCAGGCGAGGAGAGTCGGACGAAGACCCGTGGTTCTCCCTGCGTTCCCGTGCCGGGCCATACGACGACGTCGCCGAGGCCGTTCCGGCGTTCCAGGCCGTTTTTCAGCAGGTCGCGGGCAAAGGTCCATACCGTTTCGTCTCTGTCGTCTGCCCTAAAGCGCGCTTCGACTGCGTAGGGATCAGATACGCGGTACGTCAGCCGGGTGTGCAAGCTTGATGTCAGCGCCAGTGATTCACGCTCATCGAGGTGGAACAACATAGGTAGTTCTGCGGACAGTTCGTGCAGCCCGTCGATGAGCGCCCGACGCAGCTTCATCCTGTGCGTCCCGCGTGGTTGCCTCAGGTCGCGGCCTGTCGTGCCGGTCTCTTGGAGCCGATGACGGTGGCGAGGTGCGCCGTCCGCCTTCGGGACCAGCAGGCCGCTGCCGACCGCCGTATAGGCGCAAGTGGTGAAGCGCGAAATCAGCAGGCCCGTCACTGGCGTGGAACGCATGAGCAACGCTGTGGTCATGGCGCTGCCCAGTGATTGGTCGTGGTGCACGTGAGGTTCCATCAAATGCCTTAGATTCCACAGACCCTGCGGCTTGTGCGCTTTCCGCGCCGAGCTCACGGCGTGGAGGACAGGAGACGTGCGCGTCCCGTCGTCTGGCCACAGCAGCCGCGTCAACTGCAGGGCTGCGGCCGTAACGGTTGAGAGCGCCTGTCCTTCAATGCGTGCACAGCGAGGCATGGATGCCACCAACTCAGCCAAAGCATCGTGGCGCTTGGAGAGGGGGCCGATTTCATCGTCATGAGCGATGCCGTCTTGTGGTCTGACTGCCCCAGTTTCATCGAATGCGCCTGCCAGCCACGCAGTGCTTCGCAGACCATCTGTCGATGGTTCGGTCGACAGCCACCGTGTGAGCGATTGACGTCTGCTGCTGGGACTCGAGTCGATGTGTGTGCCGTGCCAGGAGGCGAAGAGAGCGGCCAAGATCGCGCTCTTGCCGGATCCGGTTGCCGCGTAGAGGATCCCGCGGTGCACCGGCTGAGCTTGCTGTGATGGCCGTTCCGCGTTGGCAGGGGCTTCAGGCTGGCTATCGGCGTCGTCCATTGCTGGGTGGGACGTGTCGCCAGGCGGGGCGAGGATCCTTCGCTGCTGGCGGACGGCTTGCGCCATGCGGCGTCGCGCCGTGGCGGGGATGTCACCGGTCTCGGCGACGACGTGGGGGGCGCCCAGGCTGGAGGCGTCCAGCAGCGCGTCGAATTCGTCATCGGTCGCAGCGAGGTGGTCCATGGGTTCGTCCTTCCGGACGGTCATCGTGCTCCCCCTTCCCCGAGGTCGGACTTCTTGGCCAGGTCGGTGAGGATGCGGGTGCGGAGCCGGCCGATGCGGCCCTCCAGCGCCTTCTCGCTCAGCCCGACCTCGGCGGCTGCCTGCTGCTGTGTGTAGCCCAGTGCGCGCAGGGCGAGCCCTCTGCGGACCTTGGTATCGGTGATGTACGGGAGGATGCGCTTGATCTCGTCGTGGGTGGCTGCGGCGTAGAAGGGGTCGGTAGCGCGCTGATCGGGGATGTCCCGGTCGCTGGGCGCTCCGTCCGGGTCGCTGGGGGGCAGGTCTAGCTCAGCCTGCCCCATCTGCACGCTGCGGAACCAGCGCATATAGACGGTGCGGAAGGAGCGGATGGAGGCACCGACGAAGTAGGTGGACAGGCTGGCGCCGCCGCTCGGGTTCCACTTTCCGCGGATGAGACCGTGCTCGAGGAAGAGGTCCAGGCCGGCGACGACGGTCTCGGTAGCGACCTCGGAGCGGTCATCGGCGTCCCAGTCGGGTGCGGTCATATGGAGGGGGATGGGCCGGCCGGCTCGCCGGGCGTGCGCGAAGATTTCTCCGGTGCCCGTCCACTTGTTGATGGTGAGCCAGCCGTACTCCATCAGTCGGCTGGTGGTTTTCTCGTAGCGCGAGCCCTGGAAGTTGTCGGCGCGCAGGATGTCGACCAGGCGGGCATCCGCGGCGCGGCGTACGAAGCGGACGGCTTCGTCCTGCGCCGTGCTGGCGAGCGTGTGCTCCAGGCTCAACAGGCCCGCGGTGCTGAGCTCCTCAAGCTCTTGGTCCTCCTGCAAGAGGCCCTGCGGGGCACCCCCCAGGCACATCTCATCCGGCAACACTCGCTCCCTTGCGCTCTGCCGCCCCCGTGGGCCCCGTTTCCAGCCTGTCGCGGATGTCATAGGCGTCGGCCGCGCCGTTCCCCTCGCCAGACCCACCAGAAAATTCTGTGACTCACGCCACACCTCAACGGGCGAGGGGAGAGACGCGGCCGGCATCTAGAGCATTCACGACCGCAGGCCCCACCGGGGCCGAAATGCCCGCAAGACAAAAGGAGTTCACCGTGAGTCAGAACACCCAGCAGTCCGGCGGCGGGCCGCTGCTCGGCCTGCGCAGCACCCTGGTGCTGCTGCTCGGCGTCCTCACCGGCATCGGAGCCGGCGTGCTGACTTATCTCGCCCAACGCTCGCTGCCTGCCGCCGTTCTCGCTGCGGGTGCCGGTTTCGGAGCCGGGGTGATGTTCTTCCACGCCATCATCGGCTGACCCGAAAGCCCCCCGTTTTCTGCGTTCTTGAGATGGCTGCGGGGGATGTGCGGCCGATTCGGGTGACAATGGTGGCAGAAGTGACCACACTCTGTGTCTGACAGATCACCAGACGCGTGGGGGGGTGCCGCTGTGCCGGTCAAAGCTGTGGGTGCCGGGGACGTGCGGATCACGGCGGTGGGCGCGGGTGACGAGCGGTTGCTGGCGGACGTCATCGGCCTGGGTGACCGCAACCGCAAGACGCTGGGGTTCTTGCCGCATGCAGCGTTCCGGCAGGCCGCGCAGGCTGGAACGCTCCTGGCCGCCGTGGAGGGCAGCCGGCTGGCGGGCTACGCCCTGTACGGCCTGCCCGGCGACAGGGTACGCCTGGCGCACCTGTGCGTCGACGACGACTACCGCGGCCGGGGCATCAACGCCAAGCTGGTCGCCGCTATCTCCGAGCGGCATGCCGACCGGCTGGGCATCGTGCTCAAGTGCCGCAAGAACTACGGCCTGGAGAAGATGTGGATCCGGCTGGGCTTCCAGATGCGCACGGAGGTCGCCGGCCGCGGCCAGTCGCGTGAACCACTCGTGGTGTGGTGGCGCAGTCACGGCCATCCCGACCTGTTCACCGAGATCGAGTCGCCAGCGCTGGTGACCGCGGCGATGGACTGCAACATCTTCGCCGACCTGCACAGCTCGCTCCCGCGAAACGGTGCTCAGGAGACGCAGGCCCTGGTCGCCCCCTGGCTGGTGGGCCTGATCAAGCTGGTCGTCCTGCCGCAGCTCGTCACCGAGATCCACAACGGCAGCCATGCCGTTGAACGCAAGGCCCAGATGCATGCGCTGGTGGGCTACCAGCACCCCGAACTCGAACAGGTCGATGAGGACCGGATTCGCAGGAACCTGATCGAAGCGGCCTGGGAGGAGCTGGGCATCGAGCTGCCCCGCACTCCCAACGACCATGCGGATCTTGACTATGTCGTCCAGGCCCACGCCGCCGGTGTGCAACTGCTGGTGACCCGCGACGAGGGTCTGATCGCCCTCAGCTCCGTGGCGGAGAAGGTGTGCGGGGTGCGGATCCTGGGACCGACCGACAGCGTCCTGGCCATCGATGAACTCACCCGCGCGCAGGCCTATCAGCCCGGCAGCCTGCTGGGCACCGCTATGACCACGACCGCTGTCACCGCGGGCCAGGAGCAGCAGCAGTTGGTCTTCCTCAACAAGCCTGCCGGGGAGAGGCAGAAGGCATTCAAAAAGCGGCTGCGGGACTTCGCGGCCTTACCCGGCCGGTGGATCCGGCAACAGATCACCGACCAGGACGGCCGGCTGCTGGCCACGTACTGCCACGAGACCCGCGACGGCGAACTGCACGTGCCGCTGCTGCGCGTGGACGAGCAGCATGCGCTCGGCGCTACCCTGGCCCGGCAGCTTTTGTTCCTGCTGCGCCAACGCTGCCGCACCGAGGGCGTCGAAGTCCTCCGGCTGAGCGATCCCCATCTACAGCGGGCAGTGCGGGCCGCCGCCGAGGAGGACGCCTTTCGCCCGGCCGGCGATACCAGCCTCGTCGCGCTCGTCTTGGACCGGCTCACCGACACCCGGTCCCTCGACGCACACGTAGCCGCACTCGCCGGACGGCTCGGACTGACGCTGCCCCCGCTCACCGCCCCGCTGCCTGCCTCCGCCGCGTCCGCCGTCGAACACGCCTGGTGGCCTGTGAAAATTACCGACGCCGAGCTGCCCACCTTCCTTATCCCCGTCCAGCCGAGGTGGAGCTACGAGCTGTTCGGCTACCCCGAAGGGCTCCTCGCGCGCGACCACAACCTCGGCCTCAGCCGCGAGCACGTTTACTACCGTTCCCCGCTCCCGCGCGGAGAGAGCGCCCCGGCACGCATCCTCTGGTATGCCAGCAGCGACGAGACCATGAGCGTGTCCGCCGTCTTCGCCTGCTCCCGGCTCGAGCAGTGCGTGATCGACGACGGCGAGCGCCTCTATCGGCAGTTCAAGCACCTCGGCGTCTACCGCCGCAAAGATGTACTGGAAACCTCTCAGAAGTACGCAGGCCAGGCGATGGCTCTGCGCTTCTCCGATACCGCGCTGTTCCCGTCCATTGTCTCCCACCGGCGACTTGTAGAGCTCGGTGCCCGGCACGGGCAGAAGGTCAACGTACAGTCGGTCTTCAAGATCTCACCCGATCTTTTCCGCGCCCTGTACGAGGAAGGCCACCGACTGCGGTGAACACCCCCCAACGAGCCCTGCTGCTCTCGCTCCACCCGCGGTTCGCCACAGCCATCCTCACCGGCGACAAAACCGTCGAACTACGACGCCAACGCGTCGCCGTCCCCCCCGGCACCCCCGTCATCATCTACGCCACCTCCCCCGTCATGGCCCTGACCGGAACAGCCCGCCTCACCGGCGTCGACACCGCCGCCCCCGGACCCATCTGGCGCCGCCACCACACGAGTTGCGGCATCAGCAAAGCTGAATACACCGCCTACATGGACGGCGCCACCCACGCCTCTGCCCTCCTGCTGGAGGCCCCCCGCCCCCTGTCCAGCCCCGTTCCCCTCGACCACCTCCGCGCCACCAGCGCCTTCCACCCCCCACAGAGCTACCGTTACCTCACCACCGAGGCCCTGCAGCAACTGGTCGCCGGACACGACGCCGCCGACGAACTCCTCGACCAACTCCCCGCCCCAGCCCCGCACACCGCTCCCCCACATCCCCTGCCCGTACCCCCGTCCACACAGACCGGCCCCCTGCGCTCGGCAGCGCTGACCGCCAGCACAGCCTCGCGATAGCGGCGCGCCAACTGACGCCGACGACGAGTGCCGCGATTGCTGAGACTTCTTGGCTACTGACCGGCGGTAGCGAGGCCGGAGCGGTGCCACTCATGGCTACGCCCCGATCCGTTCTCCCACCGCGCTGTGTCAGCGCGGTCGCGGCGGCCAGCCCTGCCAATAGAGTCAGCTGGATTCGGCCCTGCCTCAGTGACCTGCCCCTCGCGCATAGAAGACTGCTGCGCTGCGCGGCCCGCCCGCGGTGAAGGGCTACGGCATCCGACGAACGAGGCCTGCGGCGAACAACTGCACGAGAGCAGCAGCCAGGTGGACTGCCATTTCTGCCTGCTGCTGTGTCTCCATCTGCGTGGGGGTCTGCGAGCCATGCCGAGAGGTCTGTCCCTGCCAGAGGCGACGCATCATGTCCACCACGAGCCCGATGTCCGTGGTGCCGCTGTTGGCAGCTGCCGGAATCACCGTGGTGAACCGCTGCGGTGAGTTACCGATCACCTTGAGCATCGTCCCGAGCGTCGCTCTTGAGTTGTTCGGTTCAATCAAGGCCTGCGAGGCAGACTCCACCGCCTTGATCGCTTCGCTGTAGGCCTTGGAGGGGTCTGGGTTTTGCCCGTAGGCGCACTGCCAGGCGGTTTCCAGGTGTTGGGACGCAGATCCGGATTGCTGGGACCGAGACGTGGCGAGGGCTTGAGCAGCAGCTTGCTGAACGGTTGGCTCAACACGACGCTCCAGGCCGCTTCGGGCACTGTTGACACGGTATGCGGAGCCCGCGAGGGTCAGCATGTCCTGCAGGGCCGCAATCTCCACCTCTCGCCTGCCGCTGCCAGCCGTCATCAAGTAGGAGCGCCTGCCATAGCCAGAGCCGGGGTTGAAGCGCTGCTCTGCAGATGGCGCGGCGCTCAGCCGCAGCATCGAGTTGACGACATCGATCAACTGGTCCCGGGAAATGCCCAATGCCAGGAACCTGGCGGGTGAATACACGTTGCCGGTCTTCACCGTCACTCGCAGGTCCAGCGCGATCCTTTCTGCATTGTCCTCGTCGTCGTGGAGAATGCTGAAGATCCACCGCCGCAGGGGAGCCTCCAGATGGCTAGGGACGCCTTCAGCGAGGGAGTCGCCTGTCAACGCTTGAGGATCCACCTGTGGATCACGCTGTCTACGGCCGCGCATGAACATGAACGAAACCCTAGGCCCACGTACTGACACCCGGCTCGGGAATTACCTCTGCCCTGACGGACGTAGCCGCTGACCCGATCTCCGGGCGCCGGAAACCAACACCTCCTACGACGCTTCCCCGCGAGGGTCCGTGTCATCTTGCACCGCGGGCTGAAGACCCCGTGATCATCTGACGGCGCTCTTCCCTCACGCCTTAACTGGGTCAGTCAGCCGTGCTGCGGTCATCCCGAACACCAGGACGTGTTCCCGAAGAGCGCGCCGGGCTCTGGCCGTCCCTGCGGCGGGGTCAGGGACGGGTGGCTCTTTTCGCGGCGCGGCATTCAGGGCAGCGGCAGCGGCCGTGCCGGTAGGCCATCGCGGTGCCGTGGTCGAGGTCCGGATCGCGCCCCGCGGTCAGGGCCAGGTCCAGAGCGCGGCCCCAGGCGGGGGCATACGCGGCGTAGCTGCGGGCCCTGTGGACGGAGATTCCCAGATCGGCGCAGACGTCACTGATGTGCTCGCCGCTGGCAATACGTCCCAGGAGAGCGGCACGGGCGGCGGGCGGGAAGAGGGCGTCGGCGATCTCCCGTCGGTAGGCCCGGTCCGGTTTGAGGCGCAGGCTCCGGCAGCTCGCACAGCGGCTCGCTGTCCCGCCGACCGGGCGCTCGCAGTCGTGGCAGCAGCGCGAAACGGACGGCGCGGCAGCAGGCATGCAGGCACTCCTCACCAAGAGAACGGGAACCGTCCTCCCCCGGCGGGCCCTTTCCGCGCATGCGGGTAAGCCGTTGGCCGGGTGCTGTGGAGGAGCGGACACCCCCGCGTCGGCGGGGAGCAGCAGCACGGGATCACGGTAGCCCAACAGCGGTCAGGGTCGGGCCCGTTGGACGCAACGCGTGCGGACGGCCTGTGGGCCGATCCCCTGCCCGGGGCGGCCTGACCGGGCAGGCTGAGGCCGTGAGCGTGCTGAGGGTGGCCCCGTTGAACGGGGAGACGACGTGGTCGTACCTGCGCCGGCTCGCCGCCGGATACGGGATGGACAGCGCAGCCCTGCTGGGCTGGTGGCAGCAGACCAACCACCGTCCGCGGGCAGGCACAGGCAGCCCCGGGGCGGCGTTAGAGATGCTCTTCGACCCGGCCGGGCAGGAGCTGCTGGCCCGTCTGAGCGGACTGCCGCACAGCACGCTGGCACGGGCCCTGCCGTCGTGGCAGCAGGGACCGGCCGCCTTCAGCCCCGACACCCGCGCCCAGACCGGGCTTAGCGGGCGAGGGCCGGGCGGGCTCCGGCCGGCCGGGCCCGCAGCGGGGCGAGTGCACTGGCAGCAGGCCCACACGCTCGGGCCCGTGGCCATCGCATGCCGGCTGTGCACGGCCCGCCGCACCGGCCGCCCCGTGCACGCAGTGCGCTACCTGCCTTTGTGGCAGAGGATCTGCACCCGGCACCACCGCTGGCAGACCGACGCCACCGAGAGCCCCGACGGGCCCGGATGGCTGGACATGGCCCCCTGCCCCGAGATCGCCAGGGCCCAGCAGCGGTGGCCGACACTCGCGCGGCGAGCAGCCGCCCGCGGACACGATCCACAGCAGGCATTCGCCCTGGCCTGCACCATCGTGCTGGGGTGGTGGCAGCAGGCCGCCGCCTGGCCGGACGAGCAGATCTGGCCCGAACGTATGCACCGCCTCACCCAAAGCCCTGCAGCCGGCAGTCCTGACACCGCACGGTCGACGGCTGTGCGCGACGCGGCCGTCCTGCCCGAAGTCCTCACCGTGACCGCAGCGTTGACCGACCCCGCCTGCATCCGGCTGGCACACGCCGACCGCAGCAGGAAGCGCCCGGCCGGATGGGGCGCAGGAGGACGCTTCGTCCACCACCTCGGCCACCGCCTGAACCGGCCCTGGCTCGGCCCGATCCTCAGCGTCGACTACACCAGCCCCCTGCAGACCTGGATCCACACCGTCGCATCCGACCGCGCCGCCGTACGGCGATGTTCAGCATCGCCGCCGAAAGACGATGCCGAGTACCTTGCGTGCCTCGCTGCGCCGGGTCTCGCTGGGGGCGTAGACGGCGGTGAGCAGGACGCTTGACAGCACACACGTGATGGTCAGAGCGATGATCAGGGCGTTGGTACCGAGTGTCGCGATCGGTACGAGGGCAAGGCGGAGTAGCCCCACGGTGGTCTCCTAAAGTTCGGCCCTTGGCAGGGGCGCCGCGGGCTGGTCGGTGTGACGCAGCCATCTAGCCAGGGAGGCCGCCCGTACGGCGAGGTTCCCGGACGTTGTCGGCGGACCCTCATGTGACCAGCGCTTTCTTCCTCTACGCTACGTCCCAGTCCGGACAGTCCCGGACGATCCCGGACAGGTGAGCGAATGAGCACTGAAGAAGATCCACTGGCGCGGATGGCGGGTCGCCTGAGACAGCTGCAGTTGCGGGCGGGCCGACCGTCGCTGAACGATCTTGTGCGTCTGACCGCCGCGCAGGGGAAGCGCCGGGCGATGAAGCGTTCCACGATCCAGGAGAAGCTGAAGGGAATCTCCACGCCGGACTTTGTGCAGGTCCAAGCGATCGTCGACGCATGCCGTCGCTACGCCGAGGAGATTGGCCACCCTCTGCCAGTCTCGGAGACAGATCCGGAGCAGTGGCACGGCTACTGGACGGAAATGGCCCAGGCGCAGATGGGACCACGCAGCCAGCAGGTCCGTGGGCGCCACGCGGAGGCGATGCTGCCCCGCGAACCGGTTGTGTCCCCAGCCGGGCCTCCCGAGTCGTTCCGCGAGATACCGTCCGCGACGGCGCCACCGACGGGATCCACGGTGGGTGGGGGCCCGCATCCAAGCCAGTACCGGCCCTTCCAGGACGTTTTCACGAAGGTCAACGGTCCTGCGCAGCTAGGGCAGCCGAACGGCGACGTCCACGAGGACGGCGGTGCATTCGTCCAGTACTTCGAGGCCGTGTGGCTGCCCGAGTCGATGCTGATCTGCGCGCTCCCCGGCCAGAAACCAGTCGCGATGCCTGCGTCCGTGTGGGAGGCGTTGGGCGCGGCAGGAGGGGCACCGCAGGTGGGCATGCCGGACCAGGATTCCTTCATCGCCCCAGACCAGCCGCTGATCGAGCGGGATGCGACGCTGATCGAGCTGAGCGGCGGAAGCCTCGGGCCGGGGCAACTGGTGCGCGCGAACAACCAGCAGCCGTGGCAGTGGCTCCCTAAGCCCCACCTCATCCAGCCGACGGGCAGGGGCCACTCATCCTGGAGGCCGACGGCGGAACCCGACCTTCTGATCCGCGCGTTCGCGGTGCTCCCCTGGCAAGGCCAGGAAGGTTTCCGGATCTCCAAGGCCGGACGAAACCGCCTCCTGGCCGCTCTCACCGCCTGCGAGTTCTCGCAGACCGTGGCGGCGCTCGCTGGGCGTCTCGGGGCTCTTCAACCTTCCCTGAAGTGGGAACGCGAGCCCGACGCCAGCCAAAATAACCGCTCTGCCCAATACATCGCAGTGCTGCCTACATCCCCGCAGGGCCCGGTCGCGACTGCGCGGGTCATGCTCCACTGTCCGTCCGGCATCCGGCCCGTCATCACCACGGCAGCCGAACTCCGGATGGAGATACCCCTCGCGAACAGCCCCCGACAGCAGGAAATCCGGCACGATGGCCGGCCCGGCATCGCCGACCTGAAGCAGCTGTTCGTCACCGCGTGGCACGCGGCGACCGAGATCGCCCCCCAGACGATCACGTCAGATCCCGCGGCGGTTCCCTTGATCGGGCAGCCGAGCGTGGAATTCTCCGTGGAGACCAGCACGTCCGACAGGCCCTCTGTCCTGTCGGACGTGCTTGACCTCTCCGCCTTCGGGGCCAGTTCCCGTCCCTCCATCTCCGAAATGAGGGTCGCCGTCACCGCACCCGTCGGTATCGACCGGGCGGCACAAGAGCGCTGGGTGACAGAAGCCCTGATCGACATGGCCAACGGTCACGGCTTCGTCGACGTCGATGCAACAGCGCTGTAAGCCACTCCGTGGTGGGAGCGTGTTGCCGCTGAGCACCTGCGTGAAGATGGTGTTGGAGATGGGATAGTGCTTGCGGCTGCGCTCCTCCACCTCCGCTGGTGGAGGCCAGGCATCGCCCGTCGGCTTCGGACGAGGGGCACCTTTTGGTCAATGTTCGATAGGGACGCCATCGTGTACGGCTTGTGCGGGTTTGCGGTATGGCCGCGCTCGCCATGCGCGTGGACGATGCCCCTCTGCGCCCGCCGAGACGTCGTCCCGGCCGGCTCGGTGGACATGGCCACGGGGGTGGGAAGTTGGCGTTCACAGAGCATCAGTCGGTCTTTTCGGCACCTGCCATACCGCTGGGAACCGCGGACGCCGCCGGGAACGTGATCCGCCACGGTGTGTACACCGAAGACGTCACCCGCCGTCTGAGTGCCGCCGCCTTCGCCCGCACGGACTGGCTGTCCGTACTCCGTGCCCAGCTCGCGAAACTCTGGAAGAAGCTGAAGGCAGCCGTGCGGAAACGCCTGCGGTGGCTGCTTCCCCTTAAGGAGGTCAAGAAGGCTGCCGGCGTATCCGAGCCGGCGCCTCCGGCGGTCGTGCTGGGCGAGGACTATGCGGTCTGGGTCCGGCGCCGCATCAAGAAGTCGGCCCGGCCGGTGCCGGTGTACGGGTTTCACCAGGAACCCGTCATCCACGCCAGCGACCGTGCCATCCGCCACATGCGCAGAAGACGCATCGCTGTCACCGCGGTGATCGCGCTCGTGGTGTGGCAGGCGATCGCCGGCGTTCTTCCAGCAGGATGGGCGGCCGTCGTTCTGCTGGGCGGCGTATGGAGTGTGTACCTGATCGAGCGCTGCCTGGCGCAGGCGCGGTTCAACGCTCTGCTGGCCGGCGAACTGCACGCGCCCGCGCCGGCCGTGCAGGCGCACGCTCTGCCGTATCTCTACGAGCGTCGGCCAAGCGGTGACCGGCACCGGTTCCTGGGGGCAGGCCTGCAGGCGTGGCACGAGGCGGTCATCGGCATCGACGTCGAGCCCGCCCCCGAGAGCCAGGACGAGGAAGACGACGTCAGCGAGCCGCCTCCAGGGCTCGGCTCACCGGCGCAAAACAAAAGCCAGCCCGACATGGCCGAGGTGGCCAAGGCCGTCCTTCAGGCGCTGGCCAAGCACAACAAGCCGGTGGCCCGCAAACCCCTGAAGCACTTCACCGTCGCCCACCTGCACGCCCATGTCGCCCACCGCCTGAACGACCCGGCACCCGCCCACCACCGCGAACACCCCATCCCGCGCATGGAAGTCATCGGGATCGCCGGCATCCACTACAAGCGGTGGGACCAGATCGACGACGCCACCTGGCGCAGCCTGCACACCCTCGCCGTCGACAGCTTCGGCGACAAACCCGCCGAGGAAGTCGCCCGACGCTACATCTGGGCCCGGGTCACCGCCTGGAACGGCGACCTCATCGCCGCCATCCTCGTCCACTTCGCCTACCAGGGCGGCTTCCTGCGCGTCACCGTCCGCCCGCACATCATGGGCCCGCTCAACCCGAAGGTGGCCGGACTGAAGCCGGCCGACCCCCGCCATCTGAAATGGCTCGCCCGCACGGCGTTCAACGCCCTCGGCGACATTTACGCCGGGCTCGACCGGCTCCTGCGCCGCACGCCACGCCAGCGCCCCGAACTCGATCCCGGCAGCGGACCGGTCAGCCTGCGCGAGGTCCACAGCGTCCGCTGGCTCGAGGACATGCACATGAGCGACGACGCCCGCTACTACGTGCAGATGATGCAGCGCCGCGTCTTCGACTCCACCGAACTCTTCCTGCGCGACCACAACGTCGACATCGCCGCCTACCAGCAGCAGGCCACCGCGATCTACAACTTCGGCGTCATGAGCGGCGGCGCCGTGACCGGCCCCGTACAGGCCGCACCGTTCTCCGCCAACCCCTCCATGACCAACTGACCCAGCCCCCGAGGAGCCCCGCATGCCCACCCGCCGCCAACCCGACCCGCTCCCCAACGGCCCCAACTTCGGGATCATCGCCCACGGCGACATCACCGGACCCGCCCAGGCCGCCGCGTTCTCCCACAACGCCACCCAGACCAACAACATCACCAACGAGCCCGCCAACGAAGCCCGCGAAAACATCCAGACCCTCCGACGACGCCTGGAAGAACTCCGCGGCCGATACCCCGAAGTCGACGCCGCCCTGCGCGACCTCGACGAAATCGAACCGCGGCTCAACACTCCAGAACACGAGCCCGGCACCCTGCGCTACATGCTCCACAACCTCGTCCAGCACTGCGGCGGCATCCCCAACCTCCTCACCGCCGCCCAACTCGTCCAATCCACCGTCCTGGCACTACTTCCCAGCCCCTGACCCACCATCCCTCAGCGGGAGAGCGGCGACCCTGGACTCCAGCAGCTGGTCAGCGTGGCACGGGTGTCGGCGACGGTGAACGCGCCGCCACGCCGGTGCATCGCCTCGTACCCGCCGCCGGGGCGCGCGGGTAAATCCCTGCAGCCGCTTCCCGGATGGCATACGCTGCGTACACCGACGCGGGGTGGAGCAGCTCGGTAGCTCGCTGGGCTCATAACCCAGAGGTCGCGTGGTTCAAATCCCGCCCCCGCTACCAAATTCCGGCCCCCTCCCCGGCATTCCACCGGGGAGGGGGCCGGAGCCATATCCGGTCCGGCGCGCCCGCTTCCGGTGCGGCGTGGCCGCGGATGCCTGACCGCCTCAGCGGTGGTCTCCTGGCTTGTCCTGCGATGCCAACCTCGCTCACGCCGTCCATGAGGTCCTCGACGTTCACGGAGGCCGCCGCTGCGTCCGCGGTGAGGAACTTGCCCACGTTGGCCGTCCACTTCGCGGTGCGTCGTACCTCGTGCTGCCGGGCCGAACGCATCCGGTCGATCTGGTCCGGAACCCGGCGGTGTTGCGCTGTGAGAGCCGGCGCAGAGAAGAGCACCACCCGACGACGCTATGACGTAATGACGCAATCATTACGTCAGACAGCGCGAGGGGTGTGTTCCTTCACTCCCCGCTCCGCCGCAGACCCGGTGACCGAGACAGGGGCCAGGTGCGGCCTGCCGGGCGCCGGTACCGGCCGGTGCCGGCGCTCGTTCACCCTGTAGCGGCCCCAGGAGGCGGCGCATCGGCGCCGGCCCGGCAAGAGGCCGCAGCCGCCGTGGCCGGTGGCAGGCGAAAGGACGGTCGGGGTGAAGGCAGTCCTGCACGTGGCGCCCGTTGCGGGTGAGACGACGTGGTCGTTTCTGCACCGAGTGGCGGCCGCCTACCGGCTGCAGACCACCGATCTGATGGCATGGTGGCGCTGGGTGACCCCGGCACGCTACAGCGGGCGCGCGGACGGTGAGGTGCTGCTCGACGCGGTGGCGCAGGCGCAACTGGCCGGCTGGTGCCGGGTGCCGGCCGCTCATCTGGCGCGGGCGCTGCCGTCCTGGACGGCCGGTCCCGACGCGCTGGCCGGCCGCAGCCAGGACGGCAGGGGCTGGGCGCGGTGGCGGATGGGGCCATCCGCGTGGGGGCCGGTGGTCTTCGGCTGCCGGCTGTGTGCGGCCCGGCGGGGCGCAGGGGACGGGCGGGTGTGGGTGTACCGGGCGCCGTGGCGGCGGCTGTGCGCGCGCCATGGCCGGTGGCTGCTTCCGGTGGGTGAGGGCCATCCGTGGGAGTTCACCGATGTCGCGGGTCTGGTCCAGGAGTTGGGGCGGGCGCAGCGCCGCTGGGCCCGGGTGGAGCGGGCGGCGCAGGCGGCCGGGGCGGCGCAGGGTGAGGTGTTCGCGATGGCGCGGGCGGTGGTGTGCGGGTGGTGGGACCGGGAGGAGGTCTGGGCCCAAGAGAGCGTGTGGGGGCCGCGTCTGGAGCAGGTGGCGGCGGCCACCCGCACACGTGGCGGGGACCCGGCGGGCTGGGGTGATGCGCAGTGGCGGCTGCTGGCCAGGGATGCGGTCATCTTCCCGGAGGTCGTCGTGGTGGCTGGGGCGTTGCTCGATCCCCGGCTGCAAGAACTGGCCGCGGGGCACGCGGATGCGCTGTTGCGCGACCGGGGCGCCGCCGGGCGGTTCACGGCCGCGCTGGGCGAGCGGCTGGCGCGGCCCTGGCTGGCGGAGGTGGAAGCGGCTGCGGCTGCAGGGCCGTTGGCCCGGTGGGTGTCGGCGATGCTGCGTCAGCGGCGGCGGCCAGCCGGGGCGCCGCCGCTGCGGGGGTGGCAAGGGGTGTGGTGGGTGCGCGGGCCGCACCGGCCACTTGACGTGGCAGCGGGCCTGCGCCTGCTGGCCGAGTCCTTGGACACCAAAGCGAGCGGGGAAGCATCGGGCGGGGATGGGGATGGTGGGGCGGCCGGGCATGCTGCGGGTGCGCGGGGAGGAGCGAGGGGACAGGAGGCGGTGCCGCGGCGGGCATGGCGCGGGCGGGGGCTGACGCGCTGGCATGCGCAGTTGTTCGCCGAGGGCCTCGACCACGCCCGCCGCCACGCGCAGCGGCACGGGCACCTGGCTCTCGCCCACACCGGCCGCGGGGTCGTGGAGGGCTTCGACCTGGGACGGTGGCTGGCCAAACGCCGTGCGGATGCCGCTTGCCTGACCGCCGAGCAGACCGCGCAGCTCACCGAGCTGGATGCGTGGTGGAACCCGCCGTGGCCCGTCGGCTGGCAGCGGGCCTGGTACCGGGCCCGCGCATATACAGACGCGCACGGACCGGTGCACGGCGGGGACAATCTGAGCGGGCTGCCGCGCTGGCTGGAGCTGTGGCTGCGCCGCCAGATCACCCGCTACGGGCAGCTGCACCAGGACCAGCAGCGACTGCTGGCCGAACTCGGCCTCACCAGCGGCGAAGTCGAGCGGTTTAACGCCTGGCCCGGGCGGCGCCGCCCCGCCGGCGACGCCTTCGCCATCGCCCGTGACTACGCCGCCCGCCACGGCCATCTCGCCGTACCCGGACCCGGATGCACCGCCCCCGACGGATTCGCCCTGGGCGACTGGCTCACCGCTGCCCGCCGGCGTCAGCGCACCGCCGGCCGGCCCACCCGGCTGGGACAGCGCCTGAGCGCTGTTGACGCCTGGTGGAACCCGCCCTGGCCCATCGCCTGGCAGCAGATGTGGTGGGCCGCCCGCCACCACCTCACCGGCCTGCCCGACGGCCTCACCTGGTGGCCAGGCGCACCGAATGCTGATCATGCGGGCGCCTGGCTGACCCGGCAGGCCGCCCGCCGGCTGCTGCTCCGGCCGGGCCAGCAGCAGCTCATCGACGAACTGCTGCCGGCCGGCGGCCGAGGATCACGGACGACGCCTGGACGATGCTGCTCCCGCTGCTGACCCCGCTCCCCCACCACGGCGGCCGCCGCCGCAACGCACGCCAACTGCTGGAGGTCATCCTCCACATCGCCTGCACCCGCCAGCCCTGGACCCAACTCCCCCATGTCCTGGGCCCGTTGATGCCTGCCGCTACCGCTACCGGCTCTGGCACGCCGATGGCACCCTGGCCCGCATCAGCCACACCCCGCTGCCCGAAACCGACCGGCACTGGCAACACCGCTAGGCCACCCACCTCGACCAGGCGGCGAGCAGCGGATGACGGCACACCCGGCCGCTCAGGCGCACCGGGGGGGCGTGGGCGGAACGTTATCGCTCGTACTCCAGAGCGGAGTTCAGGCTGTAGGCGCCTACTTGCGCGAGGCGGTCGATGATGTCCAGGCAGCGGATCCGTTGGGATTGCGGGCTTTGCCGATAGAGACGGAGGACGACCGAGATCAAGTAGTGGCCGTCTGCTGCGCGATGCGTCCGGAGGTCTCCGAGGTCACGGCCTGCGTGCTGGACGATGCGCTCGCAGGCGTCCACCGCGAGTGCGGGAAGGGGCCCGGTGTGTTCGTGGAGCGCAAAGACCAGATGCTCAAGGTGGTCGGGGAAGGCATCGCTGTCGAGGAAGGCCGTGATCAGTTCATCGGCTTGGGCGGGATAGAGGTCGAAGGCCTCTCGGATCGCCTGTGACGCGTTCTTTCGTACGTCGGCGTCTGCGTCGTCGAATAGCGGGACGAGATGCGGATAGTGGCTGATGTTGGCGGCGAGCTCTGCGGCCGCGCCACGGCGGGCCGTGACAGTGAGGTCGCCTGCAGTCCTTGGAAGGTCTGGGGTGAGAGATCCATGAATGGCGGCGACGGCCCATGCCCGGCCGGCGAGTTCCGCTGTTACGCCCGGGGCCTGAAGAGCGCGAGCCAGATGGGCGGAGAAGCGTGAGGGTTCACGAATCAGCGCGTTGATGAGCAGCCGATGTGTGGTGGAAGCGTTGTGAACGTTGACGTCGTGGTGGTCCAGGAGTCGCTCAGCGGTGTCGAGTGCAGTCTGCGGGTCGTGCCTCATCAGGGCGAGTACGGCGTCCGCAGCGCAGACCCGGACAGCAAGTACTCGATCGTTGGCCAGCCGGGTGACCAGCGGTGTCAACACGCTCAGATGCTCGCTGCCGTGGAAGAGCAGGGCGGCGACGGTAAGAGCTGCCTGGCCTCGGGTAGCGTTCATGCCAGCGGTCAGCAGGTCCGTGCGAGTCCCGTCGGCCTCGTGGATGTCATGGTCGGGGTCGGGGTCCGTGGTGTAGCTGTCGAGCACCGGCAGCGTTGCGTCAGTGAAGTTCTGGGGAGCCGACTGCAGGGCGTGGCAGATCGTGGACGCGGCGGCGGAGCCGTGCATCTGGTGCGTGTGAAGAGCCAACTGTTGCCAGCGTTCGGCGACCAGGTGAGGCGTGACTGCGGCCACGATCGCGCACAGGTAGGCGGCCGGCGAGTCCGCGCCGAGGGAGAACGCGAATCTGCTGAAGCGATCGGGGTCCTGCTCGGCTCGCCTGCCCAGGGTTTGCGCGAGTTCGTAAGCGCCTCCCCGGGGCGGCCAGGGCCGTTCTGATTGAGGCTTGGCGTACTTGTCCAGAGCTCGGTGCCACTGTGCGTCGGTCATGTGCCCGGCGGCCTGGTCGCTGATCGGCGAGCCGACGAATCCGGCTTGGATAGGTGCCGGCGGTGACGGGAGCTGACCTGGGAATTTGCGCTCCCACTCAGCGAGCCGTCGGTTGACCGCTTCGCTACGGCGAGCGGGGCTGACCGCCGAAAGCAGTTCGTACTGGGACCAGCCCCATGAACTGCGCTGCCCCTTCCGGCGTCCGCGCTCCCACGTCGTGTAGTAGCCGAGCAGCATCGTGGTCAGACGTTCCAGCGTCGCGTCGGTGCAGTGGGGTGTGGCTGCCTCGATGAGTTCACGCGAGGCCCAGCTCGGGCTGTCCAGCCATCCCAGGCGCAGATTGCGCTCATCGCTTACCAGCCACGCGATGGCCTCATCGGGGACGTCCATGGCGGTGTAGGTACGGCAGGCGAGGAATCGCAGTTCCTGAACGGGTGACGCGGTCAGTTGCTGCAGCGCGCCGTCAGCGGCTGTCGGGGACTGGGTGGCCAGGGAGCGAAGTGCCCTGTCGAGAGCAGACAGAAGTGCGGTGTCGACGCCGTGGGCGCCGATGTGGCGGTAGGCCCAGTGGCCGCCTCCAAGGGCGGCTGTCCCGGCACGGTGGGTGCTGGTGGCCGTGGCTACGTCGGTGACGAAGGGCAGGACCTGCTCTACGTAGGCTGCGGGCTCGGCCGTCGCGATGCGGGAGAGGACCGTGTCGGCGACCTGGGATCGTGTGGACAGGTGGTCGGACGCAAATGGATCGTCGGATCCGTCGGCGCGTGCCCGGGTTAGGTGTCGGTGCAGGTATGCGCCAGCGAGGCGCGCGGCGGGGGCGGGGGCGGTCTCGGACAGGCTGTACAGCAGGGACCAGAAGTCGCTGTTCACGGCGATCGGTCCGCGGGCCTCGTCTGCATGGCCGTTTTCGATGAGCTCGACTGCAAGATCGACCAGGTCGGGGGTGAGGGCCCACTCAACGAGCCCCAGGAGCCGTTGCCCCCACTGCGGGGTGGTGCCCACGTACGGTCGCACCAGCTCCGCGACGCGCTGCGGCTGGTGTCGAGCGGCGACCAGCAGTTCCCGGAATGCCGCATCGGAGGTCTGCGGCGTGCTCAGCCAGCGTTCCCAGTTCTGATCGTGGTCGGCGGCGTCGAACCAGCGCGGCTGGGCGAGCAGACCGCGGACCTTGGGGGCCACGGGAGCCTGACCCCAGGCGAGAGAGTCGAGGGCTTGCCAGTCAGCCGTGGTGGCGTCGAGTTGCCTCAGGACGGCGATGACCACATCGTGCAGGTGGGAGCGGATCCGGCTGGAGCTGAGAAGCTGGGCCACCACGGTGCGGAAGCGATCGCGATAGGTGCCGGCGAGGTGTTCGAGGATCTGCCGGGTCTGGGCTCGCCGGAACAGGTGCTGGCCGGAGTCGGCGAGGAAGTCGTGGATGTCGTTGCCGGTGGTGATGAAGGACCGGGCGAAGAGAAAGTCGAAGTAGGTCTCGTGGAAGAACCCGATCTGCTCCGCGTCACGCACCAGCACACCGTGCGACTCCAAGGTCTTGACCTGTTGGCGCGCGAAGCCGTCAAGGAGGGCCACCGGTGCCTGCAGCGCTTCGCGTTCGCTCATGGAGGCGCACAACAGACCGGTGATACCCGACCAGTCCAGCGATGCGACCTCTCGCTCGACGGCCTCGCGGACGTCGTCGGTGTAGCGCACGTACAGCTCCTGCAACGTGCGATACGGCACAGCACGCGCGGAAGCAGACAGGCGATCGAAGACGGACAGGTGCAAGGGAGTGCGCAGCAGTTCCAGGGTCACGGGCCCCAGTCCGTCGGGATCCGTGCCGCCAGCGGACAGAACCGTGCGCACCTCCTCCACGTCCAGGAGACCGAGCGGGAATCGCGCGGTCCGGGTGTCGTCGGCGACCAGCCGGGACAGTCTCCGGTCATTGTCGATGTCGACGGTGCGCGCCACCAGGAGCACCTTGACATTGGGGGCGACAACCAGCTGCGTCAGGACGTCTTCGACGGACTCGTAGGCGTCCGACATCCTGCCGTTGTACGTACTGACCGCATCCAGTTGGTCGATCACCAGCAGTGCCGGTTTCCCGGCAGCAACTCCGGCCAGCAGCACTGCAGGTGAGTCCGGAAGCTTCATTGCGTCGCCCAGATCCACGGCCGTCTGGACACTTGCGTCGACTGCGTCCATACGAACTGCGGCCGCTGGCCACCCCTGCTCGGTCCACCGGGTCAAGACGTCAGCGACAACCGCCGACTTTCCCAGGCCGGCACCCCCTTCACAGACCAGGATCTGTGGGCCGTCCTGCGCCACCAGACGCTCGTACAGCTGCTGTGCGTGCGGGCGCGCGACCAGGCCGAAAGCAGGGCGCTTGCCCTGTGCGCCCCGGACCAAGCGCTCGACGGTGCCGGCCAGGGCGGAAAGCGTTCCGGTGTCGCCGGCCAGCAGCCGCGGGCGCACACCCGGCACGGTCAGCAGATGGCTGCGGATCTGCGATCCGGTCAGCCGCTGATGCACATGCTCGTCGAGGTAGCCGCTGAGCTGCTTGACGATGACTTCCGGATCTCCGACAAACAGCAATTCATAGGTGGACACCACCAGTCGGCGCACGGCCTCCGGCGAGTAGTGCTCCACGTGTACGGCTTTCAGGTACCGCCAGCCGGCCTCCCGGTCGACCGTCGCCTCGTCGACCTTCCAGCTCGCCAGCGCCGACTGGAACCATGAGGCCTGTGGCTGGGTAATGATCGTTTCGAACTCGGCCAGCGTCTGGGCGGCCCGCGCCCGCCGCGCAACGTCATCCAGGTCGGGTGCTCCCGTCGACAGCACGAGCCGCACTTTCTTGCCCTCCGCGAGATGCCCCAGGACCGGCGGAAGGAGCTTGCCTGCAGCCGTCAAAGTCCACGCCCCCTTCGACGGGACGTCCTTCACCTGCTCGCACCAGGTGGCGTCCGGCTCCTCGAGTTGGAACTCGATCCCGGCGCCTGCCGGCCCCGGAGGCTCCAGCCGGATCCACGACGCCCGCCCCCGTACGAGCTCTGCCGCACGCAACGCAGTCCACCAGTCCTCATACCGGTTACCCGCCTTGTCCGCAGCCCCACCGGACAATCCCACCCAGCCTCACTCCTCACGGCACCGCAAGAGGCTCCCCCTCAGAAACCCGTGCCCCGCGACCCTACTTCAAGCCACCGACAACCACCCATAACGCTATAAATGCCGGAAGGCTGCTCCCAAGCCGTCCTCCCACCACACCGCGGTCACCGACAACCCCACGAGGCCCATGGTCACTGTTCTCGGCCCAGCCCACCTCGACGCCCCAGGCCACGCCGGGGTGTTCCGCCTCGCGCCGATGTCCGGGGAGAGCACCGCATCGTTGGTCTGCCGTCTGGCTGCGCGCTACGGGCTGGAGGCGAAGACGCTCCGCTCCGGCTGGCGGTGGCGCAACTCCCCTCCCCGGCACGAGAGCGGGAATCCGCGGGCCGATGCCGAGGTGCTGCTGAACACGGCCGGGCAGCAGATGCTGGCCCGGCTGTGCGGCGTCGGACAGGACGTGCTGGCGCGGGCGTTGCCGACCTGGGGGCAACGGGACGCCAAACTGCCGGCCGCTTCGGACGCGGAGCCGGCGGCGGCGTGGCGGATCGGCGGCGCGCTCGCCGGGCCGGTGGCGTTCGGCTGCCGCCTGTGCACCGCCCGCCGCACCGGGACAACGGACGGGGTGGTGCGGTATGCGGCGCGCTGGCAGCGGGTGTGCGTGCGGCACGGGCGGTGGCTGCTGGACGCGGACGCCGACCAAACACCCGAGCATCTCGATCTGCGCGGCGTGCCGGAGGTAATCGCGGCGCAGCAGCAGTGGGCGAAGGTGGCGCGGCGGGCGGTACGGGCCGGGGCCGAGCCGGAGCGGGTGTTCGCCCTGGCGCACGCGGCGGTGGCCCGCTGGTGGGAACACGCCTACACCTGGGAGCAGGAGACCATCTGGCCACGCCGCCTGCACCACCTGGCGGGCGGCAACGCCGGTGGGCGTCTGGAGTGGTGGCGGATCGTGGGACGCGACGCGGCCGTCTTCCCCGAGACGGTGACCGTCGCCGGCGCGCTGCTGGACCCGGCCATGGCCGAGCTGGTCTGGATCGACAGCGGCGCCCTGCGGCCGCGGCCGCTGCCCGCCGACGGGATGTTCTGCCGCCGCCTCGGCGAACGGGTCAAACGCGACTGGCTGGGACCGCTCGCGGCGACCGACTACGGCAGCCCGCTGACCTCCTGGATGGGCGCCGTCATCCGCCGGCGCCGCGGCAAAGGCAGGCCACCGGGATACGCCGACGACCTGTGGTGGGTGCGCCAGGAACACCAGCCCACCACCATCGCCGGACAGCTGCGGGTACTGGGCAAGGAGAAGAAGGCGCCCGGTACGGGCAGGATGTGGCGAGCCGTGGTGCCCGCCGAACAGCGCATGCTGATCAGCAGCGCCGTCTCAAGCGCCGAGGAACAACTGCTCCAGCTGCGCGGCGTGCAGACCGGGCCCATCGCCGACGTCGCCCGGCAGCTCCTTGGCACCCTCCACCACAGCGCCGTCCTGATCGACAACGCCTGGAAACGGACCGCCCTGGCCGCGGCCAACGCCGGCATCCCCCTCGAAGAGATCGCCCAGTGGGCGGACATGCCTGCCGACACCCTGATGACCATCCTGACGGCCGGCCAGGACGACAGCAGCTGAAGAAACCCCTCAGCAGTGCGGCTCGGGCGCCATGTTCCTGTTTCTGCACCTGATGGTCCTGGACCACGATGCGTACGTGAGCGCCCCCGGGCGCGGCGGACGGGCCCACGACCGGCGGCCCCGCACGGGCCGCCCGTCCCCCGGGAGGGTGATGGTGCACAGATCCGCACTGACACCGGTGGGCGGCTGGGCCATCCTGAGCCCGCTCCATTCCCACACCCCATCGCGGCGGTGCCGGGCAGGAGTTGGGCTACCGGCGCCGCCTTGCGCGGGCGAGCCGGGACGGACGTGTCGGGAGCAGATGATCAGCACGAACAGCCACGTCGGCAAGCCGGTCGCCGGTGTGGCCGCCGGGGTCGAGGATGAGCCGAGCGGGCCGGACATCGACCGGATGGAAGCGGTCTTCGCCGGGCCTGACGGGACGCGCCAGCAGCGGCGCTGGCTGGAGGTGGCCGGACAGCTGCGGTTGGAGGAGCTCGGGCCGGTAGCACCCTTTCCCGTGGTGCCTGGCCGGCGGTGGGGTCCGGGCTGGTGGTGGTCGGCCACCACCAGCCGGCACATCGCGCACGGCTCGCAGGCGATGTGCACCCAGCTGATGTTCCTGGACCGCGATCCGCGCATCGTGGGCCTGGCAGCACGGCCGGTGCGCCTGACGTGGCGGGATGCGGGCAGCGGACGGGTGTTGACCTGGGTGCCGCAGCTCTTCGCCCGCTACGCCGACGGGCGCGGCCTGCTCGCCGACTGCCCGGCCACCGGCGGGCCTGCCGCGGCACGGGCGGCGCGCGCCGCCACGGTGCTGCAAGCGGCCTGTGGGGCCGTCGGGTTCACCTACCGGCGCCTGGCGCCGCCGGACAAGGTGGTGGCGGCGAACGTGCGGTGGCTGGCCGGCTACCGCCACCCCCGTCACCGCGGCGCAGGTCTCCTTGAGCAGGCCGTCCTGGAGGCATTCGCCATCCCGCGGCCGCTGATGGCGGGGGCCGCGGCGGCGGGCGAGGTCCTGGCGGCACTGCCGGTCCTCTACCACGCGCTGTGGAGGGGACGGCTGAGCGCCGACCTGGAAAGGCCGCTGGGCGCGCACACCCTCATCCGGCCCGGCCCGGACGCAGACACCGCACCGCGGCAGGAGCGGCAGGGCAGGTGAACGGGCAGAGTGCAACCGCCCCGGGCGGGCGGCGTGTCGGGGTGGGCGCCCAGGTCAGATTCGAAGACCGCACCTGGCAGGTGGCCGCCGTGGTGGGGGCGTCGGTGCGTCTGGTCGACGAGGGCGGTCAGACGGCTTGCGTGCTGTCGTCGTTCCTGTTCGCCGACCCCACCTTCGCCGTGGTGGACCCCCCCACCGCCGGTATACCGCCGTGGGGGCTGCTGGAGGCGCTGCCCGCCCGGGAGCGCGAGCGGGCCCTGGCCTGGCAGCGGCACATCCGCGAGATCGAGACCGGGCTGCCAGGCGGCCCGGCAAGCGGCGGCGTGCCCCGGCCCGCCTACGACCCGCAGCACAAGTCGATGGCCGAGCGGGAGCAGGCCAAGGCCGACGAACTCGCGGCACTGGGCTGGCCGCGGGCCAGCCGGGCCACCGTGCGGCGCATGCGCGCCCGCTACCACGCGAACGGCCTGTGGGGCCTGATCCGCCGCCGCAAACCCTCCAGCCCGACCGGGCGGGCCGATGAACGCGTGGTGGCCGCGATACTCGAGGCGCTGCGCCGCCAGCGCGGCCGCTCCACCGGCACCCTGAAGGGCCTGAGGGAGCTGGCCGGGCAGATCCTGGCCGACACCCACGGCCCGGGCACCGTGCCCCTGCCACCGCCGTCGACGTTCAACCGGCTGGTGCGCGTGCTCGCTGATCCGCTGGAGCATCCCGGACGGCCGGCCCGCACCGCCACCACCACACCGGTACGGCCCTACACGCCGACGGTGGCGCTGCGGCCGGGCGAGACGGTCCAGGTCGACACCACCCGGCTGGATGTGATGGCCATCGGCGAGGACGCAAAGCCGGTGCGCCCAGAGCTGACCATCGCCCTGGATGTGGCCACCCGCTCGGTGGTGGCGGCCGTGCTGCGCGAGGAGGGCACCAAGGCCGTGGACGCCGCCCTGCTGCTGGCGGAGATGGCCGTGCCCCACCCCGCACGGCCCGGCTGGCCCGACCACCTGCACCTGGCCCACGCCGCCGTCCCCTACGACCGGCTGCTCGCCCTCGACGCGCGGCTTCGGCAGGCGGCGGCGCAGCCGGTCGTGGTGCCGGAGACGATCGTCATCGACCGCGGCAGCATCTTCGTCTCCGCCGCGTTCCTGGCCGCCTGCGAGACCCTGGGAGTGAGCGTGCAGCCCACCCCGCCCCGCTCGCCGGCCGCCAAAGGCGCCGTCGAGCGGACCTTCGGCAGTATCAACACCCTGTTCGCGCAGCACGTCGCCGGCTACACCGGCTCCCACATCCTCGAGCGCGGCGAGGCGGTAAAGGACGAAGCACACTTCACCGTGGCCCAGTTGCAGGAGCTGCTGGATGAATGGGTCACCGCCCGCTGGCAGCACCGCCCCCACGACGGGCTGCGCCACCCGGTCCTGCCGAAAAAGGCCCTTACCCCGAACGAGATGTGGGGCGCCCTCCTGGGCACCTGCGGGTACGTGCCGCTGCCGCTGGCCGGCACCGACTACCTCGAACTGCTGCCCGTGCGCTTCCATCCCATCACCGGCCGCGGCATCCGCATCAACCACCGCACCTACGACCACGCCTGCCTGAATGAACACCGCGGCCGCCCCTCCCCCACCGGCCCCGGCGGCAAATGGGAAGTCCACCTCAACCCGCACGACGTACGGCAGATCTACGTCCGGCTGCCCGAGGGACAGCTGCACGAGGTCCCGTGGATCCACCGCGACCACGTCCACGCCCCGATGGGCGAGACCGCCTGGCGTCACATCCGCGCCACTCTCAACCAGCGCGGCGACCGCGAGGCACACGAGGCCGCCCTCGCCGACACCGCCGACCAGGTCCTGCGCCGCAGCCGCCCCCAGCCCCGCAGCCCGGCAGCGGCTGCCATCCCATCCCAGACTGCGGGCTCCCCAGAGGGGGCACCGCCGGCCCGACACCCCGCCCAGGACGCCGAGGACAGTCTCGACGCCGTCGAAGCCAGCACCCCTGACGATGACGACAGCCATGCCGGTCATGAAGACTCCCCGCCGCCGGCCGGATTCGCGTTGTACGACGCCTTCGAGGAGGCCGAACACTGGTGACCAAACCCGGTATCACGCCCCCCGCCGAGGAGACGTCCGCAGGCGCAGTCACCACCTTCGACGCCTTCGCCCGGTTCGCTACCACCGCACCGCCCACGCCGCCGCAGCCGGGCCAGCCATCCCGCTCGCCGGAGGAACGCCTGGCCTACCACTCACAGTTCATCACCGTGCGCACCCCGGCCATCGAAACCCTCTCGCGCAATGTGCGCACCCTGATGATCCTCGGCCGCCACCAGCAGGTGACCGCCCGCCCGTCCCTGATCGTCACCGGCCCCGCCACCACCGGCAAGACGACCGCCCTGCTCGAAGTGGGCCGCACCTGCCACCTGGCCCACACCCGCCGCGCCCACCCCCGCGATACCAGCGTGCCTGTCGCCTACGTGCTGGTGCCGCCCGGCGCCACCGCCAAGACACTGGCCGGGGAGTTCGCCCGCTACCTCGGCATCCCCGTCACCGCCCGCATGACCACCATGCAGATCACGACCGCTGTCTGCCACACCTACGCCGCAGCGGGGGTGAAGCTGGTGCTGATCGACGAGATCCACCGGCTCAACCCGCGCACCTCCAGCGGCTCCGAGGCCGCCGACTGGCTCAAGGACCTGACCGAACGCGTGCGGTCCACGTTCGTCTACGCGGGCATCGACGTCACCGACAGCGCCGTGTTCACCGGGGTACGCGGCGCGCAGCTCGCCGGGCGCGCCTCCCTGATCGACTGCGGGGCACTGCCCGCCCGAGCCGGCGAGCGGGAGCCTTTCAGAGAGCTGATCGCCGCGCTGGAACGCGCCCTCGACCTCACCGCCCACCGTGCGGGCAGCCTGCCGAAGCTGGCCCCTTACCTGCACGAACGGACCGCCGGACGGATCGGCAGCCTCGCCCGACTGATCCGCCAAGCCGCCATCGAAGCCATCCTCGACAACAGCGAACGCATCACCAAACCACTGCTGGACTCCATTGCGCTCGACCACCTCGCCGAAGAGCACTACCGGCCCCGCAACCCCGCCCGCCGCCGCACCCGCCCCAGCAGCCCATGACCTCCCGGGCCACCGTCCACGCAGCACCTGCGGAGTGGGCCGGCACCATGTGGCCATACGTGCCCGGCGCGCTGCGCGTACGGCCGCTGCCCGGCGAAGCCACCGCCTCCTACCTCACCCGCCTCGCCATCACCTACCAACTCACCCCGGCCCAGCTCCTCGACGGACTGCACATCACCGCCACCGGCACCGAACACGCCCCGCCCGCCACCGAGATCCGCCTCAGCGCCGAAGCCGCCCGCCGCCTGTCCGGCTTCACCCGCATCCCCCTCGCGCACCTCAACCGTGCCCTGCCCCACCTGCGCCCGCCCGCGTCCTCGCTGGCCCACACCACTGCGCACGGCACGGCCACCGCCCGCTGGCACGCCCTCGAGACCGCCCTGCAGCCACTGCCGGCGTGTACCGCCTGCACCGTCCGCCGCAGCCCGCACACGCCTGCCCCCGCATGGATCCACCCGTCACCGGGCCTGCCCCGGATCATGATCTGCACCCGCTACCAGCAGGCCTCAAGCGACCCCCGGCATCCCGCACCACTCACCATCCAAGCCGTCCCCGAACTCACCCAAGCCCACCTCAACGCGCGCCGCCCGCCAACACCGACCTCTCTGAGCTGGGCATCGACGATCACCACCCGCTGGTACGACCACCATCAACATGAATCGCCCCGGGTTTGATGGAGACATCGAAGACCCGGAAGGATGCCGCTCATGGCTGCTCCCCGTAAGTACCCCGATGAACTGCGCGAGCGTGCGACGCGGCTGGCGATCGATGCCCGCAAGGACCCGGCCGGCAGGGCCGGTGCGATCAAGCGGATCGCCGACCAGCTGGACGTGCACCCCGAGGCCCTGCGCGGCTGGGTCAAGCGGGCCGAGACCGACGAGGGCATCGTGCCCGGCACCACCAGCACCGACGCTGCACGGATCGCGGAGCTGGAGCGGGAGGTGAAGGAACTGCGGCGGGCGAACGCGATATTGAAGTCCGCCTCGGCTTTCTTCGCCGCGGAGCTGGACCGTCCACTGCGATGAAGGTCGCCTACATCGACCAGTACAAGGAGACGTTCGGCGTCCAGCCGATCTGCGACGTCCTCTCCGAGACGGACGCGCCGATCGCGCCGAGCACCTACTACGCCGCCCGTAACCGCTCGCCCTCGGCCCGCAGCCTGCGAGACGAGGAGATCACCAAGGAGATCCGCCGGATCCACGAGGCCAACTACGGTGTATACGGGGCCCGCAAGGTTCACGCCGCCCTCCTGCGCGAGGGATTCGAGGTGGCCCGCTGCACGGTCGAGCGCCTCATGCGCGCGGCCGGTCTGCGCGGGGTGATCCGGGCCAAGAGCCCCCGCACCAGCCGTCCCGCACCCGAGACCGACCGGCCCGCTGACCTGGTCGAGCGGCAGTTCACCGCGAGCGCGCCGAACCAGCTGTGGGTCGCGGACATCACCTACATCAGGACCTTCTCCGGCTGGGTGTACGCCGCCTTCGTCATCGACGTCTTCTCCCGCATGGTCGTCGGCTGGCAGGTCGCCACCTCCCTCTATACCGACCTCGCCCTCGACGCCCTGGAGATGGCGATCTGGCGCCGCCGGCACGCCGGCGGCGATTTGACCGGCCTCACGCACCACTCGGACCGCGGAGTCCAATACCGTGCTCTGCGCTACACCGAACGTCTCGAACATGAGGCCGCCGTGGCCTCGGTCGGTTCCAAGGGTGACTCGTACGACAACGCCCTGGCCGAGGCGTTCAACAGCCTGTTCAAGGCCGAGCTGATCCGCAACAAGGGGCCGTGGACCGGCATCACCGACGTCGAGGTCGCCGTCGCCGAGTACATTGACTGGTTCAACCAGCGCCGTCTCCACGGCGAACTCGGCCACATCACCCCCGCCGAGCACGAGGCCGCCCACTACCTCGCGGCCCAACCCCCTGCGTCACTCCAGAAAACCAGCTAACTCAGTCTCCACGAAACCCAGGGCTTGACAACACCTCCACCAACGCTGGCGAATGCGCCTGCACCAGCTCACCGCCACCAACCCCCACATCCCCCAGGCCCGGCCTCCCCCACCCTGACCTGCCGGAACCTGATCACCTACCCCGAAACCCTCACCCTCGCCGCCGCCCTCGCCTTCCTCCACCACCTCGCCAGCCGCCTCCAACTCCCCCACCTCGCACCCGCCGACCACGACCTGCTCTGGCAACGCCTGACCACCCGCTGAGCCAACCACGCCCCTCGCCGCCCAGCCTGACAGAACAGGCCCACAACTCCCGTACCTATAGACGCGCCAACTACCCTGCGCAAAAACCGCCACCACACTCAACCCACTGCGCAGCCATAAAAGCCCAGCTCAACCCACGTACCACCCGTCGTCGGCGCCACGGCCCCGCGCAAGCCTCCCCCACGGAACAGGCATACCGCTCAGTAAAGCTGAGCAACAGCAGGCCACAAACAAGATCAATAAGCAGGCGCAACAGCTACACCACACCAGGACTGCGCACACCACGGCATCACCGCCCAATACAACAGACCCATCACCCACCACCACATCAACCAACACACCAAAGACTTCGAACGACGCTGGCACACCCTGACCCACCACAAAACGCCGGCCGATCATTGAGCTCTTTCCAACCCGTCACAGATCACGGGATGGCCGTCACCCCCTCCGCCCTGCGCGGTCGGCCCGACTGCCAGCTCACGCGAGTGGGTCCGGGGCTTGACCCGACCCGACCCCCGCAGGACGGACGGGCGCAGCGATCTGGACGGCCGTTGCCTGTCTGCCGGGACTCACCTGGCTCGCCATCAGGCGCGGTGGGCCGCCGTGGCGGCGCCTGGCACCCCACCGTCTGGGCTACGCCCACCACTACCCGGAGTTCCTGCGACTCCCAGCCTCGCGCTTTCACGAGATGACCTGTCCGAGGGTTGATCAAAAACGCGGAAAGTTCCCCTGACCTGCAACGATAGGACTTGCTGAGGGTCCTGTTGGCTACGAGGAAAGAGGCACTTCCCAGGTGAAGGTGCGACACGAGGTCGCGTGTGTTGAGTGGATGCTCTTGGAGAGGGGGTCGGCGGTGTCGCCGATAACAGGGTAGTCCCGGGTTCGTGTCCGATGACCCGTCCCCGCCTGGACGCGCGTCGCTGGCAACGGCGGGGTGCGAAGCTCCAGGAAGAAGCCCAAGGACTCCCGTTCCACCCGGGGGTGACAGGCAAGGGGAAGGCCGGACGGGCGAACGCCAGTGAACCCTTGATGACGCCTCGTGAGAGAAGCCCCCGCCGGTGGGATGCAGGAGCGGGGTGAAGGGCGGGCCGCTGTGAGGCGGCAGGCGCCGGGCGGATGTTTCACGTCGCCTGGGAGGACACCGCCGCCCCGGGGCATAGAGGGCGCCCACCCCGGCCGCATCTCGCATGCGCGGAACGTGGAAACCCCGACGGAGGCCGCTGCCCTGGGCGGGCAGCGGTGGGCCGACCGTGAGGAAGGCTGATGTCTCCGGCGGGACAGGACGGCTCAAGAAGCGAATGCCGGTGGGCCGAAAGGCCAGGGGAAACCGGGACAACACGTGTAGCGGCCTCTCCGCTGCGGTCCTGGCCAACTCGCCGGATACCGGGCCGGTGCCCGGGTCCGAAAGGACGCAGACGTGAGCCGGGTGAGCCTGTGGGGAGGGACGATGGCAACAGCGGCAGCACCGATGGACAAGTTGGACGCCCCGGCGGTGGCCGGGGTGAACGGACCGGAGGGCGACTTCTTCGCGGACTGGGACAGCATCGACTGGGACCGCGCGCAGAAGAACGTACGTCGACTGCGCCAGCGCATCTTCACGGCGTCGAGGGACGGGGATCTGACCAAGGTCAGGAACCTGCAGAAGCTGATGCTCCGGAGCCTTTCCAACACGCTGGTCAGCGTGCGGCGGGCGACGGAGATCAATGCCGGACGAAAGACAGCAGGGGTGGACGGGCAGGTCGTGCTCACCGCCCCGGGCAAAGCCGAACTGACGCGTTTCATCCAGCAGCGCGCCAGCAGTTGGCGGGCCCGCCCGGTCCGGCGGGTGTTCATCCCGAAGAACGGTGCGGGGCGAAAGCGCCGCCCGCTCGGCATTCCCGTGATCATCGACCGGTGCCATCAGGCCCGGGCGGCGAACGCGCTGGAGCCCGAGTGGGAGGCCCGGTTCGAGGCGAGGTCATATGGCTTCCGCCCGGGCCGGGGATGCCATGACGCGATCGGGGTCATCTGCAACACGTTGAACGGGAAGAACCCGCAGCGCGTGTGGATCCTGGACGCGGACCTGGCGGCGGCGTTCGACCGCATCGACCACGATCACCTTCTCACCCAGCTCGGCACCTTCCCCGCCCGGGACATGGTGCGGCAGTGGCTGAAGGCCGGCGTGGTCGAGCGTGGTCGGTTCACCCCGACCGAGGAGGGGACGCCCCAGGGCGGGGTGATCAGCCCCCTGCTCCTGAACGTTGCCCTTCATGGGATGGAGACGGCTGCGGGCGTGTGCTACTACGCGACCGGCCCCCGGGCCGGTCAGAGCATGCCCGACAGCCCGGTTGTAGTCAGATACGCCGACGATCTTGTGGCCATATGCCACAGCCGCGAAGCGGCTGAGCAGGTCAAGGCACGGCTTGCTGCTTGGCTCGCGCCGAGGGGGCTGGTCTTCAATGAGGACAAGACACGCATCGTCCACGCGGAGACCGGCTTCGATTTCCTCGGATTCAACGTGCGCCGCTATCGAAGCGGAAAGCTGCTGATCAAACCGAGCAAGACGGCCGTCAAGCGGATCCGGGAACGGCTGCGAGGTGAGGTCCGCGCCCTTCGGGGCGCTC
>NZ_JAVACL010000060.1:0-33897 GCF_032658145.1 Streptomyces sp. MK7
GGAGTCCTCCCGGACGGGGCGGTCATCGGTGAAGCAGGAAACCCAGCGGGCGACCGCTGGAATCCCCCGCCTTTAGGCGGGGGAGGAAGTCAAGACGTGCTCACGGCCCGTGCGGTGTCGCCGACCGCGGCGATCTCGTCGGCGAGGTACAGCTCCCGCATGGCGGACCGCTGGACCTTGCCGCTGGTCGTGCGCTGTACGCCGCCCGGCCTGACCAGCAGCACGCGCGTGCCGCCGATCCCGTACTGCCGGCCCAGGTGCTGGGACACCGCGCGCGCGATCTCGTCCAGCTCCCGGGGGCCCAGCCGCCCCGCTCTGGCCTCCTGGACGACGACCACCCGCTGGTCGTCGCCGAACGCCGCGGCCGCACCCTCGGCGAGCGCGGGGTGCACGGACTTCGAGTCGGCCTCGATGTCCTGCGGGTGGAGGTTCCGCCCGTGCACGATGAGCAGGTCCTTGATCCGGCCGGTGACGAAGAGTTCGCCGTCATGGACCGCGCCCAGGTCGCCCGTGCGCAGATATCCGGTCTCACCGCCGGCCGTGGTCGCCCGGAAGGCGGCCCGGCTCTCGTCCTCGCGACCCCAGTAGCCGAGTCCGACATTGCCGGCGCGCGCCCAGATCTCCCCGATCCGGCCGGGCGGCAGCGGCTGTGCCGTGTCCGGGTCGACGATCAGGACGTCGAGGCCGGTGACGACACCGCTGCTGACGAACTCGCGCACGGCAGGGGGCCCGGGGCGCTCCGCCGGGGGCGGTGCCGACGGGACGAACCGCCCTTGCTCCAGGTCGTCGGCCGGCACGCTCAGGGTGAGCGGAGGCCGCCAGGGGCGGTCACCGCACACGATCAGGGTGGCCTCGGCGAGCCCGTAGCAGGGGAACATGGTCTCGGCCCGCAGGCCGGCAGGTTCCAGCCGCCGGAGGAAGGCGGCGACGGACCGGGCCCTGATGGGCTCGGCGCCGTTGACCGCGACGAGCCACCGGGACAGGTCGAGCCGGCCGATCTGCTCCTCGGTGAGCCGTCGCGCGCACAGCTCGTAGGCGAAGTTCGGGCCGCCGCTCATCTGGACGCCGTGCCGGTCGATCAGGTCCAGCCACAGATGGGGCCGTTTGAGGAAGCTCATCGGCGACATGAAGACCGAGCTGCCGCCGTGGAAGAGGGGTTGCAGCAGCATCCCCATGAGACCGAGGTCGTGATAGTGCGGCAGCCAGCCACCGAAGCGGGTGTCGGCGGAGCTGCCGAGCGTCTTGCCGATCGACGCCGCGTTGTGCACGAGGTTGGCGTGGCTGATCATGACGCCCTTGGGGTCGCTCGTGGACCCCGATGTGTACTGGAGCAGCGCGAGTTCGTCCGGGCGCAGCGTGCGGGGGCGCCACCGGGGATCGCCGAGGGCGGGGGAGTCCGTGGCCGCGCAGAGCACGTCCAGCCCCTCGTCGGCCGCCCACTGTGTCACCTCGGCATGGCTTGCGGCATCGGTGAGCACGAACGCGGCGCCGCTGTCACGGGCGATGGACGTCACCCGGCGGCGGTGCTGGGGCCGGGTCCCGGGCAGCGGCGAGGGCACGGCGACCGCGCCCGCGTACGCGCATCCCACCAGCCCTTTGGCGAACTCGAGCCCCGGCGGGTGCAGGAGGAGAACCCGCTCGCCCCTGGCGCCCCGCTCGGTGAGCCAGGAGCCGATACGGCGGGCGTCACGGTCGAGTTGTGCGTAGGTGAGGGACTCCCTGAGGTTGTCCGCGGGATCGGTCAGAAAGGTCAGCGCGACCCGGTCGCCCTGCGTGTCGGCGTGCGTGCGGACGAGCTGGGCCAGGGAGGAGGGCTGCGTTCGAAGGCCAGTCACGGTGCAGCACTCCCGTCAGAACAGTTTGACCGGTACGGAGGCGAAGCGGCGTAGTGCCAGGCCGGGCTCGCGGACCGGGGCCGCGGCGAGCCGCAGGCCGGGGAAGCGCTGGTAGAGGCGGCCCAGGATCTCTTCGAGCTCCATGCGCGCCAGAGCCGCGCCCAGGCAGTAGTGCGCCCCCAGACCGAAGCTCAACGGCCGGGTGCCGGAGCGCGTGACGTCGAGCCGGTCGGGATCCGGGAAGTGCTGCGGGTCCCGGTTGGCGGCGCCGATGAGGGCCACGACAGAGGTTCCGGCCGGTATCGGGACGCCGCCGAGCACCACGTCGGTCAGCGCGATGCGCCGGGTCATCTGGATCGAGCCGTCGAACCTGGCCAGCTCCTCCGTCGCGGCCGCGAGCCCCGAGGAGCTCTCGCGGAAGGGCGCCAGCTGATCCGGAGCGTCGCCCAGCGCGACGACCGAGTTGCCGACCATGCCCGCCGTCGTCTCGAAGCCCGCGGCGAACAGGAAGCCGAGGGTGTCGAGCAGCTCCTCCTCGGTGAGCCGGTCCCCGTCGGAGTCGACGACGGCGATCAGGGCCGAGGTGAGGTCGTCACGCGGAGCGGAGCGGCGTTCGGCGACCAGGCGCTTGAAGTACTGCCGGATGCTCGTGTACGCGGCGTCGCCCGCGGCCAGTTCCTCGGGGGTGACAGCGATCTCGAACATCACACCGCACTTGCGCACCCAGGACTGGAAAGGCGGCAGGTCCTCGTCCGGCACACCGAGCAGCTTGGCCATGACCCGGATCGGCACCGGCAGACCGATGGCCTCCTGGAGGTCGATGACGCCGTCGTCCGCGCGCTCGGCCATGGCGTCGAGCAACCGGTCGGTCAGGTCGGCCACGAAGGGACGGAGTTCCTCGATGCGGCGGGCGTTGAAGGCGTGCGACACCAGCCGGCGGAGCCTGGTGTGGTCGGGCGGGTTGTTGCCGATCATGGTCGAGTACACGTGGAACATCAGCGGGTGACTGCGCCAGTCCGGTTCGTTGGTGTCGAACCAGTCGGCGTCGGCGACCCCGAAGCGGTCGCTGAACACCACCTCCTTGCAGGCTTCGTAACCCGAGACGAAGCACGCGCCGAGCACGCTGGGAAAGACCGGAGCCGCTTGCCTGAGCCGGGCGTAGGCCGGGAACGGATTCTCCTTGCCCTCGGGGGTGATGAGGTCGAGCAGCGCGGCCTCCGCGGCGGCGGTCGCCTCCTCGGTGAGGACGCCCGGATCGGCGGCGGCCGGGGCGGTGGACGAAGAGTTGCTCATGAGACGCTCCAGATGTCCTAGGCGGTGGGGAACGGGGACCGGGGTATCCAGGCGGGGCTGGGCTCCTCGTTGTTGGGGCCCTTCTCGACGAAAACGATGTTGTGGTAGTGGTGCACGCCCACCGTGTGGTCGGCGGCGTAGGAGCGGGGACCGGAGACGTCGCCCGCGTACTCCCGGTGGTGCATCAGGTCCACCAGCGACGTCATGAGCCCGAGGGTGGTGCCGTCGCCGGCGGCAGCGGCGTCGGGGGTGCCGCCGTAGCCCGGCCAGTAGGACGTCTGCACGTCCTCGATGACGTACAGGCCCCCCTCCCGTACGTACGGGAAGAGAGTGTCGAAGGACGTCCGCACGTGCTCGTTCACATGGCTGCCGTCGTCGATCACGATGTCGAACGGCCCGTGCTCCTCGGCCACGGCGGTCAGCTGCTCCGGGTCGTTCTGGTCCCCCTGGAGCGTTCTGATGCGGGGGCCGAGCGCCTCCGGCTTGCGGAACAGGTCGAGGCCCAGCACCAGCCCTCGCCTGAAGTACCGCTGCCACATGTGCAGGGAGGCGCCGCCCGCCCCGTTGTCGGAGTAGCCGCCGACGCCGATCTCGAGGATCCGCACCGGGGCGTCGCGCAACGCGCGCATGTGCCGCTCGTAGTGCCGGGTGTACCAGTGCACCCCGCCCCACTTGTCGGAGCCGAAGCGGACCGCGAGCCGGCCGAGATCGGTGTCGGCCGGCGAACAGGCCGCCAGCAGAGCGTCGAGGCCCTGCACCACGGGGCCCATGCGCTGCGCCAGTTCGGGAATGGGCGCCTGCGGCCAGGTGAACTCCACCTTCGGGGGCGCGGGCCGGGAGTCTGCGCGCGGCCCGAACAGCTGCTTGAGCAGATTCCGGAGTTCGTACGTCACGCTGACGGACGCGTCGTCCGGGGCACCGGGCGTGGCCAGCATCTCGCGCCGGTCGACCTGGAGGGTGTAGTCGGCGAACCGGCCGTCGTGGTGCAGACGCAGATGCAGCCGCACCGGGTCCCAGGGGCCGTCCGCTCCGTAGCGGGCGAGCACCTCGTCGACGGCGACGGCCGCGGCCTGCTCGACCCCGACCTCGGCGATCGCCGCCCGTAGGTGCTCGTCGCGGGCGCCTACGGCCAGGAGAAGGGGCTCGACGGCCCCCCAGTGGCTGGACTCGACCATGCTCGGCAACTCCTCGGCTCTGTGGGCAGGCGAAGACAGACGTGCCGAGGGTGGGCCAGGCGGCTTAAGAACCTCTAGGAGACGGCGTCGACCGCGCCTTGAGCTCTCCCCTAGGACTCGTTCGTAAGTTCGCGGTTGTCAGATCCCGCGACGGGAGGGCACCTCCGACGGAGCGAACTCCTGACTGCTACTCACTAAGGAACTTGACGCCGTGAGACTCATTGCCCTCAGCGAGGTACTGCCGGGTGACCCGGTGACGAACCGAGACATGGCGGAGCGGTTTGGTCTGCACGAGAAGTGGCTCGACCGTATGACCGGCAACCGCAACCGGCACTTCTGCGACCCGTCCAGCTCTGCCGGCGTGCCGAAGAACACCGGTGATCTGGCGACGGCCGCCGGCGAGCGCGCGCTCGCCGCGGCCGGTGTGGATGCGTCGACGCTGGACTTCATCATCCTGACCACCGGCTCGCCCGACCATCTGATGCCGGCGACCGTCAACACCGTCGCGGACCGTCTCGGCCTGAACGACCTTCCGACCTTCCAGCTGACCTCGGGCTGCGCCGGGGCGCTCACCGGCCTCTACACCGCGCGGGCGCTGCTGGCCAGCGGCCTGCGCCGCGGTCTGGTGATCGGTGCCGACTCGGTGGTGAAACTCTGGCCCGCGGACCGGGACATCAAGCGGATCAAGTCGGCGGAGCTCGCGAACTTCGCCCTGTTCGGCGACGGCGCGGGCGCGGCGGTCGTCGACGCCGACGACAACGGCCCCGGCCTGGTCGTCGACCACATCCTGCTGCGCACCGTCGGAAAGGGACGCGCGCCGGCCCAGCTGGTGCGCTGGTACGGCGCGGACGGCGCACCCATGGTGCCCGGGCCCGACGGCACCGAGGTCCGCGAGTCCATGGGCGAAGAGGACTACAAGGCCATCGAGCAGAACGTGCCCGGTCTGGCCTGCACGGTTCTGGAGGAGCTGGCCGCCGCCACGGGCTGCGACACCAGTGAGGTCGAGCATGTGCTTCCGCCGCAGCTGAACGGCGTCATGGCGGAGAAGATCCGTCAGCGCATGGGCGTCACGCCGGAGCAGGCGGTCTCCTGCGTCGCGGACACCGGAAACAACGGCAACGCCCTCCCCTTCATCCAGCTCAACCGGACGATGCAGCGCATCCAGGCCGGTACGGGCGTCGGCGGGCGCGTGCTGGTCACCACCATCGAATCCTCGAAGTGGATCATCTCGGGAATGGCGCTGCGTCATCAGCCGGACAAGGCGGTCACCGATGCAGCCTGACCGCTCCGGCGTCGCCACCCCCCTCGTGAGCCGCCCCGGGGCGACACCCCCCGGCCCCGGGGCAACACCCCTGCAGCACCTGCGCGCGCTCGCCCGCTCCGGTTTCGGTGACGGCGCGTCCGCGGTCGCGGGTCTGCTCGCGCAGCTCGACGACGTACTCGACCTGGAGGCGGCCGGCGCCGTCCTGTCGGGCGCCCGGCGGCGTGAACAGCTCGCCGCCACCGGGCTGTTCACGGCTCAGCCGATCGCACTGCTCGGCAGCTGCACCCTGGACACGCTGCCGCCCTTGTTGACCGCGACCATGCTCCAGGCGGGGATACAACCGGAGATCCGGCTCGCCGGATTCAACCAGTGGCGCTTCGAGGTGCTCTCCGGAGCACCGACGTTCAAAGACCTCGCGCCCCGCGTCGTCGCCTGCCTCCTGGACGACAGCGCCGTCTTCGCGGAGATCACGGACCCCCTCGACATCGAGGAGGTCGAGGCCCGGTGCGCCGCCTTCCCCGCCGAACTGCGGCAGTGGACGCAGGCGGCTCAGGATGTGCTCGGCGGACTCACCGTGCTGTGCACCCTGCCCCTGAGCCCGCTGCGCAGGGACCGTCTCATCGACTACCGGAGCAAGGCCCGGCTCGAAGCGGCCTGGCAGCGGATGAACGCGGCGATCCTCGACCTGGCCACGGAGCTCTCCGGCACCGTTGTCCTGTCCGACGCGGCCCTGGCGGCCCGGGCCGGGACGGTCTTCGGCAGCGACCGGATGCGGCACGCCGCGGCGCACAGCTACACCCCGGAGTTCCTGCACGCCTATGCGCAGGAGCTGACGCGGGTCGCCCGCGCCGACCTGGGCCGCGCCGCCAAGTGCCTCGTCCTGGACCTCGACAACACCCTGTGGGGCGGGGTCGTCGGTGACGACGGCATCGGTGGGCTGCGCCTCGGCGGTTCCTACCCCGGCTCGGCGTACCAGGAGCTGCAGACACTCGCCCGCGACCTGGAGAAGCAGGGGGTGATGCTCGCCGTCGCGTCGAAGAACGACGAGGAGATCGCCCGGGAAGCCATCGCCACGCACCCGGACATGGTCCTGCAGCCCCACTCGTTCCTCGCCGTACGGGCCAACTGGCAGCCCAAACCGGACAACGTCCGCGAGCTCGCGGCCGAGCTCAACATCGGTGCGGACGCGATGGTCTTCGTGGACGACAACCCGGTCGAGCGCGGTCTGATGCGGGAGCTGCTGCCGCAGGTCACCACCGTCGAGCTGCCGGCCGACCCCGCGGGATACGCCTCCTGCCTGGCCGGGCGCGGCGACTTCAACCTGCTGAAGCTGACCGGTGAGGACCGGGAGCGCACCAAGCTGTACCGGGAACGCAGCCAGCGGGCCGAGCTGCAAAGCACGGCCGGCAGCCTGGAGGAGTACCTCGCGGCGCTGGACTCGCGGCTGACGATCGAGCCGGCCGACGCGCTGAACACGGCCCGCATCGCGCAACTCTTCGGTAAGACCAACCAGTTCAACCTCACCGGTGTCCGGTACACCGAGGAGGACATCGCACAGCGCATCGCCGACGGCACGGGCACCTTCTTCGCCGCCCGGCTCACCGACCGGTTCGGTGACAACGGGCTGATCGCCGCGATCGCGCTCAGCGAGGCCCGGGACGGCGCCTGGTCGATCGACAACTTCGTCCTCAGCTGCCGTGTCTTCTCGCGCAACGTCGAGGACGCCATCGTCGGCCTGATCCTGCGATCCGCCGAGGAGCACTCCGCGGCGGCCGTGCTGGCCCGCTACACGCGGACGGCGAAGAACGCGAAGTTCGCCGGCTTCTACCCGGCCCAGGGCTTCGTGCCCGACGCCGCCGAGGACGACGGAACGTCCACCGGCTTCCGTCACGACCTGACGAGCATCTCCGACCTGCCCGATGGGATCCGGGTCGTCAACGACGAGGGAGTCTTCCATGTCCGCTGACCGGATCGTCCTCGAAGTCGTCGAACAGCTACTCGACTTCGAGCCCGGGAAACTGACGGTCGGCACCGCGCTGACCGAGATCGAGGGCTGGGACTCGGTGAACCAGATGCGCGTTCTGGTCTACCTGGAGCGGGAGCTGGCGGCCTCTCTCGACTACGACCGCTTCATGAAGGCCGAGTCGCTGGCGGACGTGTCGGCCCTCGTCGCCGAGACCGGCGCGGACGGCGGGCAGGCATGAGTCCCGTGATCCCGGCCGTCCGGCCGCTGCCGTCGGCCCGCCGAGGCACCTGGACCTTCCTGCACGGAGGGGCGCGCAGGACGTGCCACGTCTATCTGATGGCGGACGTGGACGCCACCCGGCTGAAGGAGGCGCGTGCCGCGAGCGGCGGCAAGCTCAGCTACGTCAGCCTTCTCGTCAAAGCTGCGGCCGATGTCGTGGCCGCCTGCCCCGAGGCGCGGTCGATGCTCCAGGGCGGCGCTCTGCGGCCGAGGCTCGCCGTTCTCGACGACGTCGACGTGAAGGTGCTCTTCGACAAGACGGTCGACGGCGAGCGCTGTGTGGTCGCCGGCACGGTGCACGCCGCGCAGGACCTGTCGGTGCTCGACGTGCAGAACGCGATCGACGTGTACAAGGACGCGGAGGTGGCCGACACCGGCCCGTTCCGCCAGGTCAAGAAGATCCAGAAGCTTCCGCTGACCCTCTCGCGGATCGCCTACCGCGCCGCCATGGGCAACGCGGCCCGCCGCGCGGACATCCAGGGAACCTTCTCCGTCACCTCGGTGGGACAGGAACCGGTGCGGGCCATCTTCCCGATGATCTCGGGAACGCTCGGCTTCGGCATCGGCCGCATCGCCGACGCGACCGTGGTCCGTGACGGGCAGGTGCACATCGCCCCCCAGTTCACGCTCTCCCTCGCGTTCGACCACCGGGTCATCGACGGTGCCCTCGCCTCGGAAGTGCTGGCCCACGTCAAGGACCGGCTGGAAACCTGGGAGGTGTCGTGATGCTGGCCGAGGCCAAGCAGTTCGTCGGGCTCCACGCGCGGTTCATGGGCCTCGACCCGGGCGAGGTCGACGGGGTGCTCGACCGGATCGGCACCCTGGACGGCGAGGGCAGGGGCAGCTGGGTCGGCGAGTGGTCGGCCGCGGCCGACCGCCACGTCCGCGCGGGCAAGCCACGGGCCGCGTCCAACCTGTACAACCTCGCGCGCTTCCCCCGGGCCGACTCGCCCGCCAGGCGCGAGGCCGGCGAGCTGGCGGCGCAGAGCCTGCACACCTGGCTCCTGCGCTCCGGCGCGGGGGAGCGCCGGACGGCCACCGTCGACGGCCACGAGGTGCCCTTCCTCTACCAGTGCGGTCCCCGGCCCGACGCCCCGCTCGTGATCATGATGGGCGGCATCGTCTCCCTCAAGGAGCAGTGGGGCGGGTTCCTCCAGGCGATTCCCCGTACCGGATCGGCCGTGGCCATCGTCGACTTCCCCGGTGTCGGCGAGAACGGTGTGCCGTACTCCCGCTCGGCGGGCAAGGTGTTCACCGCCGTCATGGACACCGTCGCCGACAGCTGCGCGGCGGACCGCACGCTCGCCGTGGCGCTCAGCTTCGGCGGGCACCTGGCGATGGTCCAGAGCCAGGCCGACCCCCGTATCCGCAAGGTCGTCACCGTCGGCAGCCCGATCAGCAGGTCGTTCACCGATCCGGCGGCGCTGGCCGCGATGCCCCGCATCACACGTGCCGCGCTCAGTCACACCTCGGGTGTCGCGTCCGACGCCCTGGACCAGCACCTGAGCGAACTCGCGCTCCGGCCGCAGGAGATCGCGGACCTGAAGATCCCCGTGCGCTACGTGGCCAGCCTGCGCGACGAGATCATCCCGCAGGACGACTGGCGCGAGGCGGCACGTCTGCACGACGGATTCCACGTGAACGCCTTTGACGACGTCCACGGCTCGCCCCATCACCTGCGCGAGACGCGCGTGATCATTCTCGGCGAGCTGCTCCGGCACGGCGGCCGTACCCGGCTCGCCCGGCTCGTCGAGCAGCTCGGTCGCAAGGTTCTGCGCATCACCCACGTACCCACAGCCAGCTCTCACCACCCGAGGTAGCCATGCAAGAGGATCACGTGACCCCGGATCCCCACCAGGCCATCGCAGTCGTCGGTATGGCAGGCCGTTTCCCCGGCGCTCCGGACGTCGAGGGACTGTGGGACCTGATGATGCGCCGCGGCCACGCCATCGGCCCGGTGCCGCCGGAGCGCTGGGACGCCTCGGCCCAACTCGACCCGGAGAAGCGGATCCAGGAGGTCGGGGGATTCATCGACGGGGTCGATCAGTTCGACCCGACGTTCTTCGGTATCTCTCCGCGCGAGGTCGAGGACATCGACCCGCAGCAGCGGCTCGTCCTCGAAGCGGGGTGGAGCGCGCTCGAGGACGCCGGCCTGCGGGCCGCAGACCTCAGGGGTTCACGGACCGGTGTCTACGTCGGAGCCCTGTGGCACGACTACGAACTGCTGCGCAAGAACGGCGGCGGGAGAGCGACCCAGCGCAGCGCCGTCGGCCAGGCCATCGACGTCATCGCCGCCCGCGTCTCCTACTTCCTGGAGTTCAACGGGCCGAGCCTGACCGTGGCGACCGGCTGCTCGTCCTCCCTCGTGGCACTCCACCTGGCCGCGCAGGCGCTGCGGCAGGGCGAGATCGAGGCCGCACTGGTGGGCGGCGTCAACCTCATCCTCACCCCCGATGTGTCCATCGGGCTGACCCACTTCGGGGGACTCTCCCCCGACGGCCGCTGCGCCGCGTTCGCCGCGTCCGCCAACGGTTTCGTCCGCGGCGAGGGCGTCGCCGCGGTCTATGTGAAGACTCTTGCCCGGGCTCTGGAGGACGGCGACCGCATCCACGCCGTCATCCTCAACACCGCCGTGAACAACGACGGCGGTGGCGACAGCCTGGTCACCCCCAACTCGGCCGCACAGGAAGACCTGCTGCGCCGGGCATACACCGATTCAGGTGTACCCCTGGACCGGCTCGCGTACATAGAAGCGCACGGCACCGGCACCCGTCGCGGAGACCCCGTGGAAGCGGGTGCCATCGGCCGTGCCATCGGGCAGCAGCGTCACAGCGCAGGTCCGATTCCGGTCGGCTCGGTGAAGACCAACATCGGCCACTTGGAGGCGGCCTCGGGCCTGGCGGGTTTGTTCAAGGCGGTTCTCTCCCTTGAACACCGTGTCGTCCCGCCGAGCCTGCATGCCGAAGAGCTCAGCCCGAACATCCCCTGGGACGAGCTCAACGTGCGCGTCACCCGCGAGCCGCTGCCCCTCCCGAAGGAGGGACCCCTCTACGCAGGGGTCAACTCCTTCGGGTGGGGCGGTACCAACGCCCATGTCGTCCTGATGAGTTCACCGATCGCCGACGAAACGCCGCAGACGTCCGACGACGACCCCGCCACGAGCAGGCCCGTACTGGTCCCGCTCTCCGGCCACACCGACGAAGCGCTGCGCCGGCGCGCCGAGGACCTGCGGGAGCCGGCCGGACGCGGCGACGTGTCCCTCGCGGCACTCGCCGGCACCCTCGCCTGGAAGCGCGACAGCTTCCCCATGCGGGCGGCGCTGATCGCGCACGACGCCGCCGAACTCGGCACCCGGCTGGACCAGTTCGTCGCCGCCCCGGACGCGGAGACGCCCGGCATCGTCACGGGCCGGGCCCGCACCCGCGGCCGTACCGCGTTCGTCTTCCCGGGCCAGGGCTCCCAGTGGGCCGCGATGGGCCAGGAACTGTACGCGCGCAGCGACACCTTCGCCGCGGTCGTGCGGCGCTGTGCCAAGGCGCTGGAACCGCACGTCGACTGGGACCTGACCGACGTGGTGTCGGGCAAGGCGGGCGACGCGTGGCTCGGCCGGATCGAGGTCGTGCAGCCGACCCTGTGGGCCGTGTCCGTGGGCATCGCCGAGCTGTGGCGCGAGGCCGGGGTCGAGCCCGACGTCGTGATCGGCCACAGCCAGGGCGAGGTGACCGCCGCGACCGTGGCGGGCATCCTGTCCTACGAGGACGCCGCGCTGGTCATCGCCCGCCGCAGCGCGATCATCCGCCGGGTCACCGGCCGCGGCGGCATGCTCGCGGTCGACCTGAGCCGGGAGGCCGCGCGCGAGGCCCTCGAGGGTTTCGAGGAACTGGTCTCGATCGCCGTCAACAACGGCCCCAACTCCTGCGTCCTGTCGGGGGACACCGACTCGCTCGAGGTGCTCAAGGAGATCCTGGAGGCGGACGGGACCTACTGCCGCCTCGTCAACGTCGACTACGCCTCCCACAGCCCGCAGATGGACGAGCTCAGGGACGACCTGTCCGCGGCGCTCGCACCCGTCGCGCCGCGCAAGGGCGACATCCCGCTGATGTCGACGCTGCGCGTCGCGGACATCCAGGGGCCGGAGATGGACGGGGCCTACTGGATCGACAACCTGCGCAACCCCGTGCTGTTCGCCGACGCCATGAGCAAGCTGTTCGACGACGGCGTCACCCACGTCGTGGAGATCAGCCCGCACCCGGTACTGGCACCGGCCCTTGAGCAGCTGGCCGGCCTGCACGACGAACAGCCCGCGGTGCTCACGTCCCTGCGCCGCGACGAGGGCGGCCTGCAGGACCTCACCCAGGCGTTCGCCCGTGCCTTCGTCGCCGGCCTCGAACCCTTCGGGGGGCTGCCGCGCGACGCGTCGGCCCCGGTGCCCGGCTATCCCTGGCAGCGGTCCACCTACTGGCTGGACACCGGCAAGCGGCGTCCGGGCCTGCGCGAGGGCCTGGGCTTCGACCTGGTGCCGTCCGCCGTGGAGCAGGACGCCTGGCAGGGCAACCTCGAAGTGGCGGTGGACAGCGCGCCGTGGCTGACGGACCACAGGATCGACGATGCCGTCGTGCTGCCGGGCGCCGCCATGCTGGCGTTCGCTCTCGAGGCGGCGCGCAACCGCCACGGAGCCCTGCCCGGTTCGCTCGTCGACGTCGCCTTCCACCGGGACCTGACGCTCGGCGACGATCCCACCCGGCTCTCCGTCCTGTGGCGCGACGACGTCACCGAGGGAGGCAGCTTCGCCCTGCTCTCGCTGGCCGAGGGCAGCAGCGACTGGACCGAGCACGCCACCGCGCGCGTCCTGCAACGGCCGGCGGAGCCCGCGCGGACCGTCGACTTCCCGGTGACGCTGCAGGGCACATGGGCGGAGGGGACGGACGGCTCCGAGACGTTCTACGCGGCGTGCGACGCGCGCGGCCTGCGCTACGGACCGGCGTTCCAGGGCGTCCGGCGGCTGCGCGTCCAGGGCGACCGTGCCCTGGCCGAGGTCCGGCTGAGCGAACGCTGCCGGGCCGGAGCGCGCCCGCACGCTCTGCACCCCGCACTGTGGGACGGCGCGCTGCAGACCGTCCTCGCGCTGTGCGAGGAAGGCCTGACCGTCGTGCCCACGGGAGTGGGCGGCGTGCACTGGCACACGGACCCCGACGAGCCCGTCCTCGCAGTGTGGTCCTACGCCGTACGCCGCTGTGCCCACCGGTTCGACCTGCATGTCTTCACCGAGGACCACAGGCCGCTGCTGGTCATGGAGGACCTGCGGATGGAGCCGCTGGCCGTGGAGACCGACACCCGCGACGACACCGAGCGCGAGCACCGCCTGGTGTTCTTCGAGGAGCCGCGCCCGGAGGCGAAGGCCGCACCGCAGGCATGGTTCGTCTGCGGGGAGCCGTCGGCCGCGCGGCACGTGGCCGACGCCCTGGGTGCCGCCGGAGCCCCTGTCACCCTGGCGGGGCCCGGTGGCGACACCGAGGCCTGGGCCGCGGAGCTGACGGCGGCCGACCCGGTCGCCGGAGTGGTCTTCGTCGCTCCGGACGCCGAGGCCGGTCTTCCCGAGCAGCGACGCGCCCTGGCCGGTCTGCCCGCCCTCGTCCGCGGCTGCGTGGAACGCAACGTCCTCCCGAGGCTCGTCGTGGTCACGTCCGGTGCCCAGGCCCTGGCCGCCGGGGAGCAGCCCGACCCCGGAACGGCGCTGTACTGGGGCTTCACCCGGGTACTGCGCCGCGAGCACCCCGAACTCCGGCCCCTGCTCGTCGATGTGGTCCCGGGCGGCGGGGACTGGGCCGCCGACTGCGCTGCCGAGATCCTCGTCGACGACGGCGAGGACCAGGTCGGACTGCGCCAGGGACGCAGGCTGGTGGGCCGGCTGGTGCGCGGCGAGGCGGAGCCCGGCGACGAGGTGCCGGCGGCGCCCTGGCGCGCCTCGAAACGCCCGTTCCGGCTCAACGCCGACAAGCCCGGGTTCTGGGACTCGCTGGTCTACCGTCCGCTCACCCGGCGGGCGCCGGGCCGCGGCGAGATCGAGCTCGAAGTCACCGCGGCCGGGCTCAACTTCATCGACGTGATGAAGGCCATGGGCACCTACCCCGACCACTCGGGCGGCGCGGGGCTGCTCGGCGGGGAATGCGCGGGACGCGTCAGCGCCGTCGGCCCGGATGTCACGGGCTTCGCCGTCGGCGACCGGGTCGTGGCCTGCGCCATGGGTTCGATGGCGTCCCATGTCACGGTCCGGGCCGGGCATGCCCAGATCGTGCCGGACGGCATGACCGACACCGACGCCGCGGGTCTGCCGCTGGCGATGGGCACGGCCTGGTACGGCCTCGCCGACCTGGCGCGGCTCGCGCCGGGCGAGACGGTCCTCATCCACTCGGCCGCCGGCGGCCTCGGTCTCGCGGCGGTCCAGGTCGCCCGGGCACTGGGGGCGGAGATCATCGCCACGGCCGGGAGCGAGGACAAGCGGCAGTATCTGCGGGGCCTCGGCATCGAGCACGTCTTCGACTCACGCGATCTGGCGTGGGCCGCTGCGGTACGCGAGGCCACCGGCGGCCGAGGGGTGGACGTCGTCCTCAACTCGCTCACCGGGGCGGCCATCTCCCTGGGCCTCGACGTCCTGGCCGAGGACGGGCGTTTCATCGAGGTCGGCAAGAAGGACATCTACAGCGCCAGGAACGTCGGGCTCTCCGCCTTCCGCAAGGGCATCACGTTCGCGGCGGTGGACCTGGCGGGCCTGCTGGACCGGCGCCCGGAGCGCTTCGCCTCGGTCTTCGCGGCGGTATGGCGCGAGGTGGCCGCCGGCCGGATCGAGCCGCTGCCCGTCGCCGTGCACGCCTTCGCCGACGCGGCGGAGGCGCTGCGCGAGATGTCGCACGGCCGGCACACCGGCAAGCTCGTTCTCGCGAGCCCGGAGACGGTGTCGGCCGTCGTACCGGAACCGATGCCGCAGGGACGCTTCCGTGCCGACGCCACGTATCTGATCACCGGCGGTCTCGGGGGCCTGGGCCTGTCGCTCGCCGAATTCCTGGCCGATCACGGCGCGGGCGCGCTCGCGCTGCTCGGCCGGTCCGAGCCCGGCCAGGCGGCACGCGACCGGATCGAACAGCTGCGCAAGGGCGGGGTACGCGTACAGACCTATGCCTGTGACGTGGCCGACCGGTCCGCTCTCGCGACGACGCTCGGCCGGGTCAGGTCCGAACTGCCGCCGCTGCGCGGGGTGTTCCACGCCGCCGGCCTGCTCGACGACGCCACGGTGTTGAACATGCGGCCCGAGCAGCTCGAGAGGGTGCTGGCACCCAAGGTCGACGGTGCGCGCCACCTCGACGAGGCGACGGCCGAGGACACGCTCGACCTGTTCGTGATGTTCTCCTCGGTCGCCTCGCTCATCGGCAACGTCGGACAGGCGGGCTACGCGGCAGGCAACGCGTTCATGGACGCCCTCGCCACCGCACGCAGGTCCCGTGGCCTGCCCGGCCTCGCCGTGCAGTGGGGCCCGTTCGCCGACATCGGCCTCGCGGCCGCGGACGACGTGCGCGGCGCGCGGCTGGGCGACCGGGGCATGAGCAGCTTCCCCGCCGAGGAGGCCTGGGGCGCACTGGCCCGATTCCTCGGCCAGGACCACCAGGTCGTCGGCTACATGCCGCTCAATGCGCGGCAGTGGTTCGACGCCTACCCGGAAACCGCTGCCCAGAAGACGTGGGAGGTGCTGCGCCGGTCCGCGCAGGAAGGCGGATCCGCCACCACGGGCCACCAGTTCCGCTCGCTCTTCCTGGCCGCCGACGAGAACGCCCGTCAGGAGCTCGTCGAGAACAAGGTGCAGCAGATCGCCGGCCATGTGCTCCGCCTCGAGCCCACCGCGATCGACCGCACCACTCCGTTCAAGGCACTCGGCCTGGACTCGCTGATGAGCCTGGAGATGCGCAACCGACTGGAATCCGCCTTCGGACTGAAGCTCTCACCGACGCTGCTGTGGACCTACGGGAGTTCACGCGCGCTGGCGGGGGTGCTCAGCGAGCGACTGCTTCAGCCCGCGGACTCCGCCTCCTGACCCCATCCGTCCGGTGACCTCGACGAGGACTGCGTGACCATGACTTCGAGCAGCAGCAAGAAACCAGCCACGACTCCACTCACCCGTGCGCTGGAGACCATCAAGTCCCTGAGGGCCCAGCTCGACGAGCAGAGCGGACATCAGCCGCTCGCGGTGATCGGCGTGGGGATGCGGTTCCCGGGCGGCATCCACGATCTCGACTCGTACTGGGAGGTGCTGCACAACGGCACCGACCTGATACGCGAGCGACCGGCCTCGCGCATGGAGCCCTTCGCCGACGAGTGGGCCACACTGCCGCGCCGCGGCAGCTTTCTCGACGAGGTGCTCGACTTCGACGCCACGTTCTTCGGCATCAGCCCCCGCGAGGCCCGCGCGATCGACCCGCAGCACCGCCTGCTGCTCGAAGTCGCCGTGGAGGCGCTGGAGGACGCGGCGCTGCCGCCCGCCCGGCTCGCGGACGCGAAGGTCGGCACCTACGTCGGCATCACCGGGCGGCACGACTACTGGGACTGGCTGAACGGCGAGATGGACGCCCACTGGACGACGGGCAACGGCCACAGCTTCGCCGCCGGCCGGATCGCCTACACCATGGGCTTCACCGGACCCGCGGTGGCCATCGACGCCGCCTGCGCGTCGTCGCTCGTCTCCGTCCACCAGGCCTCCCAGGCCCTGCGCCGCGGCGAGTGCGACGTCGCCCTCGCCGGTGGCGTCAACCTCGTGGTGTCGCCCGGCTCCACCCGCGTCATCAGCCAGACGGGCGCACTGGCCCCTGACGGGCTGTGCAAGACCTTCGACGCCCGGGCCAACGGCTACGTACGCGGCGAGGGCTGCGGCTTCATCGTGCTCAAGCGGCTCGACCACGCCCGCCGCGACGGCGACCGCATCCACGCGGTCATCCAGGGCTCGGCCATCAACCAGGACGGCCGGTCCTCCGGCTTCACCGCACCCAACGTGCTCTCGCAGATCTCGCTCATCGAGACCGCGCTGCAGGACGCGGGACTGACGGCGGACGACATCGGCGTCATCGAGGCCCACGGCACCGGCACGTCCCTCGGCGACCCGATCGAGGTGGACGCCCTCGTCGCCGCGCTCAGGCCGAACGGCGGCAGCGCCCCCCTCCACGTCGGATCGGTGAAGACCAACATCGGTCACCTGGAGGCGGCTTCGGGCATCGCGGGCCTGATCAAGAGCATCCTGTGCCTGCAGCGCAGGACCATCCCGCCGCTGGTGCACTTCCAGACCCTGAACCCGCGGATCGACATCGACGGGACCGGGATCGTCTTCTCCAACACCGAACAGCAGTGGAACACCGACGAGAGCGGCAGGTACGTCGGCATCAGCTCGTTCGGCATCGTCGGCACCAACGCGCACGTCATCGTCGGAGCGGCCGGCGCCGACCTCGACGGGACGCCGACGGGAGGGGACAGCGCCGCCCCGGTCGCCGTGCGGGGCTTCGAGATCTCGGCGAAGTCGCAGCAGGCGCTGCGCGAGCTCGCCGGTCTGTACGCCGCCCGGCTCGGCACCCTTGCGGACGAGGACTATCCCGCCTTCGCCTACTCCGCGACCGCACGGGCCCAGTACACCGTCCGGGCCCGGGTGGACGCGACCGACAAGGATGCCGCGGCGGCGGCGCTCACCGCGCTCGCGCACGGGGACCCCTCGCCCGCCGTCACCCTCACCGAGGCCGCGGCGGAAGACCGCGGCGCCGCCGGACTTGCGGAGCTGCCGCGCCGGGTGACCACCCTGCCGCACTACCCGTGGCAGCGCCGCCGGCACGCTCCCGAAGCGGTGACCGCTCCGAGCCCGGCCGCAGCCGGCCGGCAGGAGCCGCCCGCGGCGCAGGCGGCGCCGGAGCCCGGCCCCGCCGTGCTGTACGACCTCGACTGGCAGCCCCTCGCCCTGCCCGAGCCGGCCGGCCGCAGGGAGGTCGTCCTGGCCGGCGACGACCCGGAACTGCTGGAGCTGCTGCGGGACCAGGCCCGTGCCTGCGGTCTGCGCGGGACCGTTCTGGGACCCGTGGCCCCGTCCACGGACACCGACTTCGAGACGGGCACCCTGCCCGCCGACGACGCTGCCTGGGCGAGCTTCTGGAACGCCCGCGCGGCCACCGGACCGACCGCCCTCGTCCTGGCGATGAAGGCCACGCCCCTGCCCGAATCCCTGGACGGGGCCACCGACTTCGGCACCCGCAGCGGTGCCCTGTGCGCCGCCGTCACGGTGGCCGTGCGCGCCCTGTACTCGGCCGGCCCCGACGGCAGGGCCTTCGCCGTCACGCGTGGTGCCCGGCAGATATCCGGCCAGGACCGGCCGGTGGCCGGCGACCACGGCCTGCTGCAGGGGCTCGCGCCGGTCATCGGCCTCGAGTTCAACGACAGCTGGGGCGCAGTCGTCGACCTGCCGGCGACCCCCCTGCCCGACGACGCCAGGGCGCTGTGGCGGCTGGTGTGCGCGGACAGCGACGAGGACCTGAGCGCGGTGCGCGACGGAGCGGTGCTGGCCGGGCGACTGCGCGCGGCCCCCGCCGACTTCACGCCGGTGCTCCCGGTCACGGACGACGCCACCTACCTGATCACCGGCGGGCTCGGCGGCATCGGCCGGGCCATGGCCGCCGACCTGGTGCGCCGCGGCGCACGTCATCTGCTGCTCCTGGGGCGGACCCGTCCCGCGGACCTCGGCGAGGCGGCCGCCGCCGCGCTCGACGAGCTGCGCACGGCAGGCGCCGAGGTGGTCTACCTCAGCGCCGACTGCGACAGCCTCGCCGCGCTCACCGAGGCCTGCCGGGTGCTCGACGGGATGCCGGCCGTACGCGGAATCGTGCACGGCGCCGGGACCCTGCCCGAGGCGCTGCTCGCCGATGCGGGACCGCAGGACTTCGAAGCCGGGCTCCGCGGCAAGTTCACCGGCGCCTGGTGGCTGCATCTGCTCAGCCGCGACTGGCCGCTGGACTTCTTCGTGCAGACCTCATCGGCCTCGGCGCTGTGGGGCAACGAGGGCCGCGGCGCCTACGCGGCGGCGAACGGCGGCATCGACACCCTCGCCGAGCACCGGCTCGCCCTCGGGCTGAAGGCCACCACCATCGCCTACGGGTCGTGGGGCCTCGACGGGATGGCCGACGCGGACAAGCGCCGTGACCTCGCCCGCATGGGCATCGTCGAGATGACCGCCGCCGAAGGCTGCGCGACGCTGGCCGCCACGGCGCCCGGCCCCGGCGCTCTGCTGGTCGCCTGCCCCATGGACTGGCAGCGCTTCACCGAGGTCATGTCGACGGTGCGCCGCCGCCCGCTGTTCGACGCGCTGCTCGCCGACGACGCGGCCGGGACCGGACCGCAGCAGGACGGGGCGGCCGGCCCCGCCGGCGCCCCGGCGTCCGGCCTTTCGGACGAGGAGGTGCCCCCGGCCCGTGCCGAGGTGCTGGCCGCGCCCGAGAGCGCGAGGCCCGCGGTGGCCCAGGGCCATGCCGCTCGTATCATCGCGGTCACCCTGGGCCATGACGACGCGTCGGACGTCCCGCAGGACACCGGGTTCTTCGACGTCGGCCTGGACTCGATCATGGCCGTGGACCTGGCGCGCGACCTGTCGCTGGCGTTCGGGATCAGGATCAAGGTCGCCGACATCTTCAACCATCCGACGATCACGGAACTGTCGCAGTACATCGCCGAGCGGGTGGCCGACCCGGCCGCCGCCGCCCCGGCCCCGACGGCCCGCCGCCGTCCTGCGGTGACCGCCGGCCCCACGTCCACCGGGACGGCCCCGGCACCCGTGTCCGCGGACCCGTCCGACGAGGCCCGCGCCCAGGAACCCGTCGCGATCGTCGGCATGGCGGGACGCTTCCCGGGCGCCGACTCCGTCGACGAGCTGTGGGAACTGCTCCGCGACGGCCGTGACACGGTCGGCCGGGTTCCCGCCGACCGGTGGAGCTCCGCGGACCTGCACGACACGGACCCGCTCAAGGCCGGGAAGATCACCAGCGATCAGGGCGGATTCCTGTCCGACATCGCTCGGTTCGACGCCGCGTTCTTCGGTGTGCCGGCCCGTGAGGCGGAGAGCCTCGACCCCCAGCAGCGCCTGCTGCTGGCGGCTTCCTGGCACGCCCTCGAGGACGGCGGCATCGACCCGAAGAGCCTCAAGGGCACCCGCACCGGCGTGTTCGTGGGCATCACCAACTCCGACTACGCCCGGCTGCTCGAAGGCGCCGGCCTGGAGGGGCTGGACGCGTACTTCGTCAGCGGTACGGCACTCAACGCCGCGGCGGGCCGCATCGCCTACACCCTGGGGCTCAACGGCCCGACCATGGCCGTCGACACCGCGTGCTCGTCCTCGCTCACCGCGGTCCATCTCGCCGTCCAGTCACTGCGCCGGCACGAGAGCGACCAGGTGCTGGCCGGCGGCGTCAACCTCATCACGGCGCCGTCGTGCTCGGTCGCGGTGAGCCGCGCGCACATGCTCTCGCCCGACGGGCGGTGCAAGACGTTCTCGCAGGACGCGAACGGCTTCGTACGCGCCGAAGGATGCGGCGTGCTGGTCCTCAAGCGGCTCAGCGACGCCCGCCGGGACGGCGACCGGGTGCTGGCCGTGATCCACGGCAGCGCCGTCAACCAGGACGGCGCGTCGTCCGGGCTCACGGTGCCCAGCGGCACCGCTCAGGAAGCCGTCATCGCGGCCGCGATCGCCGACGCGGGCGTCGCACCGCAGGACATCTCCTACCTGGAGGCACACGGTACGGGCACCTCGCTGGGCGACCCGATCGAGCTCAACGCCGCCTGGAGCGTGCTGGGACAGGGCCGCAAGTCCGGCAACCCGCTCCACATCGGATCGATCAAGAGCAACATCGGACACTGCGAGTCCGCGTCGGGCATCGCCGGGATCTTCAAGACGGTTCTCGCGCTGCGCAACGGAAAGCTCCCGGCAAGTCTGCACTGCGAGACCCTCAACCCGCATGTGCCGTGGGACGACATGAACATGCGCGTCGTCGACGTGCTGACCCCGTGGCGCGTGCGGGACGGGCAGCGCCTGGCCGGAGTGTCCAGCTTCGGATTCAGCGGCACCAACGCGCACGTGGTTCTCGGCGAGGCGCCCGCGCCCGACCTCCCCCCGGTGCTGCCGGACGAGGGACCGCTCCTGATGGCGCTGTCCGCCCCCGACGCCGCCGGATTCGAGCGCGTCGCCCGCGCCTGGCAGGACCGTGCCGCGACGGTCGCCGACTACGCCGAGACCGCCGCTCTCGCCACCACCTCGGGAGTGGGCCGCGCCCACTTCCCCGTACGGCGCGCGCTGTTCGCCGAGACCGGCGCCGCACTGCTCGAGCAGCTCGGCGCCGTCACCGGCGTGCCGGAGCGCGTCACGGGCCGGCCCAGGGTCGCCTTCCTGTTCTCCGGTGCGGGCAGCCAGTACTTCGGCATGGGGCAGGAGCTCTACGAGACCGAGCCGGTCTTCCGTGCGACGATCGACGACTGCGGACGCGTGCTGCTGCCGCTGATCGGTGTGGAACTGCGCGACCTCATGTTCTACGGGGCCGACACGGAGCTGATCGACCAGATCCAGTACACCCAGCCCGCGACCGTCGCCATCGAACTGGCCCTCGCCGAACTGTGGAAGTCCTGGGGCGTGACCCCGTCCGTCGTCACCGGGCACAGCGTGGGCGAGATCGCCGCCGCAGTGGTGGCAGGCGTCATGGACCGGGAGACGGGCCTGACCCTGGTCGCCCATCGGGCGCGTCTCATGCAGGGCACGGGACGCGGTTCGATGCTCTCCCTGGCCGCCCCCCTGGACCGCGTCACCGGCTGGATCGCCGGCACGACGTGTGACGTGGCCGCCGTCAACGGGCCCGAGTCGGTCGTGGTGGCCGGCGTGCCCGAGGACGTCGCCGTCGTCGCGGAGCGGGCGAGGGCCGAGGACGTCAAGGCACGTGAACTGGTCATCTCCTCGGCCGCGCACTCCCGCCTGATCGATCCCATGGTCCCCGAACTGACCGCGGTGGTCAGCGCGATGGAGTTCCGCCCGCCGACCGTGCCGATCGTCTCCAACCTCACCGGAAAGGTCGCGGCGGCCCACGAGTACGGCACCGACTACTGGCCCCGGCACGTGCGCCAGCCGGTGCGCTTCTACGAGGGCGCGCAGGAACTGCACCGCGTGGGAGCCGACTTCTTCCTGGAGCTCGGCCCCGACCAGACGCTCATCAACATGGTCACCGCGGCCGGGATCGCGCCCGCCGGCGGAGCTGTGTCGTCCCTCCAGCGGGGCAACGCGGAACGCAGCAGCCTGCTCACCGCCGCCGCCGCGCTCTACGAGCAGGGCCAGGACCTGGTCTGGAAGCAGGTGCAGTCGGCGACGGGCGGCACGCGCGCCGAGGCGCCCGGCTACCCGTTCGCCGAGACCCGCTACTGGACGAAGGTCACGCCCGCCCGCACGGCCGTCGAGACCGCACCGGCCACCCGGCAGCGCAGGCACTGGGGCGAGGAACTGCGCTCACCGGCGCTGCACGGGCGGGTGTTCGCCTTCGAGCGCACCGCCGAGTACCCGCTGTACCTCAACGACCACCGGATCGAGGAGACGGTGCTCACCCCGGCCTCCTCGCACCTGGCGACGATCCTGTCCGCACTGGCCGGGCAGGGCCGGCCGCTGGCCATCGAGGACTGGGTCTGCCCGCGGCCGCTCATCATCCAGGACGGCGAGCACTACGACGCGCAGATCATCGTCGACGACAGTGCCGCGGTGCCCACGGTCACCCTGCACAGCCTGACCGATCCGGCCGCGGGCCGCTGGGAGAAGCACCTGTCGGGCCGGCTGGTCGACCCCGGGACGGTGCGGCAGCCCGCCGCGCCGGACACCGCGGCGTTCATCGCGGCCGCCGACCGGCACATCGACAGGGACACCTTCTACACGTACTTCCGTGAACTCGGCTACACGCTCGGCCCGTCCTTCCGCTGGATCGAGGACGTGTGGGTCAAGGGCGACGAGGCGCTGGTGCGCTACACCGAGCAGGAGGTGCCCGACAGCCTCGACGACTACGAGCTCTACCCGGGACTGATCGACTCGTTCTTCCAGATCATCGCGGCGTTCATGGTCGACGACGAGGTGCACCGGGCCGCCAGCCTGGCCATCCCCTTCTCGGCGACGGCCATCTCGTTCCCGGGCCGCCCGGAGCGGGGGGGAGAGCTGTGGGGACACGTACATGCCCTGCAGACGCAGCCGCTGCCGAACGGCCGCATGCGGGTCGAGACCTCCGACCTGCACCTGTTCACCGGCAACGGAGACAGCGTGGCCGTCGTGGACGGCTTCCGGGTGCGCAACGCCCGGCGGGCGGCCCTGCGCCAGAGCCTGCGCGGCGGAGAGCCGAACGCGTACGAGCTGTCCCTGATCGCGGACCCCCGGTTCGACGGGCAGGGCCGGCCGGGCCGTGAGATCGCCGTACTCGGCGCGGACACACCGCTGGGCGCACGCGTCACCGAAGCCCTCACCGCACTCGGGCACACCGCCGTCGCCCGCACACCGGCCGACCTCGGCACACCGGGCGCCGGCGCCGTCGTGGACGCGCGGTTCGCAGCGGGCGCCGACACCGCCGACGCCTCCGATGCCTCCGTTGCCCTGCGGGCCTCCCTCGCTCTGGCCGAAGCACTGACGGCCGCTGCCAGGACGGTGCCGTACGTGGTGCTCGGCGAGGCCGGTGCCGCGAGCGCCGCGCAGCGCGAAGCCCTGTGGGGGATGCTGGCCGCTCTGGAAGCGGAGGACTCCGAGCGACGGCTGCTGAGGATCACCCTGGACGACGGCTGGACCCCGGAGAGCCTCGTGGGGACGCTCACCCTGGCCCTCGACCAGGAGGTGCCGGAGACCCGCCTCGTGCTCAACGGCAGCGGTACGCGCATCGCACGGCTGACCGCGGTCCCCTCCGTTCCCGACACCCCCGAGTGGCGCGGCGGTGTCCTGGTGACAGGAGGCCTCGGCGCTCTGGGCCTCAGCGTCGCCCGGATGCTCGCCCAGCAGGGCGCCCCGGCCATCGCGCTGATGGGCCGCTCGGCGCCCGACGCCGCCGCGCAGCAGGTGATCGACGAGCTCACCGAGAAGGGCACGGCCGTGCGCGTCGTACCCGGCGACGTCACCGACGCGGCGGAGTGCGCCGCGGCCGTGGCCGCCGCGTCCCAGGACGCACCGCTGTGCGCGGTCTTCCACCTTGCGGGTGCCACCGCGGACCATGCCTTCGACCGCCTCGACACCGCGGACTACGAGAAGGTGTTCGCCGCCAAGGCACGAGGCGCCGAGAACCTCGCGCAGGCCACCCGCACGCTCGACCTGGACGCCTTCGTGCTGTTCTCGTCGGCCGCGGGCCTCCTCGGCTCGGCGGGACAGGTCAACTACGGCGCCGCGAACGGATTCCTCAACGGCCTCGCCGAATCCCTGCGGGCCGCGGGCAGGCCGGCCACCAGCATCGAATGGGGGCCCTGGGTCCCGGCGGCCAAGGGCGGAATGGCCGCGGCCGCCGAGGTGGAGCGGGCGGCCGACCGCCTGGGCATCGGACGGCTCACCGACGAGTCCGCCGAAGTGCTGCTGTCCCTGGCCCTCACCGGCGACAAGCAGCGCATGCTCGCCGCCGAGGTGAATGCCACGGCCTACGCCGTCGCACTGCGCGGACACCCGCGGGCGGAGCTGGTCAGCGAACTGGTCACCGACAGCGGGCCCGATCAGGCAGCGGCACCCGATCCGGCCGGTTCGCCCCAGGACACGCCCGCGGGACGTCCCAGCGGCTGGCTGCGCGATCTGCTCGGCGAGCTGCCGGCGGAGGAACGCGACGACCGGCTGCGCGACACCCTGCACGACTTGGTCACGCAGACGGTGGGCGACCCCGACGTCGTCCTCGACGACGCCGTCGGGTTCGAGGACGCCGGCGTGGATTCGATCATGGCTCTCGACCTCAGCGACCTGCTGGGTCACGCGCTCGGCACGGAGATCTCGGCCACCGTGGCCATCGACTACCCGAACGTGGGCGAGCTCGCGCACTTCGTCATGGAGCACGTCCTGTCCGATGACCCGGCGGAGGCCACCGTCCCGCCCGCGCGCAGCGCGGACGAGACATCGGTGCAGGACCTCACGGACGAGCAGGTCATCCAGGCACTGCAGAGCGATCTGACCGCAGAACTGTGAGGTGAACAATGGATTCCAACGAGATACGCCAACTGATGGAACAGCAGCTCGCCCAGTCCAGGAGGCTCAAGGCGCGCATACGCGAGCTGGAGGCCGAGCGCAACGAGCCGCTCGCCGTGGTCGGTCTGGGTCTGCGCCTCCCCTCGGCGCTGACCACACCCGACGCGTACTGGAACTTCCTCATGGACGGCGCGGACGGAACGTCAAAGATCCCCGAGGACCGCACGGGACTGCGGTCGGTCCACGCACCGGGCGGCCAGCAGCCGGGCCGTTCCTATGTCGACCGAGGGGGATTCCTGCGGGACGTCTCGCACTTCGACGCGGGCTTCTTCGGGATCTCGCAGCGCGAGGCCGACGCGCTCGACCCGCAGCAGCGCCTCCTGCTCGAGACAGCCTGGGAAGCCATGGAGAGGGCGGGTATCGCGGTCCGTCGCCAGGACCGGCTCGACGCCGGCGTGTTCATCGGCATCATGAGCGCCGACTACACCGACCGGCTCGCCCACCAGGCGGACAAGACCGGCATCGACCCGTACTACGGGACAGGCGGCGGCCACTCGCTGGCAGCGGGCCGCATCAGCTACGTGATGGGCCTGTCGGGCCCGGCGATGAGCGTGGACACGGCCTGTTCCTCCTCCCTGGTGGCCCTGCACATGGCGGCCCGGAGCCTGCGCCGCGGCGAGTGCCGCTACGCTCTGGCGGGCGGCGCCAACGTGATCTTCGCGCCTGATCTCATGGTGTCCCTGTGCCAGAGCAAGGCCCTTGCCCCCGACGGCCGTTCGAAGCCCTTCCTCGACTCCGCCGACGGCTACGGCCGGGGCGAGGGCGTGGGCGTCATGGTCCTCATGCGGCTGTCCGACGCGGAGCGGGAGGGCCGGCCCGTCCTGGCGGTCCTGCGCGGCAGCGCGATCAACCACGACGGTGCGTCCTCCGGCCTGACCGTGCCCAACGGACCCGCGCAGCAGGAGGTCATCCGGGCGGCTCTCGCCGAAGCCGGCATCGCGCCCGAGGACGTCGGCTACGTCGAGGCACACGGCACCGGCACCTCGCTCGGCGACCCGATCGAGGCCCGCGCCCTGGACGCCGTCCTCGGCAGCGGCGCCCCCGGCCGCAGCACCCCGCTCGCGATCGGCAGCGTCAAGGGGCGCATCGGCCACCTCGAGAGCGCGGCGGGCATGGCCGCACTGATCAAGGTCGTCCTGATGCTCCACCACGGGCGGATCCCCGCCGCCGGCAGTGACGAGGACGGGGAGCTGAACCACCTCATTCCCTGGGACCGGATGAAGCTCAGCGTCGGACGCAGGCCGTCCGCCTGGCCGGACACCTACGACCGTCGCATCGCCGGCGTCAGCGCGTTCGGGATGAGCGGCACCAACGCGCACGCGGTCCTCGAGGCGTACGAGGCGGCCCCGGCCGACGCCGCCGGCCGCGGCCCGGCCACCGAGCTGCTCACTCTGTCCGCCAAGAATCCCGACAGCCTCAAGGCGCTCGTGACCGACACGGTGGCGTATCTCGCAGGCGTGGACGAGCACCGGCTGGCCGAGGTCTGTGCCACCCTGCGCGACGGCCGCGTCGCCTTCGAGCACCGCATCGCTGTCACGGCCGCGACCCCCCAGGAGCTGGCGGAGCGACTCGTCAAGGCTGCCGAGGCCTACACGGCGCCCACCGCACGGCAGGCCACCGCCGAGGTCACGCTGCGCGTCACCGACGACCCCACGCTGCTGCAGAAGTCGGTCGAGGCGCTGCTGGACGCTCACCCCGCGCTGCGCCAGGGCCTGAAGAAGCTTCCCGAGCAGGCCGCGGACCGGCTGGCCGAAGCGCTGAAGCCGCTCGGCCTGCGAGTGCGTACCGCCTCGGGCGCACCGCGCACTCCCAGGACGGTGGCGGAGCTGGAGTGGGCGGGCCAGGTCCGGCCGCTGCTGACGCAGGACACCGAGGCCGGCGCGGAACTGCTGCTCGGCATCCTCGCCGAGCTGTTCACCAGCGGCGCGAACCTGCGCTTCGAAGGAGTGCGCCCGCCGGGCACGGGACGCCCCTGGAACCTGCCGACGTACGCCTTCTTGCGCAAGCGCTGCTGGATCGACGAGCCGTCGATCGACGGTGCGGCCGCCGGCGGCCCGGACGACGAGCAGCCGGCAGCCACGGGTGCGGGCCTCGACCGGCAGAGCGTCATCGACTTCCTGGACGCGGAGCTGCGCAAGGTGATGCACGCCGACGACGCGCTGGACCCGGCCCGGACGTTCCTGGACGCCGGCGGCGACTCGTTCACCGCGATGCAGCTCACCATCGGCATCGAGGACGAGTACCAGATCGAAGTGCCGATCGAGGAGTTCGACGTCGAACTCACGCTGACCGAGCTCTTCGACCGCTTGAGCGGCTACATCATCCGCCACCAGGCAGCGCAGACGGACAAGGAGCTGTGCATATGAACCCGTTCGTGCGCCCGCACCGGAGCGACGACCCTGACATGCGGCTGTTCGGCTTCCACCACGCCGGAGGCTCCGCCGCGGCCTACTACCCCATGATCAGGGAACTGCCGCAGAGCTGGGAGCTCCTGCTGCTCGACCTGCCGGGCCGGGGCAAGCGCCACGGCCAGCAGCCCCTGGAACACATCGACCAGGTCGTCGGGCGAGCGGTGGCGGACATGGAGCCGTGGCTCGACGGCCGGCCGGTCGCACTGTTCGGCCACAGTTTCGGCGCCCTGGTCGCCCTGGAGGTCGGCCGGGTCCTCGAGAGCATGGGCCGCACCCCCCTGTGGGTCGGCGTATCGGGCCGGGTGCCGCCGAGCGTCCGCCGGGTCCCCAAGCTCTCGGAGCTGGACGACGAGCAGCTGATGAGGGCCCTGGTCGCCATGGGCGGCACCCCGGAACGCCTCGGCGACATACCGGAGTTCCGGGACCGCTTCCTCGGCATCACCCGGGCGGACCTGCGGGCGGCGGAGTCCTACGAGCCGGACGCCGGCCGTGCCCCCCTGTCCTGCCCGATGACGGTGTTCTGCGGTACGGACGACGCCTGGGCGCCGCTGTCGACGATGTCGGGATGGGCCGCGGAGACACGGATCGGGACCCGGCAGCGCGTGTACGGCGGCGGCCACTTCTACTTCCAGGGCAGCCGGGAGCTGAAGCGCCTCACACGCGATCTCGTCCAGGAGATCCAGGCCGTGGCCCCTGTGACCACCGAAGGCTGACGACGCCTTATGACACCGGAGAGAAGCCCCGCGCCATGCGACTGATCGAGACCTCCGTCGACATCTGCGCCGACACGAACGACGTCTGGAAGATCCTGGTCGATTTCGACCGCTACGCGGAATGGAACCCCTTCATCGTCCATGCCCGGGGCGCGGCTGTCCGGGGCACTCTCCTGGAGATCACGATGCGTCTGGAAGACCGGGCGATGACGTTCACCCCCCGCGTGACCGCGGTGGAGCCCGGCCGCCACCTCCAGTGGCTCGGCCAGTTCCGGATACCGAAGGTCTTCGACGGGCGGCACGAGTTCATCATCGAACCCGCCCCGCACGGTGCGACGTTGAGGCACCGGGAGACCTTCACCGGGCTGCTTCCCCCTCTGCTCGGCTCGATGCTGGCCAAGACGGCAGCGGCATTCGAGCAGTTCAACCTGGCGATCAAGGCAAGGGCGGAGGGCACGGCATGAAGGGCACCGCAGCCGCCAGCCCCGTCCGGCCGTCCGCGATCCAGTTGCTGACGCCCGAGGGCGAGCGAGTGGAGCACCCGGACCATCAGGTGGACCTGACCCCCGAGGAACTGCGCGGTCTGCACCGCGACATGGTCCTGACCCGCCGCTTCGACACGGAGGCCACGACCCTGCAGCGGCAGGGCGAGCTGGGCCTGTGGGCGCCGCTGCTGGGGCAGGAGGCCGCCCAGATCGGGTCGGGCCGGGCGGTGCGCGACGACGACTACGTCGTACCGAGCTACCGCGAGCACGGCGTCGCCTGGTGCCGCGGTGTCGACCCGACGAACCTGCTGGCCATGTTCCGCGGTGTGAACAACGGCGGCTGGGACCCGGCCGGCAACAACTTCCACCTGTACACCCTCGTCATCGGCTCGCAGTCCCTGCATGCCACCGGCTACGCGATGGGCCTGGCGAAGGACGGCGCGGACGCGGCGGTGCTCGCGTACTTCGGCGACGGTGCCAGCAGCCAGGGCGACGTGAACGAGGCGTTCACCTTCTCGGCGGTCTACAACGCGCCGGTGGTGTTCTTCTGCCAGAACAACCAGTGGGCGATCTCGGCGCCGACCGAGAAGCAGACCCGGGTGCCGCTGTACCAGCGCGCCCAGGGCTTCGGTTTCCCGGGCGTGCGCGTGGACGGCAACGACGTGCTCGCGTGCCTGGCCGTGACCCGGTGGGCGCTGGAGCGGGCGCGCAACGGTGAGGGTCCGACGCTGATCGAGGCGTTCACGTACCGCATGGGCGCCCACACCACCTCCGACGACCCGACGAGGTACCGGGCCGACGGCGAGCGGGCCGAGTGGGAGGCGAAGGACCCCATCCTGCGCCTGCGGACCTACCTGGAGAAGGAAGGCCTGGCCGACGAGGAGTACTTCACCTCTCTGGAGGCCGAGAGCGAGGAGCTGGCCCGTCGGGTCAGAAAGGCCGTGAGGTCGATGCCGTTGCCCGCCCCGACGGCGATGTTCGACCACGTGTACGCGGACGGGCACGCGCTCGTCGACGAGGAGCGGGCCCAGTTCGCCGCCTACCGGGCTTCGTTCGCGGATGAGGAGGCCTGACGGTCATGGCTGTCGAGAAGCTTCCGATCGCCAAGGCGATCAACGAGTCCCTCCGGACCGCCATGGAGAACGATGCGAAGGTCATTCTCATGGGCGAGGACATCGGCAAGCTCGGCGGTGTCTTCCGTGTCACCGACGGGCTGCAGAAGGACTTCGGCGAGGACCGGGTCTTCGACACCCCTCTCGCCGAGTCCGGCATCGTCGGCACGGCGATCGGTCTCGCGCTGCGCGGCTACCGGCCGGTCGTGGAGATCCAGTTCGACGGGTTCGTCTTCCCGGGGTACGACCAGATCGTCACGCAGCTCGCGAAGATGCACGCCCGCTCGCTGGGCAAGGTCAGGGTTCCGGTGGTGATCCGGATCCCGTACGGCGGTGGCATCGGCGCGGTCGAGCACCACAGTGAGTCGCCCGAGGCGCTGTTCGCGCACGTCGCGGGATTGAGGGTGGTCTCGCCTTCGAACTCGTCGGACGCGTACTGGATGCTCCAGCAGGCCATCCGCAGCGACGACCCGGTGATCTTCTTCGAGCCCAAGCGCCGTTACTGGGACAAGGGCGAGGTCGACAAGGGGGCCGTGCCCGGCGATCTGCACAAGGCGCAGGTCGTGCGGGAGGGTACGGATCTCACGCTGGTCGCGTACGGGCCGATGGTGAGGGTCTGCCAGGAGGCGGCGGCCGCGGCCGGTGCGGAGGGCAAGTCCCTGGAGGTCCTCGACCTGCGGTCGATCTCGCCGATGGACTTCGACGCCGTGCAGAAGTCGGTGGACAAGACACGGCGGCTCGTGGTGGTGCACGAGGCGCCGGTCTTCTTCGGCTCCGGCGCGGAGCTGGCGGCCCGGATCACCGAGCGGTGCTTCTACCACCTGGAGGCGCCGGTGCTGCGGGTCGGCGGCTACCACGCGCCGTATCCGCCGGCGCGTCTGGAGGAGGAGTACCTGCCGGGCCTGGACCGGGTGCTCGACGCCGTCGACCGCTCGCTGGCGTACTGAGGGAAGGGCCGAGGAACCATGGTTCGCGAGTTCAAGATGCCCGACGTGGGCGAGGGCCTGACCGAGGCCGAGATCCTCAAGTGGTACGTGCGGCCCGGTGACACGGTCACCGACGGGCAGGTCGTGTGCGAGGTCGAGACGACCAAGGCCGCGGTGGAACTGCCGATCCCGTTCGACGGGGTGGTCGAGGAGCTGCGGTTCCCCGAGGGCACCACCGTCGACGTCGGCCAGGTGATCATCACCGTCGCCGTGAAGTCCGCCGAGCCCGAGCCCGAGCCCGAGCCCGGGCCCGCAGGCCGTACCCCGGTGCTGGTGGGCTACGGAGTCGCCGAATCCGCCACGGCCCGCCGGCCGCGCCGCCCGGCTTCCGTACCGCCGGGGGCCGCGGCACCGACTCTGCGGGCGCTGGCCAAACCGCCGGTACGCAAACTCGCGAAGGACCTCGGGGTCGACCTGGCCACGGTCACTCCCACCGGCCCCGGTGGCATCGTCACCCGTGACGACGTTCACGCCCTTGTCCGTCCGGCCGCCGCTCCGGCCGCCGCTCCGGCCGCCGCTCCGGCCGTCGTCCCGGTGGTCACCGACGCCAGGGAGACCCGGATTCCGGTCAAGGGCGTCCGCAAGGCGACGGCCGCCGCGATGGTCAACAGCGCCTTCACCGCCCCGCACGCCAGTGAGTCCGTCACGGTCGACGTGACGCGCACGATGAAGCTCGTCGATCAGCTCAAGGCCGACACGGACATGGCGGGCCTGCGCGTCAACCCGCTGCTCATGGTCGCCAGGGCGCTGCTGGTGGCCATCAGGCGCAACCCCCGGATCAACGCCTCGTGGGACGAGCCGGCCCAGGAGATCGTCCAGAAGAACTATGTGAACCTCGGCATCGCCGCGGCCACGCCACGCGGTCTGATCGTGCCGAACATCAAGGACGCGCACGCCAAGACACTGCCCGAACTGGCGCAGGCGCTGGGCGAGTTGGTGGCCACGGCACGCGAGGGCAGGACGTCCCCCGCCGCGATGCAGGGCGGCACGGTCACCCTCACGAACATCGGTGTCTTCGGCATCGACACCGGTGTCCCGATCCTCAACCCCGGCGAGTCCGCGATCCTCGCCGTCGGCGCGATCAAACCCCGGCCCTGGGTCCACCGGGGCAAGGTGAAGCCACGCCAGGTCACCACCCTCTCGCTCTCCTTCGACCACCGCATCGTCGACGGCGAACTCGGCGCCAGGGTCCTCGCCGACACCGCGGCCGTTCTGGAACGTCCCAAGCGCTTGATCACCTGGAGCTGAGACGGCTGTGAAACGGATCCTGGTCTTTCTGGACGCCCGGCCGTGCAGTCTGGCAGCGGTCCGCCACGCGATCCCGCTGGCCTCGGAACACAGCCTGCTGCACGTGGTGATGGTCAAACCGCGGATGTCGCGCGGTGTGTCCATTCTCTGGTCGCAAGGCGTCTTCGTGCCGGACGTCCAGGACGACGTCACGGAGGCCACGTTCGGCGACGTGGCCGCGCTGCTGGCACCCACCGGTCTGCCCTGGGACTTCAGCGAGGTGGAACGCCGCATCGTCCGATCCGGTCCCTGGGAGGCGGACCACGGTGCCGCGGCGCCGGGCGGCGCGGTCGCGGTACGCCACAAGGGCGGCCCCCTGCACATGCCGCTCGACGGACGCCGAGCGGAGAGCCTCGCCCGTGTCTGGCCGCTGGGCGCCGCCGCCCCCGTGGTCGTCCCCTGCGACCGCCGTCAGCCCGACCCGGGCCCGGACAGACGCTTCCCGGTGCGCTCGTAGAGCGAGCGATCCGGCAGGCAGCGCGGCCGGCCGGATCGCTCGCCCTCGCCTTGGTGCCCCGTCAGCTCAGGGCGACCGGGATCGACTCGTACCGGTACAACTGCAGGCCAGGAGTACGGACCGGCGTGTCCGCCAGACGCAGACGGGGATGGCGGCCGTACAGGCGGCGCAGCACCTCCTCCATCTCGAGCCGGGCCAGCGCCGCACCCAGGCAGTAGTGGACGCCGAGCCCCATGTTCAGGGGGCGGGCGTCCGCGCGGTGCAGATCGAGCCGGTCCGGGTCGGGGAAGCGGGCGGGATCACGGTTGGCCCCGCCCAGGAAGACGATCGTGCCGGTGCCCGCGGGGATCCGGACACCGCCGACCTCCACGTCCTCGAGCGCCATCCGCCGGGTGGCCTGCACCGACCCGTCGAAGCGGCCCAGTTCGTCGATCACCGGGCCCAGCTTGTCCGGTGACGTTGCCAGGATGGTCCGCAGCTCGGCCATCTGGTCCGGCTGCGAGGCGAGCGTGACCACGGTGTTGCCGATCAGCCCCGCGGTCGTCTCGAACCCCGACCCGAAGACGAAGGCGAGCAGGTCGACCAGTTCCTGCGCGCCGAGCCGGTCACCGTCCGCGTCGCGTACCGCGATCAGCGCGGACAACAGGTCGTCGCCCGGTGACTTGCGGCGTTCGGCGACCAGCTCGGTGAAGTAGTCCAGTACGTGGGTGTACGCGGCGTCGGCCTCGGCCAGCACCTCGGGCGGCACCGACACCTCGAAGACGACGCCGGCCTTGCGGATCCACGCGTCGAAGGGGCCCAGGTCCTGCGGCGGTACGCCCACCAGGCGGGCGATGGTCCCCATCGTCACCGGCAGAGCCAACTGCGAGGGAATGTCCGCCGCTTCGCCGCCGGCGGCCCGCTCGGCCATGGCGTCCAGGGCCTGCTCGGTCAGCTGGGCGGTGTAGGGCCGGACCTGCTCGATCTGCCGGACGTTGAACGCGCGCGCGACCAGCCTGCGCAGCCGTGTGTGGTCGGGGGCGTTCGCCCCGGCCAGCGAGGAGAAGACGCTGACCAGCAGCGGACTGTCGCGCCAGCCCGGTTGGTTCTTGTCGAACCACTTAGCGCCCACCGTGCCGAACTTCTCGCCGGACAGCACCGCGCACGCGGCGTCGTACCCGGTCACGAACGCGCCGCCGAGCGCTTCGCTCACGTGGACGGGTGCGATGGCGCGCAGCCGCGCATAGCTCGGGAACGGGTCGCGCTGTCCTTCCGGAGTGAACAGCCGGAAAAGTTCGGCGTCGGCGGGGTGGGGCACTCCTGCCTCGGACGGGGTCGTCGTCATCGGGTCTCTCCTTCGTGGATACCCCGGCCTTA
>NZ_JAVACL010000061.1:0-31345 GCF_032658145.1 Streptomyces sp. MK7
GGCCCCCCGGCGCCCCCCCCGGGCGCGCGCGCGCCCGCCGGGGGGGGGGGGGGGGCGGCCGCGCGCGGGGGCGCGGCGCCCGCCACCGGCTGCCCCTGTGGTTCGTCCTCCGGCGCGGCGTCCGCGTCGCCGTCGGTGGCCGTGCCGGCTGCCGCACCGGCGACCGCTGCTTCCTTCGCGGGCTCGGCGTCCCCGGCGAACCGCGACAGCGCGGCCTTGGCGCGCAGGAACAGCTCGGAGCCCTCCGGGGAGAACACGCCCGGAGTCGCGGCCACGGACTCCTCCGCCACACCATCGATCGCCACAGCCTCCGTGGCGCCTGCGGCCTCCGCGTCAACGGCCTCCGCGTCAACGGCCTCGGCGTCGACGGCCTCGGTGCCGGTCGTCGCGGCCGCCCGGTCGGCGAGGGCGGCCGGCAGCGCGCGGGCGTCGGGCGCGGCCTCCAGCTCCAGCAGGCGGCGGCCCTCCAGGGCGCTGGCGCGCTCGGTCTCCGCGGTGGCGTACCGGCGCAGCAGGGCCGCGTGCTCGTTGCGCAGCCCCGCCAGCTCCTTGCGCTTGGCCCGCAGCTTGTGCTCGAGGCGGACGCGGAGTTCGCGCGACTCCTCAAGGTCGGACTCGAGTTCGGCGACGCGTTCCTCGAAGCGCCACTCGTCGCTCGCCCGCGCGCGCGTGAGGTCGGCGACCGTGCGGCCGGCCTGTGCGTCCCAGCGGCGCATGACGACCGCACCGGTGAGCGCGGTCAGCGCGGCGGCCGCGGCGAGGGACCGCAGCACCACCGGTGCCGTGAACACCCAGGGACCCAGGGCGCAGACGAGGGAGACGCCGGCGATCGCCGAAGGAGGCAGCAGCCTGTGCAAGGGCGGGGAATGGCGGTGACGTCCACGTGGCATGGCCAGAAACTTACCGCGCGTAGGCGAATCGTGGTGCCCCGCCCCGCAAAAAGACCGCCACGGGATCCCGGCCCTTTTCCCGTTCTTCTTCGCGGGCCCGCTCCCGGCCTTCTCCGGAGCCCGCACTCCCCTCTTCAAGATCATTTTCAGCGGTCGCTCAGCCGCCCGCTGAGCCACTGGAGCATCGCCGGGATCTCGCGCTTCCAGGTGTTGAAGTTGTGGCCGCCGCTGTCCAGGACGATCGAGGCGATACGGGTCTTGTTCGTCGCCCTGACGGCGTCTATGAACTTCAGCGTTGCCTTGTAGTCGGTCTCGCCGTGCCTGCTGCTCGTGACGAGCAGTGAAGTGTCGGGAGCGGGCATGTGCTTGATGCTCCACATCAGGTCGGCGCGATTCTTCAGATTCCTGTTCCCGTGGAAGAGATCACCGGTGGTCGGATCGAGCGCAGCCTTGTAGTACGGCGACAGTCCCGCACCGGCCGCGTACACCTCGGGATGGTGCATGGCGAGTTTCACCGCGCAGTAACCACCTGTGGAATCACCGGCGATGCCCCAGCTGCCCGGCTTTTTTCCGACCCGGTAGTGGGCGAGGACGGCGTCGGGAAGATCCCTGGCGAAGAACGACTCGGCCTGCGGGCCGCGCGGGATGTCCACGCACTCCGTGTCGCGCGGCGGCGCCACGGTGGGCCGCAGCATCACCAGGATCATCGGCTGCATCCGCCCGTCCTTGGCCAGATCCAGCGCCGTACGGGGGTAGTTGAGCTTGCTGACGAGCGACTGGGCGATGCCCGGATACCCGGTGAGGACCACGGTCGCCGGGAAGGTGCGCGTGCGGTACTGCGGCTGGAAGTACTCCGGCGGCAGGTAGATCAAGGCGGAGGTGGCGATATGGGTCGTACGGCCCACGATGTCGACCTTCTGGATCTGGCCGGACATCTGCGGCCGGGATTTGCCGGTCACCTTCATCGCCTGGGTGGCGACCACCTGGAGCGGGCCGCCGGTGCCGCCGTTGGCCGAGTGGTCGACGACGACGCCCTGGTCGGTCTCCTGCCCGAACAGGTCCGCCCAACTGGCGTAGAAGCCGAAAGCCTGGTTGGTGGCGAGGCCGACGCAGGCGAAGATCACCGTCTGCGTGGCCAGCAGGATGCCGACGCGCCCGCTGACGGCCCGCCAGTTGCGGCGCGCCAGGCGCGGCCACAGCCACACCGTGGCGACGAACAGCAGCACGGCGAGCGCGACCGCCAGTACCAGCACTTTTTTGCTCGTGAGACCCATGGGCTCTTTCCTGCCTGCACTTCCCCCGGGAGCCACCGACGCATCCTTGGCGAGGGCTTGCCCCGGGCTTTCCCTGGCCTTTGACCCGGTTTTCCGGTGGGGAGTGAACCTCTCTCCCCCAGACACCGTCCTAGAGGGCGCAATGTCGCCGGATGCCCCGATCGGCACCGGATTCAAGGTCTCTCGCAGAACTACGGGATGCGATGTCTGTCAGGATAGATGGGGAAATGTCGGGCGAGGTTCCGGGTCGATCCCGTCGGATGCGCCGCATACTCCGCGGTCCGCGCCCCGAGGCCGTCCCCGCTCTCGTCGGCAGGGCCGCCGCCGTCGTGGGCGTCCTGGACATTGCGGCGGGTGTCTTTCCGCGCTTCCGGCACAGCCGGATGCACGCCCTCGCCGAGGTGCTGCCCGGATCCTTCGGCCCGTTCGCCGCGGCGCTGTCCCTCAGCGCGGGCGTGCTGTTGCTGCTGCTCGCGCACGGGCTGAAGCGACGCAAGCGGCGGGCCTGGCGCGCCGCCGTGGCGCTGCTTCCGGCGGGCGCGGCGGCCGAGTTCGTCTACCGGCACTCCGTGGTCGGTGTGATCATCTCACTGGCGCTGCTGGCGCCGCTGCTGGTCCACCGCAAGGAGTTCGCGGCCCTGCCGGACCCGCGCAGCCGGTGGCGGGCGCTGGCCAACTTCGTGCTCATGAGCGCGGGTTCGCTGGCGCTGGGCATGCTCATCGTGAGCGTCCACGCGCACCGCATGGTCGGCAACCCGAGCGTGGCCGACCGGCTCACCCACGTCGTCTACGGCCTGTTCGGCTTCGAGGGCCCGGTCGACTACCAGGGCAACACGTCCTGGACGGTCGCCTTCTCGCTCGGCGCGCTCGGCTGGCTCACCGCGGTCACCACGATCTACCTGGCGTTCCGCCCCGAGCACCCGGCCGCACGTCTGACCGAGGAGGACGAGAGCAGGCTGCGCGCCCTGCTGGCCAAGCACGGCGCCCGGGACTCCCTGGGCCACTTCGCGCTGCGCCGCGACAAGGCCGTGGTGTTCTCGCCCAGCGGCAAGGCGGCGGTGACGTACCGCGTCGTCTCCGGCGTGATGCTCGCCAGCGGTGACCCGATCGGCGACGTCGAGGCCTGGCCTGGCGCCATCGAGCGGTTCATGGACGAGGCCAAGGCCCACTCCTGGACGCCCGCCGTCATGGGCTGCTCCGAGACCGGCGGCGAGGTGTGGACCCGGGAGACCGGCCTGGACGCGCTGGAGCTGGGCGACGAGGCGGTGGTCCACGTCGCGGATTTCTCGCTCGCCGGACGCGCGATGCGCAACGTCCGCCAGATGGTCAAGCGCATCGAACGGGCCGGCTACGAAACGCGGGTGCGGCGCGTTCGTGACCTCGGCGACGCCGAGCTGGAACGGATCCGGCGGGCCGCCGAGGACTGGCGGGGTACCGACACCGAGCGAGGCTTCTCCATGGCGCTCGGCCGCATCGGCGACCCCTCCGACGGCGACTGCCTCATAGCGACCGCGCACAAGCAGGACGACGAGCCGGGCGAGTACGGCGACCTGAAGGCGGTCCTGCACTTCGTCCCCTGGGGGGAGGACGGCGCCTCCCTGGACCTGATGCGCCGCGACCGCTCGGCCGACCCCGGCATGAACGAGCTGCTCATCGTGGCGGCGCTGCAGGCCGCGCCGAAGTTCGGCATCACCCGGGTGTCGCTGAACTTCGCGATGTTCCGCTCGGCGCTGGCACGCGGCGAGAAGATCGGTGCGGGTCCGGTGCTGCGGGCCTGGCGCGGGCTGCTGGTGTTCCTCTCGCGCTGGTTCCAGATCGAGTCGCTGTACAAGTTCAACGCCAAGTTCCAGCCGCGCTGGGAGCCGCGGTTCGTCGTCTACCGCGCCTCCGGCGACCTGCCCCGCATCGGCTTCGCCGCCATGCAGGCGGAGGGCTTCGTCGACCTCGCCCTCCCGCTCCCGCGCTTCCTGCGCCACCGCCGCACCGCACAGCGCCCGTGCCCCCACGCGGTCGCGGAACGCGACATCCGCGCGGCCTGACCCCGTACCGGCCCGAGAGAGCGCCCTGCCCCTCCAGCCCAGGCGCCTCTCTCGGGCCCCTCCCCCTCTCGGACCCGCACCCCTTTCGGCCCCCGACACCCGCGCCTCCGCCTCTCCCCCGGCTCTCGCCGCGCACCGGTCTCGCGACCGCAGACATCCCAGACCCGCGTCTGCCCGGCCCGGCCGGCGGTCGTCCAGGCCGGGCGCCCCGCCCCGTCGCCGCACCGGCCGTCTCGGCCCACACCGGTGTCTCGAGCCGCCCCGAGCCCCGCAGGCACACTTGGCCCGCAAGCAGACCTGAGCCTCGCAACTCCCTTGGGCCCTGCAGCCGCCTCGGCACCCCGCCGGCCGCCTCGGCCAAGCCCCGCCTCGAGCCGCCCACCCGTCCCGGCCTCACGAGCCACCACGAGCCCCGCAAGCGGACTTGGAGCTCGCTACCCTCTTTTGGCCCCCCAGCCCTCTCGGGCCCGCACTCTCGGGACCCCACCGGCGGTCTCGGCCCCTCCCCCTGTCTCGGCCCCTCCCCCTGTCTCGGCCCCGCCCTCTGCCTCAGCCCCACACCCTTCCTCGGCCCCGCGCCCTTCTCGGCCGCGCCCTGTCTCGGCCGCGCTCTGTCTCGGGCCTCCCGCCCGTCTCGCCTCCCGCCCGTCTCCGTCTCGCAGGGCGGCTCGGGCGCCCTTCTCGGGCACCTGGCCGCTCGGGCCTGAGCCCCGTCCTGCGGGCGGGGTCCCTGGCCGAGGGGTCGTGGGGGCGGGGTCCGGGTCGCGGCAGTGACGGGGTGGGCCTGGGCCTACGCTGAACATATGAGCAACCTGAGCGGGCGCGGGGCAGTGGAGGGGCTTCCGGCGTGGGACCGGTGTGCGGTCATGGGGGTCGTGAACGTGACCCCCGACTCCTTCTCCGACGGCGGCCGCTGGTTCGACACGACCCTAGCCGTCAAGCACGGCCTCGACCTGGTCACGCAGGGTGCCGACCTGGTGGACGTCGGTGGCGAGTCCACGCGCCCGGGCGCCACCCGCGTCGACGAGGACGAGGAGCTCCGGCGGGTCATCCCCGTCGTCCGCGGCCTCGCCGCCGAGGGCGTCACGATCTCCGTCGACACGATGCGCGCCCGCGTCGCCGAGGAGGCCCTCGCGGCCGGAGCCGCGCTGGTCAACGACGTCAGCGGCGGCCTCGCCGACCCCGCCATGATCCCCGTGGTGGCCGACGCCGGCGCTCCGTTCGTCGTCATGCACTGGCGCGGCTTTCTTCAGGGCGGCAATGTCCAGGGCGTGTACGCGGACGTCGTCACCGAGGTAGTCGACGAGCTGCACGCGCGCGTGGAGGCCGTTCTGGACGGCGGCATCGCCCCCGACCGGATCGTGGTCGACCCGGGCCTCGGCTTCTCCAAGGAGGCCGAGCACGACCTGGAGCTCCTGGCCCACCTCGACCGCCTGCTGGTCCTCGGCCACCCCGTGCTGGTCGCCGCCTCCCGCAAGCGGTTCCTCGGCCGGGTGCTGGCCGGCCCCCAGGGCGCGCCTCCGCCCGCGCGCGAGCGTGACGCCGCCACCGCCGCCGTCTCCGCGCTCGCGGCGCACGCCGGCGCATGGGCGGTGCGCGTCCACGAGGTACGCGCGACGGCGGACGCGGTACGGGTCGCACGCGCCGTGGAGCAGGCGCGCGGCCACCAGAACGCCCCCGCCGGTGACACGCACACCACCGAGACCGCCTCCCGCTCCTGTGAAGGACACCGGTGAGCGCCCCCCACACCGACGTCGAGGAGGTCGAGGCCGCCAACACGGCCTTCTACGAGGCACTGGAGCAGGGTGACTTCGAGGGGCTGTCCTCGCTCTGGCTCACCCCGTCCGACCTGGGCGTCGACGAGGAGTACCACGACCCGGCCGACACGGGGGTGGTCTCCTGCGTGCACCCCGGCTGGCCGGTGCTCACCGGCCGCGGCGAGGTTCTGCGCTCCTACGCGCTGATCATGGCGAACACCGAGTACATCCAGTTCTTCCTCACCGATGTGCATGTCTCGGTCACGGGCGACACCGCCCTGGTGACCTGCACCGAGAACATCCTCAGCGGCGGCGCCCCCGACGACGGCGGCGAGCTCGGCCCGCTGGTCGGCCAGCTGGTCGTCGCCACCAATGTGTTCCGGCGCACACCGCTCGGGTGGAAGCTCTGGTCCCACCACGCCTCCCCCGTCCTGGCCGAGAGCGACGAGGACGAGGAGGCCGGGGACGGCGAGACCCCCGCCTGAGTGGGTAGGCGCACCAACGAGGAACGCCGGCGAGCGCCGGACGTGGCCGGAATCACGGGCTCGGCGGCAGAAGCGGCCGCCGGCCGGTGAGCAAGCGGGTTCTCCAGGGGAAACGCACGGTGAAACCTGCCCGGCCCGGCTCACGGGACCGTGCCCGGGACCCGGCACTGTCAGTGTCCGCAGGTAGATTCGTTGACGACCGGTGTGCCGCCCGCACGCGGCAGCGACCGGCCGTCACCGACGATTGCAGGAGTGATTCGCGTGGATCGTGTCGCGCTGCGCGGCCTGAAGGCTCGCGGGCACCACGGGGTGTTCCCCAAGGAGCGCGAGGAGGGCCAGACCTTCCTGGTGGACCTCGTCCTGGGCGTGGACACCCGCCGGGCCGCGGCCGACGACGACCTGGCGAAGACCGTGCACTACGGCATCGTGGCCGAGGAGGTCGTGGCCGTGGTGGAGGGCGAGCCCGTGAACCTCATCGAGACGCTCGCCGAGCGCATCGCCCACGTCTGCCTGAAGCACGAGGGGGTCCAGGAGGTCGAGGTCTGCGTCCACAAGCCGGACGCGCCGATCACGGTCCCCTTCGACGACGTGACCGTCACCATCACCCGGAGCCGAGTATGAGCGCACCTTTCGCCCAGGGACCCCCCGACCCGACCGTCCAGCCGGTGCCCGCCTCCGTCGTCGAGAAGGTCGACGCCGCCGACACCACCCTGCAGAACCCGAAACGGGCCGTGATCTCCCTCGGCTCCAACCTCGGCAACCGCCTGGAGACCCTCCAGGGCGCCGTCGACGCCCTGGAGGACACCCCGGGCGTGCGCATCAAGGCGGTCTCCCCCGTCTACGAGACGGAGCCGTGGGGCGTCGAGCCCGGCTCCCAGCCGTCGTACTTCAACGCGGTGGTGGTCCTGAAGACGACGCTGCCGCCGTCCTCCCTCCTGGAGCGCGCCCACGCCATCGAGGAGGCCTTCCACCGGGTCCGGGACGAGCGCTGGGGTCCGCGCACCATCGACGTCGACATCGTCGCCTACGCCGATGTCGTCTCCGACGACCCGCGTCTCACGCTCCCTCATCCGCGCGCCCACGAACGCGCCTTCGTCCTCGCCCCGTGGCACGACGTGGACCCCGAGGCCCAGCTGCCGGGCCGCGGCCCCGTGGCCGCCCTGCTGACCGCTCTCACCCGTGCGGGTGTGGAGCCGCGCGCGGATCTGGAACTCCGGCTGCCCGAGTAGTCGTTAAGGTCGAGAAAGATCAGACGACGTACGGCACGGACGGACCCGTGAGCGGGCCGGGACGAGCCGCTCATGCCCGACCCACGGTCCGGGGGAGCTGAAGGGACACCGTGAAAGAGCTGCGCATCAGGGTGCTGATCGGCGTGTTCGTCGTCGCCGGAGTGCTGTCCTGGGCGGGCGCCCGCCTGTGGAACGGGGTGGGGACACTGCCCAGCGTCCCCCTGGCCGCCCCCATCGTCCTCGCCCTGATCGCCGCGGTCCTGCTGTCCACGGCCCTCTCCCTGCGCGCCCGGCTGAAGGCCCAGCGCGAGCGCCGCCCCGGCGCCAAGGGCGTGGACCCGCTGATGGCCGCCCGCGCGGTGGTCTTCGGTCAGGCGAGCGCCCTGGTCGCCGCCCTCGTCGCCGGCATGTACGGCGGCACGGGCGTCTTCCTGCTGGAGCTCCTCGACATCCCCGCCCGCCGCGACCAGGCGATCTACGCCGGATTCTCGGTCGTCGCGGGCCTTGCGGTGATAGCGGCGGCCCTGTTCCTGGAACGCGTCTGCAAACTCCCCGAGGACGACGACCAGGACCACCCGGGGACGGAACCGGTGGCCTGACAGCCACCGGAGGCGTCGGTGCCGCGTCAGTGCGCCATGATGAGGCTCATCGCCTCGTTGCGCGTCGCCGCGTCCCTCAGCTGACCGCGCACCGCCGAGGTGATGGTCTTGGCACCGGGCTTGCGGATGCCCCGCATCGACATGCACATGTGCTCGCACTCCACGACGACGATCACGCCGCGCGGCTCCAGGATCTCCATCAGCGAGTCGGCGATCTGCGTGGTGAGCCGTTCCTGCACCTGCGGGCGGCGGGCGTAGACGTCCACGAGCCGGGCCAGCTTGGACAGACCCGTGATCTTGCCACTGGTGGACGGGATGTAGCCGACGTGAGCGACCCCCCGGAACGGGACGAGATGGTGCTCACAGGTCGAGTACACCTCGATGTCCTTCACGAGCACCATCTCGTCGTGGCCCAGGTCGAACGTCGTCGTCAGGACGTCCTCCGGCTGCTGCCACAGCCCCGCGAATATCTCCTTGTACGCCCGCGCGACCCGCGCAGGGGTGTCGCGCAGGCCCTCGCGGTCCGGGTCCTCGCCGACCGCGATGAGGAGCTCGCGCACGGCGTTCTCGGCGCGCTTCTCGTCGAACTCGCCGATGGTGCTCTCGCCGTCCAGCGTCACGGGGTCGGTCATGTGAAGCCTCGTTCCTGTCTGTCTCAACCGCGGGCATACGAAATGCCGGGGCATACGAAATGCCGCGCCCCCCAGGCTAGAACCCGGGGGGCGCGGCAGACATTCCGGGGCGGTGCGGGGCCGGTGGGACCTCGCACGGCTCTTCGTCAGTGGTCCGGGCGTTCCTCCGGGGTCTGCTCCGGCGCCGGGGCGGAGTCCGTGGCGGTGGACTTCACCGTGCTGATGGCCGCCGCCGCGCCGTTCGCCCCGTTGGTCAGGGCCAGCTCCTTGGGGGAGAGCACCGGCGGACGGGTGGACGGCGTACGGCGGGAGGAGCCGGTCCAGGCGGGCCGCGGCGGGCGCTTGACGACCGGGGCGAAGATCTCGGCGATCTCCTCCTTGCCCAGGGTCTCCTTCTCCAGCAGGGCCAGGACGAGGTTGTCGAGGACGTCGCGGTTCTCGACCAGGATCTCCCAGGCCTCGTTGTGCGCGTTCTCGATGAGCTTCTTGACTTCCTCGTCCACCAGCGCGGCGACCTCTTCCGAGTAGTCGCGCTGGTGAGCCATCTCACGTCCGAGGAACGGCTCGGTGTTGTCGCCGCCGAACTTGATGGCACCCAGGCGCTCGGTCATGCCGTACTGCGTGACCATGGCGCGGGCCGTGGTGGTGGCCTTCTCGATGTCGTTCGCGGCACCCGTGGTCGGGTCGTGGAAGACCAGCTCTTCGGCCGCGCGGCCGCCCAGCATGTAGGCCAGCTGGTCGAGCATCTCGTTGCGCGTGGTCGAGTACTTGTCCTCGTCCGGGAGCACCATCGTGTAGCCCAGGGCACGGCCGCGGGACAGGATCGTGATCTTGTGGACCGGGTCGGAGTTCGGCGAGGCCGCCGCGACCAGGGCGTGACCGCCCTCGTGGTACGCGGTGATCTTCTTCTCCTTGTCCGACATGATCCGGGTCCGCTTCTGCGGGCCGGCGACCACGCGGTCGATCGCCTCGTCCAGCATCTTGTTGTCGATCAGCTTCTGGTCGCTGCGGGCCGTGAGCAGCGCGGCCTCGTTCAGGACGTTGGACAGATCGGCACCGGTGAAGCCGGGGGTGCGGCGGGCGACGGCGGCCAGGTCGACGTCGTGGGCGACCGGCTTGCCCTTCTGGTGGACCTTGAGGATCTCCAGGCGGCCCTGCATGTCGGGGCGGTCGACCGCGATCTGGCGGTCGAAGCGGCCCGGGCGCAGCAGGGCCGGGTCGAGGATGTCGGGCCGGTTGGTGGCGGCGATGAGGATCACACCGCCCTTGACGTCGAAGCCGTCCATCTCGACGAGCAGCTGGTTCAGGGTCTGCTCGCGCTCGTCGTGACCGCCGCCGAGGCCGGCGCCGCGGTGGCGGCCGACGGCGTCGATCTCGTCGACGAAGACGATCGCCGGGGCGTTCGCCTTGGCCTGCTCGAACAGGTCACGGACTCGGGAGGCACCGACACCGACGAACATCTCGACGAAGTCGGAACCGGAGATCGAGTAGAAGGGGACCCCTGCCTCGCCGGCCACCGCGCGCGCCAGCAGCGTCTTGCCGGTGCCGGGCGGGCCGTAGAGCAGGACGCCCTTGGGGATCTTGGCGCCGACGGCCTGGAACTTGGCCGGCTCCTGGAGGAACTCCTTGATCTCCTGGAGCTCCTCGACGGCCTCGTCGGCGCCGGCGACGTCCGAGAAGGTCGTCTTGGGGGTGTCCTTGGTGATGAGCTTGGCCTTGGACTTGCCGAAGTTCATGACCCGGGAGCCGCCGCCCTGCATCTGGTTCATCAGGAACAGGAAGACGACCACGATGAGGACGAAGGGGAGCAGGGAGAGCAGCACGCCGACGAACGGGTTCTGCTTGGACGGCGAGACCGTGTAGCCGTCCGGGATCTGCTTGTGCTGGAACTTGTCCTGCAGCGTGTTGGCGATGTTGACGCCCTGGTCGCCGATGTAGCTGGCCTGGATCTTCGAGCTGCCGGAGACCTTCTGGCCGTCCTTGAGCTCGACCTTGATGGTCTGCTCGTCGCCGGTGGTCAGCTTGGCCTGCTGGACCCGGTTGTCATTGATCGCGGCTACGACCTGGCCTGTGTCCACCGTCTTGTAGCCGCCGGACGAGCCGACGACCTGCATCAACACGACCACGGCAAGGACGGCCAGCACGATCCACATGACCGGCCCACGGAAGTATCGCTTCACGTCCATCCATACGGAGCGGTGCCGCCCCGTCCCTCCTGCCATAGTGAGTTTGATAAGACAGTTCTTCTGACGGTACCCCAGCATCGCGGCTCGTAGCCGCACGGGAGAGCCGGCGTACCCGTCTGCATGCTCCAACGCCCGCGGTGCCGCTGGAGTTCCCGATCACCGTGCGGCGCCGCGGCGGACGGCGTCAGCCGCCGTAGACGTGGGGGGCGAGCGTACCGACGAACGGCAGGTTGCGGTACTTCTCGGCGTAGTCCAGGCCGTAGCCGACGACGAACTCGTTGGGGATGTCGAAGCCGACCCATTCCACGTCGATGGCGACCTTGGCGGCGTCCGGCTTGCGCAGCAGCGTGCACACCTTGAGGGACGCCGGCTCGCGGGAGCCGAGGTTGTTGATCAGCCAGGACAGGGTCAGGCCGGAGTCGATGATGTCCTCGACGATCAGGACGTGCTTGCCCTTGATGTCGGTGTCGAGGTCCTTGAGGATCCGCACGACGCCGGAGGACTGGGTGCCCGCGCCGTAGGAGGAAACGGCCATCCAGTCCATGGTGACGGGGGTGGACAGGGCCCGTGCCAGGTCCGCCATGACCATGACCGCGCCCTTGAGGACGCCGACGATCAGCAGGTCCTTGTCCGCGTACTCCGCGTCGATCTTCGCGGCCAGCTCGGCCAGCTTGGCGTCGATCTCTTCCTTGGTGATGAGTACCTGCTGAAGGTCGGCACCCATGTCTTTCGCGTCCACCCGCATCACTTTCGGTCGGTCGTCCCACCGGCTGTTCCGGCTCTCCCGGAAGGGGAGGCCGGCGCCTTCCCGGGGGGAAGGATTCAGCCTTGCCGAATCACCAGTCTGCCACCCTGCCGCCGGGCGACGACTTTGCCGGGGAGGTTGATGGCTCCCTGACCGCGCCAGCCGGTGATCAGCCGGTCCACTTCCTCGATGTGGCGGGCGAACAGGGAACCGGCGGGAGCACCGGCGTCGATGGCGGCGCGGCGCAGCACGCGGCGGCGTACGGCGGGGGGCAGCGCGTGCAGCTTGGCGCACTCCAGGCAGCCGGCGTCGTCGCGGACGGCGGCCTCCGCCTGGCCGGCCCAGGCGTCCAGGGCGTCGGCGTCGTCGCGGGAGAGCTGGGCGGTGCGGGCGAGGGCCTCGACGACGCCCTTGCCGAGCGCCTTCTCCAGGGCGGGCAGGCCCTCGTGGCGCAGCCGGGAGCGGGTGTAGGCGGGGTCGGTGTTGTGCGGGTCGTCCCAGACGGGCAGGGACTGGGCCATGCAGGCCTTGCGGGCGGTCTGCCGGTCGATGTGCAGGAACGGGCGCCGGTAACGGCCGCCGGCCCCCGAGACCGCGGCCATCCCGGACAGGGAGCGGGTGCCGGAGCCGCGGGCGAGGCCGAGCAGCACCGTCTCGGCCTGGTCGTCGCGGGTGTGGCCGAGCAGGATCGCGGCGGCGCCGTGGCGTTCGGCGGCGGCGTCGAGGGCGGCGTAGCGGGCGTCGCGGGCGGCGGCCTCGGGACCGCCGTCGCGGCCCACGGCGACGGCGACGGCCTCGACCGGGTCCAGGCCGAGTTCGCGCAGCCGCTGGGCGACCTCGTCGGCGCGCAGGTCGGAGCCGGCCTGGAGGCCGTGGTCGACGGTGATGCCGCCGGCCCGGACGCCGAGCTTGGGGGCCTCGAAGGCGAGGGCGGAGGCGAGCGCCATGGAGTCGGCCCCGCCGGAGCAGGCCACGAGGACGACCGGCGACGGCGGGCGCTCATGGGCCGCCTGCGAGCCCTGCGGGGCTCGGGCGGCGATGCGCCGGCCGCGGCTCGGTGTCGGCACGCCGAGCGGGGGCTGCCCGGAGAGCCGCGCGGTGCGCGGGCCGGGCGAGGGGGTGGTCTCCTGCGCGTGGTCGCCGTACGGCGAGTGCGGGGCGTACGGCAGCTGCGCGGCGTGCGGCGTCTGCGCGTGGGCGGTCTGCAGTTCGGGACGGGGCAGCTCGGCGTGCGGCGCGCTCTGCTCGTCGAGGATGTCGTGGAGGACGCGGCGTACCGCCAGGCGTATCGCCGCGACCGCAGGATGGGGACCCATGTCCGGTTCCCTTCACGGAAGTTTTTCGGGGGTGAGCCCGAGTCGGTCACTCAGAGTGTGTAGATGGTGACAGAAACGGGCCGTTCCCCGAGCATTGCACGCCTACCCATTGCCTACGGTCCCTCGGACGGGTGATTGGAGGGGCGTTCGCCTGCCGTCGGCCGGATTCGGTTCACCACGTCCCCACGCCGTTTCACGGCTCGCCCTTGCGGTGCACCCGTGCGACCCAGTCCGCCGGTTTGGCGATCTCCGCCTTGGTGGGGAGGGTGTTCGGAGAGGTCCACACGCGGTTGAAGCCGTCCATCCCGACCTGTTCGACGACCGCGCGGACGAACCGCTCGCCCTCGCGGTACTGCCGCAGCTTGGCGTCCAGGCCCAGCAGCTTGCGCAGGGCCGTGTCCAGCCGCGAGGCGCCCTTGGCGCGGCGCTGCTGGAACTTCTCGCGGATCTCCGCGACGGTCGGCACGGCATCCGGCCCGACCCCGTCCATGACGTAGTCGGCGTGGCCCTCCAGCAGGGACATCACGGCGGTGAGCCGGCCGAGGATCTCGCGCTGGGCGGGGGTCTGCACCAGCTCCACGAGGGAGTGGCCGCCGTCGTCGTCCTCCTCGCCCTCCGGGCGCCCGCCGACGAGCGACTGGGCGGCCTCGCGGACGCGCTCCAGGAACGCCATCGGGTCGACGTCGGTCTCCGCCAGGAACGACTGGATTTCGCCCTCGAGGTGGTCGCGCAGCCAGGGCACCGCGGTGAACTGCGTGCGGTGGGTCTCCTCGTGCAGGCACACCCAGAGGCGGAAGTCGTGGGGTTCCACGTCGAGTTCGCGCTCGACGTGGACGATGTTCGGGGCGACGAGCAGCAGCCGTCCGCCGCCGTTGGCGCCCGCGGGCAGCTCGCGGGTGGCCGGGGCGAACGTCTCGTACTGGCCGAGCACGCGGGAGGCGAGGAAGGACAGCAGCATGCCGAGTTCGACGCCGGTGACCTTGCCGCCCACGGCGCCGAGGACCACGCCCCCGGGGCCGCTGCCGCGGCGCGCCTGCATCTTGTCCAGCAGCGGTTTGAGCAGCTCGCGGAAGCCGGCGACGTTCGCCCGGACCCAGCCCGGGCGGTCGACCACGAGCACGGGCGTGTCGTGAGTCTCGTCCGTACCCAGACGAGTGAAGCCCCGGACGTGCTCCTCCGAGGCCTTGGCATGCCGGCGCAGTTCCGCGACGACGGCGCGGGCCTCGTCGCGGCTCACCTCGGGGCCCGGCCTCACCAGGCGGGTCGCGGTCGCCACCGCGAGATTCCAGTCGACCATCCCGGGACTTGCGGCACCACCGATGCTCGTCATGCGTCAACGGTACGTGAGCGCTGCCGCTTGGGGCAGGCTGTGACGGCGGGTGCGGTGTGCGTCGCTCGGGCGGCGGCCCTGAGTCGGCGGCCGTGCCCACCCTCCCCCGTCGCCCCGCGGGACGGCTGCCCACCGCGGACGGGTACGGGACGACCGCCCACGGCGGTCGCCAGTGCCGCGACAGGCGACGTTCGCCCCGTCGCGGCGCCCGGCACTCCCCCACTGCCTTGACGGCGTGGGCGAGCATCGCAAGGCGGAGGAGGGCGTCATGGCGGAGCCATGGCAACCGACGACAACGCGGCGAGGCGCGGTGCCAGGGGCCGCGAGCCCGGCGTGATCCAAACGAAAGGCCCTAGCCGCAGCCGCAGGCCGACAACGCCGTCGCTGTCCTGTCCAGGGTCGACTGGGCCGCCTGGGGGTCGGTGGTGCCCTCGGCCATGAAGGCGAAGGCCAGGAGGTGGCCGTCCTGGTCGACGGCCGTGCCCGCCAGGGTGTTCACGCCGGTCAGTGTGCCCGTCTTGGCGCGTACGATCCCGGCCGCGCCGTCGGATGTGTAGCGGTCGGTCAGGGTGCCCGTGAAGCCGGCGACGGGAAGGCCGGTCAGGACCGGGCGGAGCTCGGGGTGGGCGGGGTCGGCGGCCTCGCGCAGCAGCGCGGTCAGCAGGTCGGCGGTGAGTTTGTCGTCGCGGTTCAAGCCGCTGCCGTCGTGGAACTCCGCGCCGTCCAGAGGCAGGCCGAGTGTCTTCAGCCGGGCGTCGATGGCCCGGGCGCCGCCGGCGAAGTCCGGGCGTCCGCCGGTCGCGGCGGCCGTCTGGCGGGCCAGGGCCTCGGCGATGTCGTTGTCGCTGTGGGTGAGCATGCGTTCGACCACGTCGGACAACGGGGGCGAGGAGACGGACGCGAGGGTCTGCGCGCGGCCGGTCGCCTTTGCGGAGCGGGGGTCGGTGGTACGGATGCCGTGGTCCTGGAGGAAGCGGCCGAAGGCGCGGGCGGCCGCGGCCGCCGGGTCGGCCTCGCGCGGGGCCGGGCCGCTGCCGGAGTCGTCGGTGCGGGCCTCGTCGGCCATCAGGGCGGTGACCGGGGCGAGGTTCTCGTTCACGCCGATGGGGTGCAGGTCCGGGCCGGCGTACAGGGACGTGTCGTAGGACAGCGTGACCTTGCCGAGCCCGCGTTTCTTCAGGGCGGCCGCCGTCGCGTCGGCGAGGGTGCGCAGGCTCGCCCAGCCGTGGGCGTCCGCGCGGGCGGTGAGGGTGGGGTCGCCGCCGCCGATCAGGACGAGGTTCCCGGCGGTGGGCTCCAGGGCGACGCGGGTGGTGAGGCGGTGGTCGGGGCCGAGGGCGGACAGAGCGGCGACCGCGGTGGCGATCTTGGTGGTGGAGGCCGGGGTGAGCGCCTCGCCGGCGTCACGGCCGTAGAGCCGCCGGCCGGTGGCGACGTCGACGACCACGGCGGAGTGGCGGGGGCCGAGGGCGGGGTCGCGCAGGAGCGGGTCGAGGACGGCGGCGAGGGCCGGTCCGCCGGCCGCCGACTTCACCAGGCTGCCGCCGCGGCCGAGGCCTACGAGCACGGGTGCGGCACTGGGCGCGGGCCTCGGTCCGTCGGCCGCCGCGTCGGACGTACCGGACGTATCGGAAGCACGGCCGTGATCTGTGCCACCCGCGCGCTCCAGGGCGACTGCCCGGTCCCGCTCGGCCGTACGCTGACCGGTGGAGTCCCAGGGACCGGCTGCGGTCACCACACCGGCGGCCAGTGCCAGCCCGGCGGTGGCGGCGCCCGCGGTGTACCGCCAGGTCGTCGGCCCGGCGGGCCGTGGCCGGGTGGCCCCCGTGAGCCGTGCGACCCGCGGTCCCACGGACCGCACGGCCCGGACCAGACCTGGTCGTGCGGCCCGCGCCAGCTGTGCCAGACGCGGCCTCGCGGCCCGCGCCAGGCCTGTCAGACGCGGTCTCGCGGCCCGCCAGCCCCTCAGCTCCGGCACGACCACCAGCCCCTTTCGCGATCACACACGTGCGTGAGGGACACTTAATCACCAGAACTATGTGCTGATCATGGAGGAGCCACCGGTGGAGTTCGACGTCACGATCGAGATCCCGAAGGGTTCGCGGAACAAGTACGAGGTGGACCACGAGACCGGTCGTATCCGCCTGGACCGTCGACTCTTCACTTCGACCAGCTACCCGGCCGACTACGGCTTCGTCGAGAACACCCTCGGCGAGGACGGCGACCCGCTGGACGCGCTGGTCATCCTGGACGAGCCGACGTTTCCCGGCTGCCTCATCAAGTGCCGCGCCATCGGCATGTTCCGGATGACGGACGAGGCCGGCGGCGACGACAAGCTGCTGTGCGTCCCGGCATCCGACCCGCGTGTGGAGCACCTGCGGGACATCCACCACGTGTCGGAGTTCGACCGCCTGGAGATCCAGCACTTCTTCGAGGTCTACAAGGACCTGGAGCCGGGCAAGTCGGTCGAGGGCGCCAACTGGGTCGGCCGCGCCGACGCCGAGGCGGAGATCGAGCGGTCCATCAAGCGTGCCCAGGAGCACGGCGGTCACTGACCGTACGCCCCGTACGACGCCCGCGGGCCGCGTCCACCCCTCGGGGGTGACGCGGCCCTTTGGCATGTGGGTGGGGGTGTCCGCGCATACTGTGGCTGACGGAAGGTGTCGTTCAGGGAGCGTTGCCCAGTGACGGATGCGGAGGACCGCAAGCCGCAGTCGGACGAGGCGCGGAGCGCGTTCAGGGCTCCTGCGGATTCGTCGGTGACACAGGCGACGCAGGTGATCCAGGTGCCGAAAGTGACTCCAGTGGCGCCAGTGGCACCCGTGGCCCCGGCGGCACCGGGCACGGACAGCGAGTCGTCCACGACGTCGGAGTTCGCCGTTCCCGAAGGGCTGGCCCTGCCCAGGGCCGGCAGCGAGTCGGACACCACCTCGGAGTTCGCGATCCCCGACGGCCTCAAGGCGCCCGAGCACACGGTCGCGGAGGCCGAGGGCTCCGCGTTCAGCCCGCCGAGCACCTACAGCGCCCGGCAGGCGCCGGCCGCCTTCACCCCGCCGAGCGGCATCCCGGCGGTCAGCCTGACCAAGGACATCCCCTGGCAGGACCGGATGCGCACGATGCTGCGCATGCCGGTGGCCGAGCGCCCGGCCCTGGAAACGGTCCCGAAGACGGAGGAGGAAGGCCCCGCCGTCCCACGCGTCCTCGACCTGACCCTGCGCATCGGCGAGCTGCTGCTCGCCGGCGGTGAGGGCGCGGAGGACGTGGAGACGGCGATGTTCGCGGTCTGCCGCTCCTACGGTCTGGACCGCTGCGAGCCGACGGTCACCTTCACCCTGCTGTCCATCTCCTACCAGCCGTCCCTGGTGGACGACCCCGTCTCGGCGTCGCGGACGGTACGGCGCCGGGGCACCGACTACACGCGCCTCGCGGCCGTCTTCCAGCTCGTCGACGACCTGAGCGACCCGGAGACCCATGTCTCCCTGGAGGAGGCCTACCGGCGGCTGGCGGAGATCCGCCGCAACCGGCACCCCTACCCCGGCTGGGCGCTGACCGGCGCCGCCGGGCTGCTCGCCGGCGCGGCCTCCGTTCTCGTCGGCGGCGATCTGATCGTGTTCGTCGCCGCCGCGTTCGGCGCGATGCTCGGCGACCGGCTCGCATGGCTGTGCGCGGGGCGCGGGCTGCCGGAGTTCTACCAGTTCACGGTGGCCGCGATGCCGCCGGCCGCGCTGGGCGTCGCGCTCACGGTGGCGCAAGTCGACGTGAAGGCGTCCGCGGTCATCACCGGTGGGCTGTTCGCGCTGCTGCCGGGGCGGGCGCTGGTGGCGGGCGTGCAGGACGGTCTGACCGGCTTCTACATCACCGCCTCCGCGCGCCTGCTGGAGGTCATGTACTTCTTCGTCGGCATCGTCACCGGCGTGCTGGTGGTGCTGTACTTCGGCGTGAAGCTGGGCGCCCAGCTCAATCCCGACGTGGCGCTGGGCGTCAACGAGCGGCCGGTGGTGCAGATCCTCGCGTCGATGCTGCTGTCGCTGACCTTCGCCGTGCTGCTCCAGCAGGAACGGTCCACCGTGCTGCTGGTGACGCTCAACGGCGGCGTCGCCTGGGTGGTCTACGGCGCGATGCACTACGTCGCCGACATCTCCCCCGTGGCATCGACGGCGGTCGCCGCGGGCCTGGTGGGCCTGTTCGGGCAGCTGCTGTCCCGCTACCGCTTCGCCTCCGCGCTGCCGTACACGACCGCCGCGATCGGTCCGCTGCTGCCGGGTTCGGCGACGTACTTCGGTCTGCTGTCGATCGCGCAGAACAACATCGACAAGGGACTCGTGTCGCTGGCCAAGGCGGTGTCGCTCGCCATGGCCATCGCGATCGGGGTGAACCTGGGGTCGGAGATCTCCCGGCTGTTCCTCAGGCTGCCGGGCGCCGGCAGCGCGGCCGGCCGCCGGGCCGCCAAGCGCACGAGGGGCTTCTGAGGGGCTTTCGAGGGGCTTCTGCGGCGGGAGCGCCGTCTACGGGGCGCGGTGGTAGCCGCCGTTGTCCGGGTACTGCGGGACCTGGGTCCGGCCGTGGTCGCCGCCCCGCTGATCGCCGTAGGGCTGCTGCTGATCGCCGTAGGGCTGCTGCGGGTACTGCCCGCCGTAGTGCTGCTGGTCGTAGCCGCCGCCGTACTGCCGCTGCTGCTCCTGCGGGGGGGCCTGGTCGCCGTACTGATACGGCGCCTCCTGGTACGGCGACTGCTGGTACGGCGCGTCCTGGTACGGCGGCTCGATGCGGCGCAGGCGGGTCGTGGCGTCGTCCATGACCGGCTGCTGCTGGTACGACTGCTGCTGATACGCCTGCTGCTCGTGCGGCTGCTGCCGCTCGTAGGGCTGCTGCCGTGCCGGGGCCTCCGGCGCCTTCTTCGCCTTGGAGCGGGCCCGCAGGAACTCGATGGCGATCGGGACCACCGACACGAGGACGATCAGGATGAGGATCGCCTCGATGTTGTCCTTGACGAAGGCGATGTTGCCCAGCCAGGAGCCGAGCAGGGTCACACCCGCGCCCCACAGAACGCCGCCGATCACGTTGAAGACCAGGAACGAGCGGTACCGCATGCCGCTGACGCCGGCGATGATCGGCGTGAACGTCCGCACGACGGGCACGAAGCGGGCCAGGACCAGGGACTTCGGGCCGTACTTCTCGAAGAACTCGTGCGCCTTGGTGACGTTCTCCTGTTTGAACAGGCGGGAGTCCGGGCGGTTGAAGAGCGAGGGACCGACCTTCTTGCCGAACATGTAGCCGGCCTGGTCGCCGAGGACCGCCGCGAGGCAGATCAGTGCGACGGCCGCCCACAGGGGAAAGTCCAGCTGGTGCGACGTGATCAGCAGGCCACAGGTGAACAGCAGGGAGTCACCCGGCAGGAAGAAGCCGATGAGCAGGCCGGACTCGGCGAAGACGACGAGGAGCAGACCCCAGATGCCGTAGGTGTCGAGGAGGTAGTTCGGATCGAGCCAGCTCGGGCCGAGGGCAAGCGTCGTCACGGTTCCGGGCTCCTGAGGGGTGAGGACGGACGGCGGCGGTTCGGCCTCCGTGGTTCTGCCGCACAAAGCTATCAACGGATGGTGTACGGCTCTGGTTCCACCGGTGCCGAGAGAGCCCGAGGCCCTGGCCCGGGAATGCCCCGGGCCAGGGAGTCCTACGCGGTGTGGCGGGCCGCGTTGGCGACGATCGCGTCCCGCATGTACGCGGCCAGGCCCGGCCGGATCTCCTCGTACGTCGCCGTGAAGCGCGGGTCGGAGACGTACATCTCGCCGAGGCAGGTGTGCATCTGGTGCGCGCATTCGTAGTACGACCGCGTGATGAACCGGCGGTGCTCCTCGGCGACGTCCATGGCCGCCTCGGAATCCGCGGGCACGCCCTGGGCGAGCAGGTTGCCCATGCGGTGGTGGATCGCGTTCATCTCGTCAGTGACGCGCTTCCAGTCCTCCTTGGTGTAGCCGGCCGTCCGCTGCTGCGACTGCCGGTATGCCTCGGTGTCGCCCCAGCGCTCCTCGACCTCGTCCGCGTACTGGTCGGGGTCGTGGTCCCCGAAGACCTCGAACTTCTCCTCCGGAGTGAGGTTGATCCCCATCTTGCGTGCCTCCATGGCGTGCTCCACGGCCGCGGCCATCTCCTGCAGCTTCTCGATCCGGGCGGTCAGCAGTTCGTGCTGGCGGCGCAGATGCGCGCGCGGGTCTGCTTTTCCGGTGGCCTGGTCGTCGAGCAGCGCCGCGACCTCCTCGAGCGGGAAGCCGAGCTCCCGGTAGAACAGGATCTGCTGCAGCCGGTCGAGGTCGGCGTCGTTGTAGCGCCGGTGGCCCGCGTGGCTGCGCTCGCCCGGGACGAGCAGGCCGATGTCGTCGTAGTGGTGCAGTGTGCGCACCGTCACTCCGGCGAAACCGGCGACCTGTCCCACGGTGTAGCTCACTTCCGCTCCCTTCTCGGTACGCACTCCACGGTCGGCCCTCACGTGACGTGAGGTGCAAGCCCGTTTCTCCCTCGGTCCTCCTCCGGATGTTGCGCCTGGTTCGCCCCCTTTGTCCGCCTATCGTGAGCCCGTGGCCCAGGACACCGCGCAGCAGGCTCCCGCCGTCCGGGCGGCGCCGTCGGCCCCGGCCCGCGTGCTGCTGCCGCTGATCCTGCCCGCGCTCGTCGTCGGTGTCGGCTCCAGCCTGCTGTATCTGCTGGTGAGCGGGGTGGCCGAGCGACTCCAGAGCGCGCTGTGGGGCGAGCTGCCGGACGCACTGGGCATCGGCCGCTACTCCGTGGTGTGGATGGTGGTCATGCTGACCGCGACCGGTGTCCTGGTGGGCCTGGTGGTGTGGAAGGCGCCGGGGCACGCGGGCCCCGACCCGGCCATGCTGGGCCTGTCGGCCGCCCCGCCGCCCCCGGCCGTGGTGCCGGGCCTGCTGCTGGCCACCATGCTGATGCTGGCGGGCGGTCCGAGCCTGGGCCCGGAGAACCCGGTCATCATGGCGAACGCGGGCCTGGCACTGTGGCTGGGCCGCAGGCTGCGGCCCGAGCTGCCGGGCTCGCTGTGGCCGGCGCTGGCCGAGGCGGCGACGATCGGCGCGCTGTTCGGTACGCCCGTCGCCGCCGCGCTGGTGCTCTCCGAGGTGCTGGCCGGGCGGCCGATGCAGGGCGCGCTGTGGGACAGTCTCTTCGCGCCGCTGGCCGCCGGCGCCGCGGGCGCCATGACCACCGGCCTGGTGGCCCGTCCCACGTTCGACCTGGGCCTGCCTCCCTTCGGGCCGCCCCGCTGGGGCGACGCCCTGGCGGTGCTGGTGATCGCCCCCGCGGGTGCGCTGCTCGGCCTCGCCGCCGTCCACGCCTTCCCGTACGTGCACCGGGCCTTCGCCCGGCTCCGGCACCCGATGCTCGCGCTCCCGGCCGGCGGCCTGGTCCTGGGCCTGCTGGGGGCGGTGGGCGGGCATCTGACGCTGTTCAAGGGGGTCTCGGAGGTCGCGGAGCTGGCGCGGCACCCGGAGGACCGGACGGCGGGGCAGTTCGCGGCGATGGCGGTGGTGAAGCTGGCCGCGCTGCTCGTCGCCGCGTCCTGCGGCTTCCGCGGCGGCCGGATCTTCCCGTCCGTCTTCATCGGGGCCGCGCTCGGCCTCACCGCCCACGCACTGGTGCCCGCCGTACCCCCCGCGCCGGCCGTGGCTGCGGGCGTGCTCGGCATGCTTCTGGCCATCACCCGGCAGGGCTGGGTGAGCCTGTTCACGGCCGCCGTCCTGGTCTCCTCGCCGACGGTCCTGTCCCTGCTGTGCCTCGCCTCGCTCCCAACCTGGCTGCTGGTGACCGGCCGACCGCAGATGCAGCTGCGGCCGGACGGGACGGTGGTGCGGTGACCGCCGGCCGTCCGGGCGGTGGACACGGCGTCAGCGGCTCAGCCGTGTGAACCTGCGCGCCGCCGGCGGAAGGAGCACCGCCGGCAGGGCGAGCGGCCGGCAAACGGCAGCACCCACGCGCCCGGCTCCCCGCCCGGCACCCCGCCCGGTCCGCCGGGCAGGTCCCGCACGGCCGTCGCCGTGTGCCGGCGTCCACGATCCCGTGGAATCGCCCGGCCCGGCCAACGCCTCCTGCGGTGGCCGACGAGTCGGCGTCACGCTCAGCAGCCATCTCCCGGATGCCGCGTCGCGGTCGCGTACGGGTTCTCCTGCCCCTCCGCCAGGACGCCGACGAACGGCTCGCCCTCGCCGGCGAAGGTGTAGGCGCCGTCGCGGATGCGGTCGATGAGACCTCGGGTCCACTGGGCGCCGGAGTCGGCGGAGTGCACCCAGAAGTTCATGATCTCGCCGATGTGCCCGAGTCGGCCGGGGCCGCCCTCCGGCGTGTAGTACTCGGTGACCGACTTGCGCCACTCCTCGATGCCGCGCACCCGCTCCTCGAGGAGTTCGAGGACCTCCTCCCGCTCCAGGTCGACCATGAAGCCGAGCGCGGCGGTGAGCGCGTCGGGCTTCTGGTCGTAGGCGGTGAGGTACTCGCGCAGCAGGGCGAAGTACTCCTTGGCGCCCTTCTCCGTGATCTCGTACTCGACCCTCGGCGGGCCGCCCGCTGTGGACGGCGCGATCTCGTGCGCGTGCAGCAGTCCCTGTTTCGCCATCTGCTTCAGGGCGTGGTAGATCGAGCCCGGCTTGGCGTTGGACCACTCGTGCGCGCCCCAGTACTCCAGGTCGCCTCGCACCTGGTAGCCGTGGGCGCGCCCGTGCCGGCGCACCGCGCCGAGCACGAGGAGACGGATCGCTGACATGCTGCCCAGGTTATTGCCCGCGGGTCCGCCGCCTCGTTCCGGACGTCAGAACGGGAACCCGCTCCGTCCGTGCTGTACCGAGATCCACTTCAGCGTGGTGAAGGCGTCCACCGTCGTCTCGCCGTTCAGGCGGCCGATGCCGGAGTGCTTCTCGCCGCCGAAGGGGACCAGCGGCTCGTCGTGGACGGTGCCGTCGTTCACATGGAACATGCCGGCGTCGATCTGCCGGGCGAAGGCGACACCGCGCTCGACGTCCGCCGTGTGCACGGCGCCGCTGAGCCCGTACGGGGTGTCGTTGACGATGCGGACCGCCTCCTCCTCGCCGTCGAAGGGGATGAGGAAGGCGACCGGCCCGAAGACCTCCTGGCGGAGCAGGGCGGAGCCGGCGGGCACGTCCGTGACGACGGAGGGCGAGACCAGGTTGCCGGAGGTGGTGCCGCGCACCAGGGCCGTGGCGCCCTCGGCGAGCGCCTGCTCGACGGCGGCCGACACGTCGTTCGCCTGGGTGGAGTTGATGAGCGGGCCGATGACGGTCCGCGGGTCGCGCGGGTCGCCGACCTTCAGTGACGTCACCTTGGTCACGAACTTCCGCGTGAACTCCTCGGCGACCGAGCGGTCCACCAGGACGCGGTTCGCCGCCATGCAGACCTGGCCCTGGTGGACGTACCGGCTGAAGACGGCCGCGTCGACCGCGTAGTCGAGGTCGGCGTCGTCCAGGACCACGATCGCGCTGTTGCCGCCCAGTTCGAGAACCGAGCGCTTGAAGTGCGCGGCGCAGACGGTGGCGACGTGCCGGCCGATCCGGTCGGAGCCGGTGAAGGAGATCACCTTGGGCACCGGGTGCTCCAGGAAGGCGTCGCCTATCTCCGCTATGTCCGTGACGACGACGTTGAGCACGCCGCCCGGCAGCCCCGCGTCCTCGAAGATCTTCGCGACCAGGGTGCCGCCGGCGATCGGGGTGTCCTGGTGCGGCTTGAGTACCACGGCGTTGCCGAGCGCCAGGGCCGGCGCGACCGACTTGACCGACAGCAAGAAGGGGAAGTTGAACGGGCTGATCACGCCCACCACCCCGACCGGAACGCGGTAGACCCGGTTCTCCTTGCCCTCGCCCGGCGAGGGAAGGATCTGCCCCTCCGGGCGCGGCGCCAGGTGGATCGACTCGCGCAGGAACTCCTTGACCAGGTGGATCTCGAAGCCGGCCTTGACGTGGGTGCCGCCCAGCTCGGCGATGATCACCTCGGTGATCTCCCGCTCGCGCTCCTCGACCAGCCGCAGCGCCTTCTCCAGGACCGCGCGGCGGGCATAGGGGTTGGTCGCGGCCCAATCCTTCTGGGCACGAGCGGCGCTCTTGTAGGCCTGGTCCACCTCGTCGGCCGTGGCGATGGTGATCGAGGCCAGCTTCTCGTCGTCGTACGGGTTGAAGTCGATGATGTCCCAGGAGCCGGTGCCCGGGCGCCACTCGCCGTCGATGTACTGCTGGGCCAGGTCGGTGAAGTAGGACGACATGTGATCCCTCGACTCCCGGGGCGCGCTCACTGATGCGACGTCATCGTACGTGCGAACGAGGCGAGTTGCCCGGGTACTCAAGAGAGCTGCAGCAGACCGCGCAGGAGGTCGCGGCTCTCGTCCGGTCCCGGACTGTCCTGCTGGAGTTCCTTCAGCGCCTTCTCGTACTGGGCGACGTCCTCGCGTTTGTCCAGGTAGAGGGCGCTGGTCAGCTGCTCCATGTAGACGACGTCCGACAGGTCGGACTCGGGGAAGCTGAGGATGGTGAAGGCGCCCGACTCGCCGGCGTGCCCGCCCAGGCTGAACGGCATGACCTGCAGCCGTACGTTGGACCGCTCGGAGATGTCGATGAGGTGCTGCAACTGGCCGCGCATCACTTCGCGGTCGCCGTACGGACGGCGCAGGGCCGCCTCGTCCAGGACGATGTGCAGCTCCGGGACGTTCTCGGAGACGAGGTGCTTCTGCCGCTCCAGGCGCAGCGCCACCCGCCGCTCCACATCGGCCTCGCTCGCGCCCTGCATGCCGCGCCGGACCACCGCGCGGGCGTACGCCTCGGTCTGCAGCAGGCCGTGCACGAACTGCACCTCGTAGACGCGGATCAGCGACGCCGCGCCCTCCAGACCCACATAGGTGGGGAACCAGCTGGGCAGGACGTCGGTGTAACTGTGCCACCAGCCCGCCACGTTGGCTTCCCTGGCGAGCGAGAGGAGCGAGGTGCGCTCCGCGTCGTCCGTGATGCCGTACAGGGTCAACAGGTCTTCCACATCGCGCGTTTTGAAGCTCACCCGGCCCAACTCCATCCGGCTGATCTTCGACTCCGAGGCGCGGATCGAGTACCCCGCCGCCTCACGCGTGATCCCCCGTGCCTCGCGCAGCCGCCTCAGTTGCGAGCCGAGCAGCATGCGCCGCACCACCGATCCGGGCTCTCCCGCGCTCACGTTCGCCAGCCTCCCCAACCGTCTTCAGGGGCCGCAGTCTGCCACTAAATCACTCCGAGCAGTACTCGTACGATTACGGAAACGGAAAGAGATCAAAGAAAACGCGCAGCCGAAGGCAAGAAGGAGGCATGCGGCGGACGAGAAGATGGCGGAAAAAATGGCCAGTAAGCGGTACGGGAGGGTCCAATTCGGCCCCGTGCACGTGCATCTGCCCTTGCATCTGCTGTGCGCATCCGAAACCATGGTCCCCGCGCCACCGCTGCATCGCCACGACCACAGCATCGCAACGACCGCGATTTCCCGGGAGTGCCTCGCATGGGGACGAATGGATCGACCATGCTCGAGCCGTTACGGCAGGGCCTTCCGCCGCTGGACCCCGCGGCCGTGTCCGACGCCGCCTCCTGTGCCCTTCCGGCCCGCTACGAGGCCGTGCGCGAGGCCAGACGCTTCACCCGGAGAACCCTCGACCAGTGGGAACTGGGCGACCGGTTCGACGACGTCTGCCTGGTGGTCTCCGAACTGGTCACCAACGCCCTGCGGCACGCGCTGCCGGCCGCGTCGGCCGCGCGCGGGTGCGAGCAGGGAACGTTCGGGCAGGGTTCGCCGGTGCGGCTGCACCTGATGCACTGGACCGAGCGGCTGGTGTGCGCCGTGCGCGACCCCAGCCAGGACAGCCCGGTGGCCCGCGACACGGACGACTTCTCCGCCGAGTCGGGCCGTGGCCTGTTCCTCGTCGACTCCTTCAGCGACAGTTGGGGCTGGCATCCGCTGGCAGGCACACTGGGCGGCAAGGTCGTCTGGGCGCTCTTCCGGCTCCAGCCCCACGACTGAGGAACCGCGGCGCCTTCCGCCGCCGCGGTTCTACGCGCGTTACTGGCCGTCGACCGACCGTGAACCGCGGGTCAGTCGTGCGAGTGACCGTGCGTCCGGCCGGCCGTCAGCGGGGCGCCAGCCCGCCGCCAGAGGGCCTCACCCTGCTATCAGATGGTCGAACTCGCCGTCCTTGACGCCCAGGAGCATCGCCTCGATCTCCGCGCGCGTATAGACGAGCGCCGGGCCGTCGGGAAAGCGCGAGTTCCGCACGGCCACGTCTCCGCCCGGCAGCCGCGCGAACTCCACGCAGGAGCCCTGCGAATTGCTGTGCCGGCTCTTCTGCCAGGCCACATCGCGCAGCAGCGTGGCCGCCATGCCGTTGTACACGTCGTACTCCTCGTACACGCCCTCAACGTCGTGGTCCACAGGTCGCTCCCCGGTGGTGCACTGGCTGGTGTGGCCATTGATGCATCGGTCAACTGAACCGGATCATAACCTTGTTCATGTGCACTTGCATGAGCAGATGCACGTGCACGCGGAGTGTTTCAGCGGTTACAGCTTTGACGAGCGCTTTACCGAACCTGTTTCAGCGCCTGCCCCGGAACCACCAGGGCATGCGCTCGCAGGTCCCCGTTCAAGATCTTCCCTGCCGCCGTCCGCGCGCGTTCGTCCGAATCGAATCTCTCGTGCACAGGAAAGGACGCAGACCGCGCCGTTCTTGTTCCAGTGTTCATGTGAGAGTCCGATGGACGGGAAGAACTCGCCGATGGGCGCTGTGACTCCTGGTAACTTGCTGCGGTGGTACGGCCGTGGCGCGGCCGGCCGGTTCCAGGTTGGGGGCTTGGGGTGACCACGGTGAACACTACGGCCAGGGCGGTGCGGATCGCGGCTGCCGGACTGCTCGGCGCGCTGGCGCTGACCGCGTGCGACAGCGGGTCGGGGTCCGGATCCGGGGCCTCCGCGACCCCCGGCGCGTCCTCGTCCGCGACCGACGACGACAGCGGCGGGACGAACGGCACGGGCGGTGGCAGCGGCGGTACGACGGCCGAGGACGGCGGACCGACCGGCAGCTGGCTCGCCACCACCGACGGCAAGGCGGTGGTCCTGATGGTCACCGGCGACGAGGTGGCGCTGTTCTCCACCGACCGGACCACGTGCACCGGAACCGCGAGCAGGGAGTCCGGCAAGGACGTGATCCACCTCCGCGACTGCAAGGCGCGGACGACGGGCACGGTGGACTCCGTCAACAAGACCACACTTCAGGTGACCTGGGAGGGTGGCCTCGGCAAGGAGACGTACACGCGGTCCGAGGGCGCGGCGCTACCCTCGGGGCTGCCCACGGCGAGCCTCGGCTCCTGACGTACGCGTAAGGCCGGTGGCGGGACGGGCAACCGTGCCGCCCGCTCGTACGTGATGATCCTTGAGCATCGTCACGACCCAAGGAACCAGCTCATGCGCGCCATTCCGATCACCGTCACCGCCCTCGCCGCGGCCCTCCTGCTCACCGCCTGCGACAGCGGCGGCGGCAGCGGCGGCAGCGGCAGCGACACCGGGAGCAAGAACACCGACTCCACCGCCTGCCGCATCGGCCAGGTCGGATTGCAGGTCGGCCCCGCCAACGCCGCGCCCGCCGCCGGGGACACCGGCAACGTACCGGTCACGCTCACCAACCAGGGCGCCCGCTGCACGCTGGACGGCTTCCCGGGCGTCACCCTGTCCGCGGGGAGCACCTCGGCGGCCGTGGCACAGGACAGGACGGGCACGCCGCGGAAGCTGACCCTGGCCAAGGGCGACACGGCCACCTTCACCCTGACCTACGTCCGGGGCAAGGAAGGCGACGGCAAGAGCCTGGCGGCGACCTCGCTGAGGATCGGCCTGCCCGGCGCGGCGGCCGAGCCCCGGAGCTTCACGTGGTCGTACGGGCCCGTACGGGGCAAGAAGACCGCGAGCGGCCCGGACGCATCGGTGACGGCCTTCCAGCAGGCCGGGGACTGAACCGTCCCGGGAGCCGGCGACTGAACCGTCCCGGGAGCCGGCGACTGAACCGTCCCGGGGGCCGGGGCGGCTGGGGAGAGGATTCAGCTCAGCGGGCGGCGCGGTTCCACTTGCGCCCGGTCCGCCGCCTGGGCGCCCTCCGTCCAGCCCGCCGCGTCGCTCACCCCGCGCAGACGGGTGGTCGTCGTCTCCGGGAACATGCGTTCCAGGCGGTCGGTGACCGCGACGTCCCGGGTCGCCAGGACGGGGAGGAGGTCCTCGGTCACCTGGGTCCTGGCGGCGGCCTCGAGCCGGGTGCCTATGTGGTGGGCGTAGGCGACGAGGAAGGACTGCCGGAAGGTCTTGGTCCGCTTGCGTCCGCCCGCTCGCTGCGCCGCCTCCGCCCCGGTCATCGCGGTCGTGGCCTGGACGAGCAGCGAGGTGTAGAGCAGCTCGACCGCCTCCAGGTCGCCCTCGAAGCCGACGACGGTGGAGAAGCCGAGGGCCTCGTTCCACACGGCGCGGCAGTGGTTCGCGGTGGCGACGGCGTCCAGCAGCACGGCCTTGGTCTGCTCGTACGGCGGCTCCACCCCGATCCGGCGGGCGCCGGGGGCGTCGGGGGACGGAGCGCGGGCGGCGAGCAGCGCCTCGTCGACGCTGTGCCGGGCCATCAGCTCCTGGGCCTTCGCGCTCAGCGCCTCGGCCTCCTCCGGGTAGCCGGTCGCCTCCGCCTTGGCGAGCAGCGCGCGGATCCGGCCCAGCATGCGCGACTCGCCGTCGCCGCGCCGGGCGGCGGGTGCGGGCCCCGTGGAGGCGTCCAGGCTCTCGAGCGTGGGCAGCCGCAGCAGCAGGCGGTACAGCTCCAGCACAGCGGTGGCGTAGGAGAAGCGGTCGGTGCGGGGCGGTTCCGCGCGCGTCAGCTCGTCCAGCTGGGCGGCCCAGCGCCGGCCGCGCGGGCGGTCGTCGGCGGACTGCGCGCGGATCAGCGCCGCCACGAGCCGTACGTGGACCTCGTCGAGCTCCCGGCGCACGATCCGTACGACATCGCCGGGCTGCCAGCCGCGCCGCCAGGCGGTCGCGACGAACTCCTGGCCGCGCCGGGCCAGTTCGGCGTCCGCGGCGGGGTCGGCCGCGAGCAGGGAGGCGCCCGTGTCGAGGGCGTCGTCATGGCCGGCGCTCGCGTTGGCGGAGTACAGGGCGGCCGTGAAGGCGCGCTCGACGGTGCTGGACGTGCTCACACGTCGATCGTGCCATGGAGGGCGCGCGAGTCTGTCCACACCCTGTGGACAGTGGGCGGCCGAGGGCCCGGCGTCGGACTCCCGGCGCCCGGCCACGCCGTACGCACCCGTCCCGCCCCCGCCCCCGAAATTCGCTCGCCCCCGGCGTCGGCGGCCCCAAGCATGGCAGGCATGGTCGACACGTCTCTCTACGCGGCGTTCCTCGTGGCCGCCTTCGTCCTCTGCGTCACACCGGGCCCCGACATGATGTTCATCGTGGCGGTGGGCGGCCGCGGCGGCCCCGCGACCGGGGTGCTGGCCGCGCTGGGTGTGGCCTGCGCGACGTTCGTGCACACGGTGGCCGCCGCGCTCGGTCTCTCCGCGCTGTTCACGGCACTGCCGACGCTGTACCACGCCCTGCGCTGGGCGGGCGCCGCCTACCTGCTGTACCTCGCGGTCAAGGCGTTCCGGAGCCGCGGGGGCCCGGTCTGGGCGGACGGGACGAGCGGCTCGGGGCGGCGGCGGGCCTTTTGGCGGGGAGCCGTCACCAACCTGCTCAATCCGAAGGTGATTCTCTTCAACGCCTCCTTCCTGCCGCAGTTCGTGAGCCCCGAACTGGGCCATGTGCGCGAGCAGTTCCTGCTCCTGGGGACCACGATCACGGTGATGGGCCTCCTGGTGGACGGCTCGGTCGGCCTGCTCTCCGGGAAGCTCTCCGCACTGCTGCGGCGCAGCCGCCGGGTGGCGCGGGGACTGGACATCTTCAGCGGGACGGTGTTCGCGGGGCTGGCGGTGCGGCTCGCGGCGGTGCCCAAGTAGGAGCTCGCCACCTGATCGTCAACTCCGGGTTGACACCCCTCGGGCGTCAACCTACGGTTGACACATGGAGACGAACCCCACCACGGCATCGATCCGCCTCGACGACCTCATCGCGGCCATCAAGAAAGTCCACACCGAACCCCTGGACCAGCTCCAGGACGCGGTCATCGCCGCCGATCACCTGGGTGACGTGGCCGACCACCTCATCGGCCACTTCGTGGACCAGGCACGGCGCTCCGGTGCCTCCTGGACCGACATCGGCAAGAGCATGGGCGTCACCCGGCAGGCGGCGCAGAAACGCTTCGTGCCGAAGGAGTCGACCGATCTCGACCCCAGCCAGGGCTTCAGCCGCTACACCGTGCGGGCCCGGAACGTGGTCGTCTCCGCGCACAGCAAGGCGAAGGCCGCCCGCGGCGCCGAGGGCCTGCCCGAGCACCTCGTCCTCGGCCTGCTCGCCGAGCCGGAGGCCCTCGCCGCGAAGGCGATCACCTCGCAGGGCGTCTCACTCGGCGCCGTCGAAGAGGCCGCCACCGCCGCGCTTCCGCCCGCCGCCGACGACGCGCCCGAGCTCGTCCCGTACGGCTCCGACGCCAAGAAGGTCCTGGAACTCACCTTCCGCGAGGCCCTCCGCCTCGGCCACAACTACATCGGCACCGAGCACATCCTGCTGGCCCTGCTGGAGCATGAGAACGGCCACGGCGTCCTCAGCGGCCTCGGCATCGACAAGGCCACGACCGAGCGGTACATCGCGGAGGCGATCGAGGAGCTGATCGAGCAGAAGGAGGAGCTCGACCAGCCGCAGGACTGAAACCGCAGGCCGGAGGGCCGT
>NZ_JAVACL010000062.1:0-31220 GCF_032658145.1 Streptomyces sp. MK7
CTTCACGGCAGGCGGCGCCGGCTGACGTGCCGCGCGGAGTTCGGCCGGCGCCGGTCAGGCGACTGTACGTGTGTTTCTGACCCGGGGTGGCGGCCCTGCCGTCCGGCACGGGGGATGGATGGCGCAGGAGGTGCTGGCCCATGTCCGATCGTGACGTGCTCATGCTTGTCGATGACAACGGGCACGTAGTCGAGTGGCACAAGCCGGCCGAGGAACTCTTCGGACGGTCGCCGGAGGAGGTCCGCGGCCGGTCCGTGGCCGCCCTCCTGCGCGAGCTCGCCTCCGGCGCCTATGGGCGTCACGGCCCATCGGCGCGGTGGCCCTCACTGCGGATCAGACCGCTGCCGCGGGGCACCTCGGTGGCGTGGGAGGTGCGGACCGCCGGCGACGTCGCCACGGAAATGGACCGGGCCGTCCTGAAGGCGGCGTTCACCCAGTTCCCGGTGGGACTGCATGTCCTCGACGATCAGTTGCGCGTCGTCCGCGTGAACGCGGCCACCCGCGCCATGCGGCGGGCGTCTGTCGACGGCCTGATCGGAAGACACTTCTTCGAGGTGTACGGAGTGGAGGATCCGGACGCCGAAGAGATGATCGCACGCGAAGTCCTCGCCACCGGCGTGCCGGTGATCAACCGGCTCGTCCGCGGCAGCGTCACGCCGGGCGCGCGGCCTCCGGGCATCTTCTCCGTCACCACCATGCGCATGGAGAACGACCGCGGGGACGTGCTGGGCCTGGTGGTGTCCGCGGTGGACGTCACCGAGCGGGAGCGGGCGCGACTGCGGCTGGACATCCTCGCCACGGTCCGTGAGCGCGTGGGACGGCGACTGGACGTCATCGACGTCTGTGAGGAGTTCGTCGACGCGGTCGTCCCGGCGTTCTCGAAGATCGCGGTGGTGGAGGTGGTCGACGAGGTGATCCGCGGAGAGAACCCGCCGCTGGCACCCGTGGATCCGGAGGTGCCGCTGCGCCGGGTCGCGTTCAGGGGCCGGATGTCGGCGCACCCCGTCGGCGACATCCGTCTCCTGCCCTTCGGGACCCCCTTCACACGGGCGCTGTCCGATCTCGAGCCGCGCCTCGTGCCCATCGAGGAGGACAGTGCGTGGCTCGCGGCGGACCCGGCTCGGGCCGAGGCCATCCGCGTCTCCGAGGCGCACTCGCTTCTGGTCGTGCCCCTGGCGCTGCGCGGCGAGGTGTTCGGCGTGGTCAGCTTCTACCGCCAGGAGCAGGAGGACCCGTTCGACGAGGAGGACATCGCGCTGGCGCGCGACGCCTGCGCGCACACGGCTCTGTGCATCGACAACGCGCGTCGCTACGCCCGCGAGCGGGCGATCGCGGCCACGGTTCAGCGGCGCTCGCTGCCCCAGCAGCCCGTGGACCTGACCACGGTGGAGATCTCGCACCTTCATCTGAGCGGCCCCGAAGGAGGCGGCGCCTGGTTCGACGCGATCCCCCTGTCGGGTGCGCGGACGGCGCTGATCGTCGGCGAGGTCGCCGGGCGGGGCATGGCCGCCGCGACCGCCATGGGCCAGCTGCGCACGGCCGTCTACTCGCTGGCCGCGCTGGACCTGGGGCCGGACGAACTGCTGGCCCGGCTGAGCGACACGGCCGTCCGCCTCGCCGCCGAGCGTGCGGCGCTGCCGGCCGGAGATCCCCTGCACCGCGTGCCGCTCACCGCCGGTTGCTCGATCGCCGTCTACGACCCTGTCGACCTCACCTGCACGGTTGCCCGCGCCGGGCTTCCGGAACCGGTGGTCGTCCATCCCGACGGCTTCTGCGACACCGTGTCCGTCCCCGAGGGGCCGGTTCTCGCGGGACCCGGTGATGCTCCCTTCGCCACCACCACCGTGCCACTGGCCGAGGGAAGCACCCTGGTCATGGGCACGTTCGCGCTCGCGGACGAGACCCTCGCCCCCGGCGGCCGGCTGCGTGCCCTGCTGGAGCGCGGAGCCGGGCAGAGCGTCAGGGATGTGTGCGACGCCCTGGCCTACGCACTGGGCGAGGAGGACCTCCGGGACGAGAGGCTGGTGCTGCTCGTCCGGACGAGGAGGCTTCCGGCCGACCGGGTCCTGGCGCGTGAGCTGCCGGATGGTCCCGAGGCCGCCCCGCTGGCTCGTGCCGCGACCCGACGGCGGCTGGAACACTGGGGCGTGGAGGGGGACGTCGCGTCCACCGCGGAGTTGGTGGTCAGCGAACTGGTGGGAAACGCGGTCCGCTACGGGACTCCGCCTCTGTCCTTGCGCCTGATCTTCGACCGCGTACTGACCTGCGAGGTCAGCGACGCGGCCACGAGCGCACCGCATGTGCGGCACGCCCGCACCGCCGACGAGACGGGGCGCGGCCTGTTCATCATCACCAGCCTCGCCCCGAACTGGGGGACCCGCTACCGCGCGCAGGGCAAGACCGTATGGGCCGAGTTGCCGGCGGAGGCGCCGCGCGAGGAATGACGGCGGCCGTCGGGTGGCTCTCAGGCGCGGCTGCACGGCCAGCCGGCCAGGCCGCTGCCGTGGGGAGCGTGCCGCGTCGCCTCGACGACCGAGTCGTGGAAGGCGTACACGGAGTGCAGGCCGCCGGCTTTGAACACGTTGCGGACCCGGTGATCGGCGCAGGTGAGGAGCAGAGAGCCGGCGTGTGCCCGGATCCGCTTGGTGATCGCCACGATCATGCCCAGCCCCATGGAGTCCAGGAACGGCACCTGGCACAGATCCAGGACGAAGTGACGGTGGCCTTCGTCGACGAGACGGATGACGGCGTCGCGGATCACGGGGGAGGAGCAGAGGTCCACGTCACCGGTGACACTCACCACGGTCCAGCCGTTCGTGCCGTAGTGATCGATCTCGTTGCCGTTCCCCGGGGTGAGCTGTGTGTGCACGCTCCGCCTCTCTTGCCGTCCCTGATGTCCGCTTTATCCAGGAGACGGCTTCTGCGGGGCACATCACAAGGGTGTGAGTTTCAGATAGTGAGCGAGAGGCCTCTGGTCACTCGGTTCGCCGTGGCGAGGAGCCGCGCGGAGGCGTCCTGGAGCGCGGATGAGCGGTCCCTGCGGAGCGAGACGCCCAGGGCGCCCACCGTCTCGCCCCGGAACACGGGCACCGCGGCGCAGACGGTGCCCAGCGCGTACTCCTCCAGGTCGGTGACGGCCGGGGCGCCGGAGGCGGTGTCGAGCCGCCGCAGCAGCTCCGTGCGGTCGGTGATCGTTCTGGGCGTGAGATCGGAAAGGCGGTGACGGGAGAGGTACTCCTGGCGTCCCTCGTCGTCCAGCTCGCGGAGCACGCACTTGCCCAGCGCGGTGGCGTGACCGGCGTCCTCGAAGCCGACCCACAGGTCGGCCCGCGGCGCCCGGGGTGCGTCCACGATCTCCGCCACCCGGATCTCGCCGTCCTCGTAGAAGGTGAGGTAGGCGGCTGCGGACAGGTCGTCGCGCAGTGACGACAGCATGGGGCGGACCCGGCTGAGCAGGGCCTGCGTCCGGCTGGCGGTGTGCAGCGACCCGAGCATCTCGCCGAGCACGTAGGAGCCGTCCTCGAGCTTGTGCACGTATCCGTCGTGCGCCAGCGTCCGCAGCAGGTGGTAGGTGGTGGCGAGGGCCAGCCCGGTCTCCCGCGCCAGCTGTTTGGCCGGTGCGCCGCCTTCGTGAGCCCCGACTGCCTCCATCAACCGGAAGGCCCGCTGCACGGAAGTGATGAGGGTGGGGGCCTCGCGCGCGCCCATACCTCCACCGTGCGCGCGGTGGCCGGTCAGGGCAAGCCGCGCGGAGCGCATGCGCCTCGAACCGGGAACTGATGTCAACCAGGGTTGACATGCGGCCGCCTGTCAACCTAAGTTGACAGTATGAGCGGAGCAACCGAACTCGCCGCCCGGGCGGGCGACCGTGATCCCCGGGTCGGTCTGCGGGCCGTCGCCGCGCTGCGTCGGCTCTTGGAGCAGCTGGAGGCCGTGCAGGTGCGCAATGCGCGCAACCAGGGCTGGTCGTGGCAGGAGATCGCCAACGAACTGGGTGTGAGCAGGCAGGCCGTGCACAAGAAGCATGGGAGGCATTGATGTTCGAACGGTTCACGAAGGAGGCCCGCCAGGTCGTCACGGGGGCGGTCGGGCAGGCCGAGGGGATGGGGGCGCGGCGGGTCGATCCCGAGCACCTGCTGCTCGGCCTGCTGGAGCAGGAGGGGAGTCGCGCGTCCTTCGCGCTGGCCGCTCTCGGGCTCGGCGGGCGCAAGGAGTCGGTGCGGCGCGCGGTGCGGGAAGCGCGCCGGCGGGCCGGTCTGTCGCGGGCCGAGACCGATGCCCTCGCCGGACTGGGGATCGACGTGACCGACATCGTCGCCCGGGTGGAGGCCGCCCACGGGGTCGGGGCGATGGCCGCGGGCCGGGCGGGCCCGGACCGGCAAACCGGGCACCGGCCCTTCGGCAAGGGCGCCAAGGACGTCCTGGTACGTGCCCTGCGCACCGCCGTCACACACCGGGACCACCGCATCGGTGACGAGCACCTCCTGCTGGCCCTGACGCTGCGCCCGGGCGTTGCCGCCGAGATCCTCGCCGACCACGGCGTCACCTACGAGTCGCTCACCCGTGTGCTGTACGGGGTCGGCGAGGCGGCCGCGGGCTGATGCCGGCAGGGAGGCACGGCTGATGCCGGCAGTGGAGGCGTGGCGGCGGCGATGAGACGGCGTCCGACGCCGAGAATCCCGGCCCGATGACGCCGGGCCGGGATTCTCTGTCATGCGTCGGGTCGCGGCGCCCCGGCCAGATTACGGCGGGCCGGGGTTCCGCATGGTCGGCGTGGTGCCGCCGGCTTTAGTAGTCGCCGCCGTCGTCGTCGTAGCCCCTGTTGCCGTGGTGGCGGTCGATGACGCGGAAGCTGGCCACCACCCCGTCCTTGACGTGGACGCCCTTGGTCCACTTGGGGAAGACCCCGTTGCTTTCGCTGTGGGGGCCGACGGTGGCGATGGGGGCGCCGTTGTCGCAGGTGACGCCGCGGAAGACCTCGACGGTCTTCTTGCTGTCGTTGCGGATGTTGAGGCTGGTCGACCCCAGGCCGCTGACCACGGTGATGCAGCCGCTCGGGTGGGCGGAGTAGGACCGCTCGTTGATGTGGATCCAGCCGTAGTCACGGTGGCGGTTGCCGCCGCGCTCGCCGTGCTCCTCGTGGTCGTTGTTGTTGCCTTCGTTGCCCTTGCTGTTGTTGTTGTTTCCGCCCTCGCCGCCCATGGGGGCCTGAACGGGGGCCTGCTGGACGGCGGCGGCCGGAGCGGCCTGGGCGGCCGGGGCGGCCTGGGGCGCCGGGGCGGCCGTGGCGTAGGTGATGCCGGTCGCGGCCAGGGCCGCGGCGGCCGCGACACCTGCGGCGATCGCGTGAGATCGAGTCATGATCATGGTGTACTGCTTCCTGTCTCAGAGTCAGAGAGAGACCGACTTCGCAGCCGGTGTGTGATTGAACGTACTGACGCCCTCGGAAGCTGTCATTTCGGGCAGATCGCATCTACCGTCTGTAGTAGGCCAATCGGGGTATCCGGGGCACGCCCGGACCTGGTTCCTGGTAACTGACGCTGCATCAAATGGACGCAGCTACTTAGCAGATTGACTGACTATTAGTCCTTGCAGGTGATCCTCTGACGCCTGCTCACCCGTGCGGCGGCGAAAACCGACCCGGATGTTCGGCGCGTCGCTGCTTGACATCGGGCGCCGCGGATGCCTCGGGGTTGTGCGGCGGGTCGTCCGAGTGCTGCGCGCGCCGGGAGAGCGCGGCCACAGCCGGTGCCGGATCGTCGGCGTAGAAGCGCAGCACTCGCGCCTGGGCCTCCTTGCCCAGCGGGCGTACGAACCGTACCGGTTCGGAGAGCTCCACCGTGACCGTGGTCTGCCCGCCCACCGACAGCTCCAGAGAGCCGTCGTCGCGCGCCTGCGCCAAGCCGCCGCCGTTGACGACGCGGCGCTCGACGCGGGCGCCGACGACGAGCTCCGCCGGAACCCTGATCTCCAGCAGCACGCCGTAGCGCAGGCGCAGCGAGCCGTCCGCCGTCACGACGTGCGGGCGTACGACGCAGGAGATGTGCAGCGCGATGACGAAATAGCAGCCCCAGACGTCGATCACCAGGAAGACGGCGTGCACGACCGGCCAGGGGATGACCAGCGCCAGCGCCACCGTCTCGACGACCGAGACGAAGAGGAAGCCGTAGATCATGGCGGACTGGTTCGCGGCGTAGCGCACCGCGAGGTCCCCGGGGCCCACGCCGTGCGGTGGGCGGCGGGTGAGCCGGCGGCAGCAACTGGTGAACAGTTTGACCTCGTGGACGGTGAGGCGGCGGAGCGCGGCCGGGACCAGGTCCCGTCCGGCCTCCAGCGCCGCGGCCCGGCGAGCCGTGCCCTCGCGCCGGTGGCGGCGGTAGTCCGCGGTCAGCACTCCGGCCACCGCCACGGCCGGGGCGAGCATCGAGACCTCGACCGCGCGCATCACGGTCGCGGGTATCCCTGCTCCCGACGCCAGGCACAGCATGAGCACGAGCCGGCCGGCGAGCAGGGTGAGCAGGCCCCAGCGGACGGTTCTGCGCAGTGTGTTCACCGTGCCCCCCGTTCCTGGAGCAGGGCCGTCGCACGGCGCAGGACCTCCGCCTGCGCGGGCGGGAAGTCCGCGAAGAACGCCTGGGCGAAACCCCCGCCGTCCTTGTCGCCGGTGCGGGCGGCGGCCTCGGCCGCGGACCGGGCGACCTCCTGGGGCATGCTGTCCGCCACCGTCCGGGCCAGCTCGGCGACGCGTGGGTCGTCGGGTGCGGCCTCGGCGAGCTCGTCCAGCCGGGCATAGATCTCGTACGCCCGCGCCATCGCGTCCTCGTCGGTGCTCAGTGCCCGCATCATCGTCACAAGCCAGGTGCGGTGGCCGGCGCCGGCGGTCGAGTCCAGCAGCGCGAGCAGTTCGCGCTCCTTGGCCGCCATGGCGGGCTCGGGGCCGGGTCGTGCGGCGGAGGCGCGGGCCATGTCGTCGAAGACGGCGGCGAGTTCCGCGGAGACCGGGCCCTCGGCCGGCAGGCCGCCGGCGTCCGCGCGTCGCAGGAGCTCGGCGAGACGGGCACGGCGCTGCCGGATCGCCTCCTCCTGACGGGCCAGGTCGGCGTCGAGCTCGGCGAGGATCTCGCGCAGGTCCTTGCCCGCGTCGTCGGCGAGGGCGTCGCGGACCTCGTCGAGGCTCAGCCCGAGCTCGGTCAGCCTGCGGACGCGGGCCAGCTCGACGGCGTCGCGCAGTCCGTACTCGCGGTAGCCGTTGGGTTGCCGTTCGGGCTCGGGCAGCAGACCGATGCGGTGGTAGTGCCGCACGGTGCGGGTGGTGACGCCGGCGATCGCGGCGAGCTCTCCGATACGCATGCCTCCAGTAGAGACGTTGTCGTTGCGACAAGGTCAAGCGCGGTCGTGCCAGGTCAGGACGGATTCTCCAGGCGGGAGAGCCAGGTGGTCAGCAGCGCTTCGAGTGCCTCGGCCTCGGTGGAGGTCAGCAGGTCCACCAGCCGGCGCTCGTTGCGCATGTGGTCGGTGAACGCGCGGTCGATCAGCTCGCGTCCGGGGCCGGTGAGGGCGACGATCCGGCCACGCTGGTCGTCGTCGGAGCGGCGGCGGGTGACGAGCCCGGCCCGCTCCAGACGGTCGATCCTCTTCGTCATCGCGCCGGTCGTGACCATGGTGTGCGCGGCGAGCTCGCCCGGTGCCCGTTCGAAGGGTTCACCGGCGCGGCGCAGCGCGCACAGCACGTCGAACTCTCCCTCGCCGAGGCCGTAACGGCCGTAGACGAGGCAGAGTTCGGCGGTGAGCCGGTCGGCCAGGCGGTGCAGCCGGCCGATCACTCCCTGCGGGCTGACGTCGATGTCGGGCCGCTCGCGGCGCCAGTCGGCCTGGATGCGGGCCACGCGGTCCGGCGGTCGAGGGCGGGGATGCTGGTCCTGGTTCTGGTGCTCCATGCGGCCATGGTAGCTTCCTCGGAAGCTATATTGCCTTCCATGGAAGCTAAAGTATGGACGCGCTGGGTGGGTCTGACGGCGGTCGCGCCGGTGGCCTGGGGAACCAACTACTTCGTCACCCATGAGTTCCTGCCCGCGGACGACCCGCTCCACGGCGCCGCGCTGCGGGCGCTGCCCGCCGGTCTGGTGCTGCTGGCCCTGTGCAGGCAGCGGCCGCGGGGTGCGTGGTGGTGGCGGTCCGCGGTGCTCGGGCTGCTCAACGTGAGCGTGTTCTTCGTGCTCGTGTACGCCGCCTCCCAGCTGCTTCCGACGAGCGTGGCGTCGACCGTCATGGCCGTGTCGCCGCCGGCGATGATGCTCATCGCCTGGTTCCTGGTGTCCGAGCGGCCCGGCATCAGGCACCTGGCGGGCGCCGCGCTCGGGCTCGGCGGGGTCTGTCTCATGCTGCTCACGGGCGCGGAAGGGGTGAGCGTGCCCGGAGTCCTCGCCTCGGCCGCGGCCATGCTGGTGTCGTCCTTCGGCCACATCCTGACCAAGAGGTGGAGCGCCGGTGCCGATGTGCTCGCCTCGACCGCATGGCAGCTCACCGCCGGAGGTCTGTTCCTGCTCCCGGTCGCCGCGGCCGTGGAGGGCCCGGTGCCCGCGCTCTCCACGTCGGCGCTCCTCGCGTTCGGCTACGTCTCCCTGGTCGCCACCGCACTGGCCTTCGCCGCCTGGTTCACCGGGCTGCGGCACCTGCCCGCGGGCACGGTGGGCCTGATCGGACTGCTCAACCCCGTCACGGGCGTGCTGCTCGGCACCGTGGTCGCCCACGAGGTGCTGACAGCCCGGCAACTGTCCGGGCTGGCACTCGTCCTGGCCGGAGTCGTCCTCGGCCGGCCCGCACGCGCGAACCGGCGCCAAGACAGGCCGCGCGCCCCGGCCGTGGCACTGCCGTCCGCTCCGGTTCCGTCTGCTCCGGCCCCGGCCGAACGGTGTTCGTGCCGGCCCTCTGGTCCGCCACCCCCGGGCGCCTGAGGACGGGGCCGCCGGAAGCTCGACCTCCGGCAACCGGAGCGGTCTGATGGAACAGGAGGGAGGTGCCTTCCATGGGTACGACAACGCTTCCGGCGTCGATGCGGGCCTGGGTGGCATCCGCCGCCCACCCGGGGACGATCGAGTCCGTCGTACTGCCCGTCCCGGCCCCCGAGGACCACGAACTGCTGGTGCGGGTGGCCGTGTGCGGGGTGTGCCGGACCGACCTCCATGTGCGGGACGGCGACCTGCCCGCACACCGTGAGCGGGTCGTGCCCGGGCACGAGACGGTGGGTGAGGTCGTCGCGGCGGGCCGGGCGGCCGCGGGGCCCGCGATCGGCGCCCGGGTCGGGATTCCGTGGCTGCGCCGGACATGCGGGCAGTGCGGGTACTGCCTGCGGGGGCGGGAGAACCTGTGTCCGGCCTCGCTCTACACGGGCTGGGACACCGACGGGGGCTACGCGGAGTACACCACCGTTCCCGCCGCGTACGCGTACGAGCTGCCGGAGGGATACACCGAGGAGGAGCTGGCCCCTCTGCTGTGCGCCGGGATCATCGGATACCGCGCCCTGCGCCGCGCCGAGCTGCCCCCGGGCGGCCGTCTCGGGGTCTACGGATTCGGGGCCTCCGCCCACCTCACCGCGCAGGTCGCCCTCGCCCAGGGCGCGACCGTCCACGTGTTCACCCGGTCACCGGCCGCCCAGGAACTCGCCCTGTCCCTGGGGGCGGCCTCGGCGACCGACCCGTACGCACCACCCCCGCAGCCGCTGGACGCGGCGATCCTCTTCGCCCCGGCCGGCGACCTGGTCCCCGTCGCGCTGCAGGCCCTGGCCGGCGGCGGAACGCTCAGCATCGCCGGTATCCACCTGACGGACATCCCCACGCTGGACTACCAGCGGGACCTCTTCCGCGAGCGGACCCTCCGCAGTGTCACCGCCAACACCCGCGACGACGGGCGCGCGCTGTTCGCTGTCGCCTCGGAGCAGCGCCTGCGGGTCACGGTCACGGTGTACGGCTTCGACGAGGCGGACCGTGCGCTCGACGACCTGTCGGCGGGCCGCGTCAACGGGGTCGCGGTGCTCCGCGTGCGACCGTGACCCGGCCGACGCGTCCAACGGCCCTGGCGGCCAGGACGGCGCTGGGGGAGGGAGAATGGCGTATGGACCATGGTGACGCGGCGTCGATCGCCGAGCTGCTGGACGAGCGCCGATGTCTGCTGGAAGTCTCCTGCCGCATGCTGGACCGCCCCGGCGAGGCGGAGAGCGTCGTGGAGGAGACCTGTCGCCGGTGGTACGGGCTGCCTGAGGGCACCCGCCGGCGGATCACCGCTCCCCGGTCCTGGCTCACGAACACCGCGGGAGGAATCCGCCTGGGCCGGAACACCCCGCCGGGCCGGGCGGCGTGCGTGCCCGATGACGTCGTCGGGACGGCCCCCGACACGCTCGCCGACATCGTGGCAGGCACACGGCCGGAGTGTGCCGAACACGCCGGACCGGCCCGCCGCCGGCTCCGGATGCGGCCCTCGTGTCCCGCGGCTCCGGAAGAGCACGACGCCCTCGCCCGTGCCGTCCGCGAGGCCTGTGTGAGCGAGGACGCGGAACTGCTCGTGTCACTGTTCCGTCCGGACGCCACGGCGTTCTTCGACGGCGGCGGCAAGGTGCGGGCGCTGATCGGACCGGTCCACGGCAGCCGGCAGGTCGCCCACATCCTGCTGACACTCCTGGGGCGCCGCCCGCACACAGCCGTCCTGACCACCCACCCCGTCAACGGCCGCACCGGCCTTGTGGCCCACTACCACCACCAGGTCGCCGCCGTCATCAGCCTCGACATCGCCGACCACCACATCGCACTCGTCCGGGTCGTCCTCAATCCCGACAAGCTGCGCTCCTGGAACCGGCCCTCACCCCTGGCCGGCCCGCCGTCGACGCCGCGGTGACAGCCCGGCGGCCCTGCCCGTGACAGGGCTTCGCACCGACCAGGGGAATGCGCCGGCGTGCGGCCCTCAACCGTCCGACAAGGCCGCGTACGAGGCGAGTTTGGCGGGATTCAGCACCCACATCAGGCGTTCGATGCCGTGTGCCGACACCTCGACGGACAGCAGAGCCACCGCGGTGCCACCGGCCGAGACCAGGGCGGCCGGCCTGCCGTTGGCCTCGACCCAGCGAACGTCCCGCTCGGGCCAGAAACGCGGGGCGAAGGCGGCAACGTACTTGGAGACGTGCGGACGCCCGACGACCGGGATCCTGCTCGCCCCGCGCATCCCTCCGCCATCGGCGTAACTGACCACGTCCGCCGTGAGAACACCCTCGAGCGCCGACAGATCACCGGTCTGCGCGGCGGCGACGAACGCCTCCAGCAGGCGCCGGTGCGCGGCGGAGCCGACCGGCTCCCTGCGCTGCGACGACAGATGCTTGCGGGCACGGCTCACCAACTGGCGCGTATTGGCCTCGCTCGTCTCCAGGATCTCCGCGAGCTGCTGGTACGGGTAGTCGAACGCTTCCCTGAGCACGTAGGCGGCCCGCTCCACGGGGTTCAGCTTCTCCAGAAGGAAGAGCACCGCCAGATCGAGGGCCTCCGCGCGTTCCGCGCCCAGGTGCGGATCCCCGCTGGTGTCGACCGGCTCCGGAAGCCACGGCCCGATGTACGACTCGCGCCGCACCCTGGCGGACTGCGCGTGGTTGATCGCCAGACGGGCGGTGACCGTCGTCAGGAACGCCGTCGGCTCGTGGATGCCGGCGCGGTCGCTGTTCTGCCAGCGCAGCCACGCCTCCTGGACGATGTCCTCGGCCTCCGTCGCGCTGCCGAGTACGCGATAGGCGATGCCGAACAGTTGAGGACGCGCCGCGATGAAATCCCGCGTTGCCCGGTCCAGTGAGTCTGCCTCGTCACCGGCGTACATAGACGTCCTCCAGCTCCGGATCACCATGCTACAAGCCGCCACAGGCGGACGCGGGCGGGTGTCCGCCTGTGGCGGCGGTGCCGTGGGAGACGCCCTGTCACACATGGCGGGACCGTCCGGTCAACTGCCTGGAAAGCGAAGTCGCGGTCGGCGCTGGACAACGCCCGCCAGTACGCGCGCGAGCAGACCGCGGCCCTCGCGCTCCAGCGAAACCTCTCCCGCACCGTCCGAGAGGCGGTGCGGCGGTCGAGGCTGCCTCGCGTTACCTGCCCGCCGATGTCCACAGCGGCGTCGCGGGCGACTGGTTCGATGCGATCCCGCTGTCCGGCGCCGGGGCGAGTTGCCGGCCCATCTCGACGACGCGGTCCAGCGCCTGGCCGAGGAGGACGCCGACGCCCCGTGCCAGCCCAGGAAACAGGTGAACTGGTCACCAACGCCGTGCGCCACAGCACTTGGTCCGATCGTTCTCCGTCTCATCCGGCATCAGGTGCTGACCTGCGAAGTGTTCGATGCCGACGTCGGCTCCCCGCGGGTGCGTCGTGCCCGTGCCGTCGACGAGAACGGCCGCGGCCTCTTCCTGGTCGCCCGGTTGTCCCACCGATGGGGCGCCCCCTGGGTGTCGGGAGGCAAGGTCGTCTGGGCCGAGGAGGACCCGACCGACACGCCGTCACCCGCGGGCACACCGTCACACGCGGGCACACCGTCACACGCGGGCGCGGCGTGCGCCGCGCATTGAGCCGTCGCACTCCTTGTCCAGTGGTGTCGACGTGATCACCGGCCAGGGCCTGGAGGAGGCGGTGGCCTGTCCATGCTGCGCGCGACGGGCGGCTCCCCGGACACCGGCCACGACCAGGCCGGTTCCATGCAGGCGTGAGGATCAGCGGGCTCCGGCCGCCGTGGCGGGCGCCTGTGCCGGGGTGTCGCGCAGGCCCAGGCGCAGATGCTCCACGTGGTAGAGGGCCTGCTCGAGCAGTTCGGCGACGTGGTTGTCGTAGAGGGCGTAGATGACCGAGCGGCCCCGGCGCTCGCCGGTGACCAGGCCGAGATTGCGCAGCAGACGCAACTGGTGGGAGCAGGCGGACTGCTCCATGCCCACGGCATCGGCGAGTTCGGTCGCCGCGCACGGCCCCTCCTGGAGGCGGGCCAGGATGCGCAGTCGGGAGGGTGTGGCGAGGGCCTGGAGGGTCACGGCCACGTCGGCGGCACCGACGGCTTCGAGGCGCTGGCGCGCGGTGGCGGTGGTCTTGGCGTCAGCTCCGTGGCCCATGCGTACATCCTACGGAGAAGAACACATGAACGCATGAATGATTCTTCATCTACTCCTGTACGGTGGAGAAAGCGGCGCGCCGGGTCTCCGGCTCCCCGTGCCCTGCCCTGCCCGCGCCCTCGTCATGCCGTCGTGAAGGACCCCCGCCCCGATGACCTCCACCCTCGCCCCGGCTCCGATCGACCGCGCAGCGCCGTCGGCCGGGACCGCGGGCGCACCCCGGCGCCGCACCCGAGTCCTCGCGCTGCCCGAGGCGCGCTGGGCAGCAGCAGCCCTGGTCCTCTTCCTGATCGCGCTGCCGTTGCAGCTGACCGGTGCCCCCGCCTGGACGTGGGGCCCCGCGTACGCGCTGACCTACGCGGCGGGCGGCTGGGAGCCGGGCTGGGCGGGAGTGCGGGCGCTGAAGGACAAGACGCTCGATGTCGACCTGCTGATGGTGGTCGCCGCGCTCGGGGCGGCGGCGATCGGGCAGGTGATGGACGGTGCGCTGCTGATCGTCATCTTCGCCACCTCGGGCGCCCTGGAGGCACTCGCCACCGCTCGCACCGCGGACTCCGTGCGCGGTCTGCTCGACCTGGCCCCGGCCACCGCCGCCCGCGTCGAGGCCGACGGCAGCGAGGTCACCGTCGCCGTCGAGGAGCTGACCGTCGGCGACACGATCCTGGTACGGCCCGGCGAGCGCGTCGGCGCCGACGGACGTGTCCTGGACGGGGCGAGCGACGTCGACCAGGCGACCATCACGGGTGAGCCGCTGCCGGTGGCCAAGGAGCGCGGCGACGAGGTCTTCGCCGGCACCCTCAACGGCACCGGCGCGCTGCGCGTCCGCGTCGAACGCGACGCCTCCGAGACGGTGATCGCACGGATCGTGCGCATGGTGGAGGAGGCGTCCGGTACCAAGGCGCCGACCCAGTTGTTCATCGAGAAGGTCGAACAGCGCTACTCGCTGGGCATGGTGGCCGCGACCCTCGCCGTCTTCCTGGTCCCCCTGGCCTTCGGCGCCGCTCTCACGGGCTCGCTGCTGCGGGCGATGACCTTCATGATCGTGGCCTCGCCCTGCGCGGTGGTCCTGGCGACCATGCCGCCGCTGCTGTCGGCCATCGCCAACGCGGGACGGCACGGTGCGCTGGTCAAGTCCGCGGTGGTCATGGAGCGGCTCGGCGAGGTCGACGCGGTCGCGCTGGACAAGACCGGCACGCTGACCGAGGGCACGCCGCGGGTGACCGACGTACGGCCGCTGCCCGGGTCCGGCCTCGACGAGGCCGGCCTGCTGACGCTCGCCGCGGCGGCCGAGCACCCCAGCGAGCATCCGCTGGCCCGCGCCGTGGTGGAGGCCGCCCGTGAGCAGGGACTCGCCCTGCCGGTGGCGGAGGACTTCGGCTCCGCGCCCGGTGTCGGTGTGACGGCCACCGTCGAGGGACACACGGTCGCGGTCGGCGCTCCCGCCCGGCTCCTGCCCGGTCCGGGCGACACCGGTTCCACGGGCGCGGCGGACCACGCAGCTGAGCTCGAGGACGGCGGCCGCACGGCCGTGCTGGTCGCGGTGGACGGCACACCCGCCGGCGTGCTCGGCATCGCCGACCGACTGCGTCCCGACGCCACGGCCACCGTCGCCTCCTTGACGTCCCTGACCGGGACCGCGCCCTTGCTGCTGACCGGCGACAACCCGAGGGCCGCCGCCCGCCTCGCCGCCGAAGTCGGCGTCGAGGACGTACGGGCCGGACTGCTGCCCCACCACAAGGTGAGCGCCGTCAGGGAGCTCGAACGGTCCGGTCGCAAGGTGATGGTGGTCGGCGACGGTGTCAACGACGCCCCGGCCCTGGCCGCCGCACACACCGGCGTCGCCATGGGCAGGGCGGGCTCCGACCTGGCGCTGGAGACCGCCGACACCGTCGTCGTCCGCGACGAACTCGCCACCGTACCCGCCGTGATCTCGCTGTCCCGCCGGGCCCGCGGGCTGGTCGTACAGAACCTCGTCATCGCCGCTGTCTTCATCGCAGGCCTGGTCGCCTGGGACCTGGCCGGCCACCTGCCGCTGCCCCTCGGTGTCGCGGGACACGAGGGCTCCACCGTCGTCGTCGGCCTCAACGGGCTGCGGCTGCTGCGCGAGGCGGCCTGGAAGCGGGCCGCCGGGTGATCCGCCGCGGGACGGTCACCGCGTGCCAGGACCGCCGCTACGGGGCCGGAGGGATGCGATAGACGGAGACGTGAGAACGCGACTCGGCGGTGAACTCGGCACCGGCCCAGTCGGCGTGCCTCGTCTCCGCTTCGAACCCGGCCAGTTGGGCCATGAGGTCCAGTTCGGCGGGCCAGATGTAGCGATGCGGACTGCGGAACAACTGCGCCTGCTGGGTGTCGTCGAAGTGGAAGTGGTGCGACACCACGTGCTGGCGCAGGACGTCGTAGGTATCCAGACCGATGTAGCCGGGTTCGGACTGCCAGACGGTGGCCGTCCGTCCCGGTGGGAGTCTGCGCAGTTCCGGTACCCAGAGCTCGATCACGAACCGGCCGCCGGGCGTGAGGTGGCGGGCGGCGTTGCGGAAGCACTGGACCTGCTCGTCCTGGGTGAGCAGGTTGGAGATCGTGTTGTAGACGAGATAGACCAGGGTGTACTTCCCGGGGGCGGCGGTGGTCGCCATGTCACCGATGACCACCGGGATCGTCGACTCGTCGGCCTTGGTGCGCAGTTGCTCCACCATCGGCAGCGACAGCTCGATGCCGGTGACCGGGACTCCTCGCTCGGCGAGCGGCACGGCCACCCGGCCGGTCCCGATGGCGAACTCGAGTGCCGCACCGTCCCCCGCGAGCTGGGCGAGCCGGTCCACGGCCGGCCCCAGGACCTCGGGCGCGAACATGCCGGAGCCGGGCGTGTCATAGCGCTGGGCGGCCTCGGCGTCCCAGATCTTCTCCTGCTGCATTCCCTCAACGCTCGCCGTCGGCCCGTGCGATGTCCAGCGGATTTCCCGCGTGCCGCCGCTGCCGGGACGCCGGCCGGCGCAGCCCCGTGCCGAAGGCCGGCCTGCGGACGCCTTCGCCGGCCTGCTATGTTTACGCCGTACGCGAGCCTTCCCGGCGCGGATTCCGATCCGCCGGGGAGGCTTCTTTCATGCCCGGGGCCTGCGTGTTTCATGCCCGGGGTCTGCGTGCCTCCGGCATTCGGTGAACCCGCTTCCATTCGGTGACCCGGCTCCATTCGGTGAACCGGCTCCATTCGGTGAACCCGCTTACCGCTTCCTGCTTCCCGCCCCGCGCCCGCAAGAGGAGACCCTCGTATGCATCCACGCACGAACATCACGGCAGTCGCCGGCACCTGGCGGCTGGGTGACCTGACCGTCAACCGCGTCGGCTTCGGCGCGATGCGACTGACCGGCACCGCACCCTTCGACCACGGTGTGCCGCGTGACCGCGAGACGTCGATCGGCGTGCTCCGGCGGGCGGTCGAGTCCGGCGTCAATCACATCGACACCGCCGCGTACTACTTCTCGGCGACGCGTTCGGCCAACGAGCTGATCAACCGGGCGCTGGCGCCGTACCCGGAGGGCCTGGTCATCACGACCAAGGTCTGGCCCGGCCGCGACCCCTCGGGCGCCTGGTGGTGGGCCACACCCGCGCAGCTGCGCGGACAGGTCGAGGAGAACCTGCGCCAACTGGGCCGCGACCACCTGGACGTGGTGAACCTGCGTGTGCCGCCGAGCCGGCGGACCGGCTCGGTCGCCGAGCACTTCGGCGCGCTGGCCGAACTGCGCGACGCCGGGCTGATCCGGCACCTCGGTGTCTCCAACGTCACCTCCGAGCAGCTGGCGGAGGCCCTCGCCATCGCGCCGGTGGTCTGCGTGCAGAACCCCTACGGGATCGGCGCGTGCGACGAGGAGCGCGCGCTCCTCCGGCTCTGTGGTGAACTCGGCCTCGCCTTCGTGCCGTTCTTCGCCATCGCCGGTTCGGGGCGTGAGGCGGGCCCGGCGGCCCGTGACAGCGAGGCGGTGCAGGCCGTGGCGCGCGCTCACGGCGTGTCCGCCGCGCAGGTCCGCCTGGCCTGGACCCTGCACCAGGGGCCGCATGTGCTGGCGATCCCCGGGACCGGGGACCCGGACCACCTCGCGCAGAACATGGCGGCCGGCTCGATACGGCTCACGGAGGAGGAGATGACACGCCTCACCGCACTGCGGCCGGGCGGCGCGCGATAGGCCGTTCGCCCGGAGCCGCCCCCCGGGAAACGCGCGTGCGTACGAGATCCCGGCCTGCCAGGATGGCGTGGGGAAGCGAGGTCTCGTGGACGAGTTGAGGCGATTCCGCCAGGCACTGGTCGCATGGGCGGCCGGCGGCGCGGGGGCGGGCGCGGCCGCCGCGGCGGCGCGGGAGCTGGCCGGCGGTGTGCGGACGGTCGTGCTCGTCGAGGGGAGCAGTGATCAGCTCGCGCTCGAGACGCTGGCCATGCGCCGCGGCCGCGACCTCGGTGCGGAGGGCGTCGCCGTCGTACCGCTCGGCGGGGCCATGAACATCGGGCGCTTCCTGGACGTGTGCGGTCCTCCAGGGCTCGGGCTGCCGCTGGCCGGTCTCTGCGACATCGGGGAGGAGCGGCATTTCCGGCGTCATCTTCAGCGGGTCGGGCTCGGGCCCGGTCTCACGCAGACCGGACCGGAGACACTCGGGTTCCAGGTGTGCGTCGCCGACCTGGAGGACGAGCTGATCCGTGCTCTCGGCGCCGAGCGTGTGCGGCAGGTGATCGACACCCAGGGCGAGACGCGCCCCTTCCTCACCTTCCAGGGCCAGCCGGCACAGCGGGACAGGCCCGTGGAGCACCAGCTGCGGCGTTTCATGGGCACACACAGCGGCCGGAAGGCGCTGTACGCGCGGGCGCTGGTCGCGCACCTGGACCTCGAGCACGTACCCCGGCCGCTGGAGCGCCTCCTCGCGTACGTCTCTTGACGATCGGCGGCGGGCGGCCTCGGCGTCTTCGGTGGTTGGCGTCCAGGACGACAGCCTCCCGCGATGCCGGCGTCGACCGTCCACGGAGACCGGTGGGCGCCGCACCCCTCGTATCCTGGCCCTCGTGCCGTCCTCCCGTCTGCATCGTGTCGCCGTGCTCGTGCTCGAGGGTGCCAAGCCGCTCGATGTGGGCATTCCCGCGCAGGTGTTCACGACCCGCGCGAGCATGCCGTACGAGGTGCGGGTGTGCGGAGCGGCGCCCGGACTGGTGACCGGCGGCGACGGCCTGGCCTACCACGTCACCCACGGCCTCGACGCACTGGCGTGGGCCGACATCGTCTTCATCCCCGGCTACCGTTTCCCGGACCGTGACGACCCGCCACAGACGGTCGTCGACGCGCTGATCGCCGCGCACGCCCGGGGCACCCGGCTCGCGGCCATCTCGACGGGCGCCTTCGCGCTCGCGGCGACGGGCCTGCTCGACGGCAGGCGTGCCACGACGCACTGGCACTACTCGCGGGCGCTCGCGGAGAAGCATCCGCTCGTCCAGGTCGACGAGAACGTTCTGTTCGTCGACGAGGGCAGCGTGCTGACATCGGCCGGCGCGGCCTCGGGCATCGACCTGTGCCTGCACATCCTGCGCGGCGACCTCGGGGTGGCCGCGTCCAACCACGCGGCCCGGCGCCTGGTCGCGGCGCCCTACCGCAGCGGCGGTCAGGCGCAGTACGTGCCGCGCAGCGTGCCCGAGCCGCTCGGCGAGCGGTTCGCCGCGACCCGCGAGTGGGCGCTGCACCGGCTGGGCGAGCCCCTCACCCTCGAGGCGCTCGCCCGGCATGCGGCGGTCTCGCCGCGTACGTTCTCGCGGCGCTTCGTCGAGGACACGGGGTACACGCCGATGCAGTGGGTGATGCGAGCCCGTATCGACGTGGCCCGGGAGCTGCTCGAGCGTTCCCAGCTCAGCGTCGAGCAGATCGCCGCCGACGTGGGGCTGGGCACCGGCGCGAATCTGCGGCTGCACTTCCAGCGCATCCTCGGCACCACACCGAGCGAGTACCGGCGCACCTTCGCCCGGGGCGAGTAGCCCGCCCGCTCAGGGTGAGTGGATGGCCACCCATTGTGGCGCGATCCTTGTGAACCGTGGCGATCACGCCGCTGTTCCGGGCGGACGCCGCGCGCGACGCTGGTCGCGAACCGAAGGGACACCATTCATGACTCGCATCGCGATCAACGGATTCGGCCGCATCGGACGCAACGTGCTGCGCGCCCTGCTCGAACGCGGCAGCGACCTCGAGGTCGTCGCCGTCAACGACCTGACCGAGCCCGCCACCCTCGCGCGGCTGCTCGCCTACGACACGACGGCCGGCCGCCTCGGCCGCCCGGTGACCGTCGACGGGGACACCCTGGTCGTCGACGGCCGACGCATCAAGGTGCTCGCCGAGCGTGAACCGGCGCAGCTGCCGTGGGCCGCACTCGGCGTGGACATCGTGCTGGAGGCGACCGGCCGGTTCACCTCGGCGAAGGCCGCCCGCGCCCACCTCGACGCGGGCGCGAGGAAGGTGCTCGTCAGCGCTCCCTCGGACGGAGCCGACGTCACACTCGCGTTCGGGGTCAACACCGACGCGTACGACCCGGACGTGCACACGATCGTCTCGAACGCCTCGTGCACGACCAACGCGCTCGCGCCGCTGGCCGCGGTGCTCGACGAACTCGCCGGCATCGAGCACGGCTTCATGACGACGGTGCACGCCTACACACAGGAGCAGAACCTGCAGGACGGTCCGCACCGCGACGCCCGCCGCGCCCGCGCCGCCGCCGTCAACATCGTGCCGACCACGACGGGTGCCGCCAAGGCGATCGGCCTCGTGCTGCCGAACCTCGACGGCAAGCTGTCGGGCGACTCGATCCGTGTGCCGGTCCCGGTGGGCTCGATCGTCGAACTGAACACCACTGTCGCCCGCGACGTGACGCGCGACGACGTGCTGGCGGCGTACCGCGCCGCGGCCGAGGGGCCGCTCGCCGGCATCCTCGAGTACTCGGACGACCCGCTCGTGTCCTCCGACATCACGGGCAACCCGGCCTCGTCGATCTTCGACTCGGCCCTCACCCGCGTCGACGGCCGTCATGTCAAGGTCGTCGCCTGGTACGACAACGAGTGGGGCTTCTCGAACCGTGTGATCGACACGCTCGAACTCCTCGCCGGCCGCTGACCGGGCGTCCCCGGCACTCGCCGACCGGCTGTCCACGGCGGCCGGCGGCCGGTGTCCGGGTCGGTGGCCCGCGCGGCAGGCTTCACACGCCGCGGCGCACCCCGCAGCTCACCCATGCCGTCCGGCCCGAACAGCTGGCCGCCGCGTACGTCCGTCGGCCCGGGCCCGTCGCCTTCCTGACGTTCGCAAGGCCACACAGGCTGCGGGCAGAGATGCCGAGCGACCCGCGCGGTCGCCGGCGGTACGCACGCCGCGATCGTGCGCGGCACCAAGCCGCTGACCACCGCGAACGCCCACTGGGTCACGAATGTCAGGAGTGAGGCATATATATGACTATTTGAGGTGAGTGAGAAATTGATTGGTGTTTCGTGACAAGCGGTGTTCTTCAGGTCTTTGCCGGTGTCCGAGGGTGAGGATCGCTGCGTCCCCGGCCGAACCGGTCGGGGGAGTGGCGGGGCGTCGGCCCCGGCTCGCACGGAAAGGTCTGAACATGATCAACGGGTTGAAGAGGGCGGCCGCCCTGGGGGCGGCGACGGTGGCCCTGGCCGCGGGCGCGGTCGTCGGCACGGTCGGCACCGCGTCGGCCGCACCGCAGCACCACCAGCCGCCGAGGCCGGCGCGCCACTGCGTGGAGGCATCGGGCCACTGGACGTGGGTGCGGCACCCGGGATTCCGGGACCGGCACCACCGCTGGCACGCCGCCTCCTGGACCCGCGTCTGGCACCCCACGCACCACCGCAACTGCCACCGCTGAGCCTGCTCCCGCCGCCGGCACCCGCCTTCAGCAGGCGGTGACGGCGATCCGACCGGCCGTCGGCGCGTCCGCTCCAGGGCGCGCCGGCGGCCGGTCCGTCGCGTCGCTCCCGCTCCCGCTCCCGGGCCGAGCGGTGCGCCGACGACCGCGGCCCGCTACTGCTTGCCCTGGCCGCCCTTCTTCTTCAGGCGTCGTCGCTGTCGCGGCGTGACGTCCGTGCGGCCGCCCTGCTGCAGATACGCTTCCTTGCGCCGATCATTGTCCATGGCTGCTCCTGACGCCGGGGTGCCACCAGCATGGCCCGCGATCCCTCTCGAGGTGCGGCGGAGGCCGGTGGCTGCGACCGTTTGAGGGATGGGGGATGGTCCAGGTGGGTGAGAACGGAGGCGGCCGTGGTGCTGGTGGCGCATCCTTCGCTCCTGCGGGAGCTGATCGAACGGTGTGAGAGGCTCAGCCGGCGGGTGGCGTCCGGGGGTGGTTCGGACACCGCGCGCCAGCTCGAGGATGCCGCGTACACGCTGTGTGTGGTCACCGGCACCCGCCGGCTGGACGCGGCCTTGTTCGTGGCACGCCGGCAGCTGGCCGATGCCATGGCACGACAGCAGCCTCGGCGCTGAACAGCGATCTCAGTGTGCTCGATGTCGCCGCCCGTACCTGTGCGGGCGAGCGGCGCGGCCGGAACCGATGGGCGGGATCCGCCGCATCGACCCGTTGCGTTCATGACAAGACAGCGCTTACGGTGACGCGCGTCAACCACCGCTCGGTCGAGGGGACGGGATCATGAACGAGTCACAGGTCCAGGGAGGAAGCGTGCGGCGCCGCGCGCTGCTGCGGGGTGCGGCGGGTGTGACGGCCGCGCTGGGTGCGGCGGCGTTCGTCGATCTCGGCTCGGCGGGCCGGGCCTCGGCCTACGGCTGGACCCGCACGCTGCAGCAGGGCGCCTCCGGCTCGGACGTGGTCGAGTTGCAGATCCGCGTCGGGGGCTGGGCCGCGTCGAGTGCCCAGAAGACGTACATCGCCTGGGACGGCGCCTTCGGCCCGGGCACCGACGGTGCGGTCAGACGCTTCCAGTCCGCCTACGGTCTGACCGTGGACGGTGTCGTCGGACCGCAGACGCAGGGCGTGCTCAACAGCCTGGAGAGCGGCGACGGTTCGACCGCGCACTTCGACTGGAGCGAGTTCCAGTCCAAGGACGGCTCGGGGTTCAGCGGCGGCAAGGTGAGCGCCACTCAGGTCAAGGAGAACGTCCGGCGGCTGATGTACAAGCTGGAGGCGCTGCGCAAGAAGGCCGGCAACGCCGCGGTCACCATCAACTCCGGCTTCCGCAGCGTCGCACACAACGCCTCCGTGGGCGGCGCGTCCAACAGCATGCACGTGTACGGCGTCGCGGCCGACGTCGTGGTCTCCGGGCACACCACCCTCCAGGTGTACAAGATCGCCGAGACCTGCGGGTTCTCCGGACTGGAGGCGTACACGCACTCCTGGCAGCACGTGGACAGCCGCGTCCAGTACCCGTCGTACGGCTCCGGCTCCTGGTGGTGGGAGAGCGGCGTGGTGTGACCGTGATCAGCCATTGTGAACGCCCCATCACCGCCGGCCGAAGTGGTGGTCCAGGGCGGCCAGGATGTCGTCGACCGGGCCGAAGGTGATCACGGCGGTCGTTCCGCCCGCGATCTCGCCGCGCAGGGGGGAGAGGGCGTCGTGCGCCTGTGCGGCGAGCGGTGCGTCCTGGAGCAGGATCGCCGTGTGTGCGTTGACGGCCCACAGCGCGTCGTACAGGTGGTCGGCAGGGGGCGTGGGCAGGCCGGCGGCGGCGCACCGGGCCGCCGCGGGGTTGCCGCGGGCCAGGTCGAGGAGGGGCCGCGTCCAGGGACGGTAGGGACCCCAGTCGAGGCCGGGGTCCGTCGGCGCGGGCCGTCGGTGGCGCAGGCGGAGGGAGAGCAGCGCGAGCGGGAGGATGCCGGCTTCCATCCCGGGCATGCCGGCCCCGCCGAGGTCCGCGGCCACGGCGCGATAGGCGCGGGCGGCCTCGGCGGGGTCGTTCGACCGTTCTGCCAGCCGCATGGCCCGGTAGGCGGCGGTGAGAACGTGAACGAGCGGGGTCTCATGGATGGTGGCGAGCCGCTCGGCCGCCACGACGTGAGGTTGCGCGGCCTCGCCCTCGCCGCGGGCCGCGCAGGCCTGCATCCTGATCAGGTGGCCGAGGATCTCGAACATCGGCAGCTCATGTCGCGCGGCGAGCTCGATGAGCTCGCCGGCGATCACATCGCGTTCGCCGGTGTCCCCCGGGCGCTGGAAGGACTGCACGAACCGGGCGTTGAGCGCCAGGGCCAGCACGCTGGAGTCGTGCAGGTCCCGGGCGAGGCGCTCGGCCTCGGTCGCCGCCTCGGCGGCCCAGCGGTCCCGGGTTCCGCGATGCTCCAGGGCCGCGGTCGCGAGGAGACGTGCCCGAAGCGCGGGCGGAGCCCCCGTTCCCAGCTGGTGCAGGGTCCGTCGGACGGTCGCGACCAGAGCCTCGGAGCGTACGGGATCGTCGGCGCGGGTCCAGATGGTCGGGACGTCGTAGGCCGCGATCACGCGGGCGGTCAGGCCGGGGTCCCCCGTCCGTTCCGCCTCCGCCACCGCCCTGGCGCGCTGCTCCTGGGCCAGTACCAGGTTGGTGCCACCGGTGACCGCCGCGGCTCCGGCCACGGTGCTCATCGAGCGCAGCCGGGTGTAGATCCCCGTCGCCTCGGTGCGCGTGAGCAGGTTGAGCCGGTCCCCGCCCCGGGGCGCGGGCGTGAGGTGCGGAGCGTGCCGGAGGATGTCACGTTCCAGATGGTCCAGGCTGTCCACGGACTCCAGTCCGAACCGATCCAGCAGCCCGGCGCGCGCGTCGCGCAGCGAGGCCAGCGCGTCGACCTGCCGGCCGGCTTGGTAGAGGGCACGGGCCAGCAGGGCCCAGGCATGCTCCCGCCACGGGTGTGCGGTGGCGAACGCCTCCAGCTCCGGGACGAGGGTCGCGCCCCGCCCGAGGTCGAGTACCGCCCGGGCACGCAGCTCGACGGCCTGGCGGTGCAGTTCCGTCAGGCGGGCGCGCTCCGGTGTCAGCCAGGGCGAGGCGTCGAGGTCCGCGTACGGCTCGCCCCGCCACCACGTGAGTGCTTCGCCCAGCGCACCGGCCGCCTGGCCGCCGGTTCCCTCGCGCAACGCCCGAAGGGTGTCCTCGAACCGGTGGGCGTCGACGTGTGACCGTGGGATCCGCAGGGCGTATCCGGTACCGACGGTCTCGATGACCCGCGACCGGGCGCGCGGGCGCCGATCCGGCTCGAGGGCGCGGCGCAGCTCGGCGACGAAGGTGCGGATCGTACCGGCCGCTGTGGGCGGCGGCTCCTCCCAGAGATCATCGACCAGCACCGGCAGCGGAACGGCCCGGCCAGCGGCCGCGACCAGCCGTCCCAGAAGCTCGCGGCGGCGCCGGCTGCCCACCGCCACGGGCCGGCCCTCGCTGTCGGTGACCTCGATCGGCCCGAGCACCTCGACGAAGATCTCCATGCCGTCATTGTCGTCCGCACGTCGCCGGCGCCGGCCGCCGCTGATCCACTGCTGATCCGGCTCTCCGACCCTGCTGTCGTCCGCACATCCTCCGTGAGCGGCAGTGGCTCACGAGTGCGGGAGAGCGGGAAAAGGAGACGACAACGATGGGCATCACCATTCCGGGCTTCGAGACACGGCCGATCCAGGTGGCCGACGGCGTGGAGCTGAACGCGGCGGTCGGCGGCGAAGGGCCGCCACTCGTACTGCTCCACGGCTTTCCCCAGACACACCTGATGTGGCGGCACGTCGCTCCCGTCCTGGCCGGGCACCACACCGTGGTCTGCCCCGACCTTCGCGGCTACGGCGCCAGCAGCAAACCCGAAGCGGTCACCGAGGACGTCTACTCGAAGCGGACGATGGCCGCGGACATCGTCGGCCTGGCCGACGCCCTCGGGTTCGACCGGTTCGCGCTGGTCGGACACGACCGCGGCGCGCACGTCGCCTTCCGGGCCGGGCTGGATCACCCGGACCGGATCAGCCACCTGGGAATCCTCGACATCGTTCCCACCCTGGACACCTGGAACGTCCTCCACGGGGCCGGCGCGGCGGTGGCCTTCCACCTGTATCTGATGGCCCAGCCGGCCGGACTGCCCGAGCGGATGATCGCCGGCAGTGCCGACGCGTTCTTCGGCCACTTCCTCGACGTCTGGTCCGCGAACCCCGAGGCGATCCCCGCGGACGTGCGCGCCGAGTACCTTCGCGCCTGCCGGGGCGCCGTCGAGTCGGTCGTCGCCGACTACCGCGCCACCGCGACCGTCGACATCGAGCACGACCAGGCCGACCTCGACGCCGGCAACCGGCTCACCATGCCGGTGACGGTCGTCCAGCAGGACTGGGGCCGGCAGCTGGGGTTCGACGCCGCCGCGATCTGGCGGCCGTGGGCCGGCGACCTTCAGCACTTCACCACCCAGGCAGGCCACTTCATGGCCGAGGAGGCGCCGGAGGACATCGCCGCGCTGATCCTCGACCTGGTGAAACGCTGATCGCCACGCGCAGCCTGCCGTCACCGTCACCGTCACCGTCCCCGTCCTCGCCCCCTGTGCCCCGCCGTCCGCGCCGCCCACGACCGCAAGGGCCGCGCGGCGGTGGTCGGTGGCCCGTCCCGTGTCGACGGGACTACGACGACGGTGGAGCGGCTGCGCCGGCCTTGACCTCGTCGACGTCCAGGCCGCGGTCGACACCGTGGGGCACGACGCTCTGCCCGGGCTCGAGACGCAGGCGTGTGCCATCGAGACGCACCTCGACCTTGTCCGGTTCGAAGGACACCAGGCCGCCGATCCGGTCGACCTCACGGTAGGCGTCGCGGTACGACCAGGCGGCGCGCTGCGCGTCGCCGATGTCGTAGTAGTCGCACAGGCCCTTGTAGGGGCAGAAGGTCCGGCCCTCGACCGGGCGCAGCCGGGTCTCGTCGATGTCGGCGCGCGGGAGGTACCAGCGCGGCGCGAACCCCGACTCGTACAGCACGACCGGGTGCTCGGAGCGGGCGATCACGGTGTCGCCGTGGCGGACTTCCAGGGTGCGGGAGGCGGAGCGGATGTCGATGCGGTGGTACGGGTCGGCGGCGTGTCCCAGGATGCGTTCGTCCTCCTCGTAGAAGGCGTCCATCGCCCGCCAGGCGAAGGCGATACGTCCCTGGAGGCCGGCGGCGTGCCCGGGCAGCGCGGTGAACTCCCAGGCGGCGCGTTCGGTGGTGCGGTCGCCCGCCTGCACGGCGTACCAGGTGGTGTCGCCGAGGTCCTTGTGGTGGGTGACCTTGCCGCTCGGAACCAGGGCCTGCTCGCCGATGTCCTGGCGGGGGAAGTAGGCGACGGGGTAGCGGCCCGGTTCGTGAAGCAGGATCACGTCCTCGCTGTCGGCGATCCAGGCGCCGTTGAACCTCACGCGCATGCGGCGACGCAGGCGCTCGGCGAACAGGAGCCGCTCGGGCAGCGGTTCGGGGGTGAGGAAGTACCCGACGGCGCCTGTGGAGAGGGGGCCTTGCTGCCAGGACAGTCCCATGGCGGGTTCCCTTCGGGGACGGGGCGGACGGGCGGACGCTCGGTGGGGTGCGTCAGCCGAGGACACGGGCGAGGAAGTCGCGGATGTGTTCGGTGATGGTCTCGAGGTGGCTCTCCAGCGCGAAGTGCCCTGACTCGAGGAGGTGGACCTCGGCGTCGGGCAGGTCCCGGCGGAACGCCTCCGCGCCGGCCGGGCCGAAGATCTCGTCGCCCGCTCCCCAGACCGCCAGCAGCGGGACCCGGGAGTCGCGGAAGTACTGGTGGACGGCCGGGTAGAGGTCCACGTTGGTCGGGTAGTCGCGGAAGAGCCTGAGCTGGATCTCGTCGTTGCCGGGGCGGTCCAGCAGTGCCTGGTCGTGGATCCAGTTGTCGGGGCTGACCAGCGTGGGGTCGGCGACACCGTTCACGTACTGCCAGCGGGTGATCTCGGGGGTGAGGGCGCCCCGCATGGGGGCCTCGGTGTCCGGTCCCGGGGCCTTGGCGTAGGCGAAGACCGCCTCCCAGAAGGGCATGACGAAGCCCTCTTCGTAGGCGTTGCCGCTCTGGGTGATGATCGCCGTGATGCGCTCCGGCGCCCGCAGGGCGAGACGCCAGCCGACAGGGGCGCCGTAGTCCTGCACGTACATGGCGAACCGGTCGATGCCCAGGTGCTGGAGCAGGCCGGAGGTGACGTCGGTGAGCGCGTCGAAGGTGTACGGGAAGTCCTTGGGAGCGGGCATCGCGGACTGGCCGAACCCGATGTGGTCGGGGGCGATCACGTGGTAGCGGTCGGCGAGCGCCGGAATCAGGTGGCGGAACATGTGTGAGCTGGTCGGGAAGCCGTGGAGGAGCACGACCACGGGTGCCTGGGGGTCGCCGGCCTCCCGGTAGAAGACCTCGAGGCCGTTGACGGTGGCGGTGCGGTGGTGGACTGGGGAGACCATCTGCATCTAACCCCTCTTTCGAGTTTCATCGGTTATATCTCCAGTCGACCATGCTCGATCTAACCTGTCAATTCGCTTTAGGTGGTTAGTTCGATGATGCCGGTCGGCGAAGCCGATGCGCCTGAGGCGGGGCATCGGCCCGCCTCCAGCCTCGGTCCGTCAGCGGTCATCGGCCAGCGCACCGCCCCCACGTCCGTCGCCGGTCACGCCCGATGCCCACGGCGACGCCGGCGCTCGGCCTCGGCGACCTCGCCCGCGATCGGAAGCCAGTAGTACGGGACGAAGGCGGCGATCACGGCCATGCCCAGTACGGGGACGAAGGCGCCGAGCAGGGTTCCGGTGGCGAGCCAGACAAGGGCGAGCCGGAAGCGCCGGCCGATCGCTGCCACGCCGGCCGCATCGATGGTGGCGGTGAGGAGTCGCCGATCCCGGCGGACGTAGCCCCAGATGATGTTGAACAGAACGGCCAGAAGTTCGAAGGCGGCGCCGTGGAGTACGACAGCGGTGCGCTCCCCGTGTCCGTCACGGAACGCCTGAGCCAGCACGGAGGCGGCGAACGGAAGGAACGCCACGTCCATGAGCAGCACGGTGTTGAGGAAGAGCACCACTCGGTCGGCGCTGCGGATGTGGTCGAACATCAGGTGGTGGTTGACCCACACCTGTCCGATCAGCATGAAGGTGACGACGTAGGCGAGGTAGGACGGCCAGAGCGCGGCGAGGCCGTGCAGCAGACGGCTGGTGTCGTGCGGCGGGTGGATCTCCAGGACGAGCAGGGTGACAGCGATGGCGATGACACCGTCGCTGAACGCGACCACCCGGGCGGGAACGCGCTCCACGCCGAACGACGTCGCCCCTTCTCCCGGGCCGCCCGGTCCGTGCACAGGCTCTCTCATCGCCCCAGCCTCCGGCACCGCAGGCTCCTCCACACGCATCCGGGGGGCGTTTCCTCGGCGTGGGTCACGGCGCGGCCCCGCACCGCGCCGGCAGGCTACCGGGTCACGGAATCGCGGCCGTACCGGCCCGCGCATAGGATCGGCACCGGCGCACGGGTCACCGCGCCATGAGGGGCTGCCCCGGCCGGCCGCCTCGCAGGAGGTCCGCAATGGCGACGCTGCTGTCCGTCAACGTAGGCATGCCCAAGGACGTCTCCTGGCAGGGAAGGACCGTCCGCACCGGGGCCTGGAAGGCGCCCGTCCAGGGCCCCCGGATGGTGCGGCGGCTGAACGTCGACGGAGACGGTCAAGGAGATTTGGCCGGGCACGGCGGCGAGATTCGAGCCGTCCTGGTGTACCAGTTGCAGTCCTACCGGTACTGGCAGAAGGAACTCGGCCGCGACGACCTGACCTTCGGGATCTTCGGGGAGAACTTCACCGTCGACGGCCTGCCCGACGACGAGGTGTGCATCGGCGACCGGTACCGCATCGGCGAAGCGGAGTTCGAGGTCACCCAGCCCCGTGTCACCTGCTACCGGGTCGGCATGCGCCTGGGCGAACCCGCCATGGCCTCCCTGCTGGTCGCCCACCACCGTCCCGGCTTCTATCTGCGTGTCATCACCGAGGGACGCGTCCAGGCCGGTGACGAGATCACCCTCATCCGCAAAGGACCGCAGCAACTCACCGTCGCCGACACCGACGCACTGCTCTATCTTCCCGACCGCGACCCCGCGAAGCTGCGCAGGGCACTGGACATCCCCGCCCTCAGCCCCGGATGGCAGCAGTCCTTCCGCGACCTCGCCGCCGCCCGGCAGCCCGAGCAGGAACCAGGATGGCCGGGCGAACGCGCCGCCACGCGACAGCCCGGACAAGAGCCGGGATGGCCGGGCTTCAGGCCCATGCGCGTCGCCCGCGTCGTCGCCGAGACCCCCACCGTCTCGTCGATCTACCTCGACACCACGGACGGCACCCCACTGCCGCAGGCCCGCCCGGGCCAGTACCTGTCCATCCGCCTCCCCGTCGGAGACGCGGCTCCCGCGGTGCGCAGCTACTCACTCTCCTCCGTGCCCACGGCCGGCACCTACCGCATCAGCGTCAAGCACGAGCCTCACGGCAGGGTCAGCGGCTACATCCACACCGCGCTCCACCCAGGGGACCTCGTGGACATCGCAAGCCCCCGGGGGACGTTCGTACTCGAAGAGGGAACCCGCCCCGTCGTGCTCGTCTCCGCGGGGATCGGGGCCACTCCCGTGCTCGCCATGCTGCACCGACTCGCCGCCACGGCTGATCCCCGCCCCGTCTGGTGGATCCACACCGCCCGCGACCGGGCCCACCACGCCTTCGCGGACGAGACCCGCACCCTCCTGGCGCAACTCCCCGACGCCCACGAGCACATCTACTACACCGCGCAAGCCCCGCCCCCCGACGAGCGCCGGATCTCCCGGGGCCGCCCGAGCGCCCGGTCCCTCGCGGCCCTGGGCGTCCCCACCGACGCCGACGCCTACCTCTGCGGACCGCCCGCCTTCATGGACGACCTCGGCGGCCTGCTCCGCGACCACGGACTGCGCCCCGAGCGGATTCACACCGAACAGTTCAGCGCGCTGCCCGCCATCAACCCCGGAGTCACCCCCGCCGCGGCGATCCGGCCGCACCGACCGTCCGGCCCCACGGGCACCGGCCCCCTCGTCACCTTCGCCCGCAGCGGTGTCACCACCCCCTGGTCATCCGCCCGTACGACCCTCCTCGAGCTCGCCGAAGCCTGCGACATCCCCACCCGGTGGTCCTGCCGGACCGGCGTCTGCCACACCTGCGTCACCCACCTCGTGGCAGGCGACGTCACCTACACCACCCCACCCCTCGAACTTCCCGAGCCCGGCACCGTCCTCGTCTGCTGCAGCGAACCCACCACGGACGTCGTCCTCGACCTGTAGCCGGGACCACGGCACCGACACGGCACCGGCCGGGGGAGAAACGAAGGTGCCCCGCCGCTCTACGCCAGCGACAGAGCGAGCAGGCGGGTACATCGCGGACTCCGTGCACATCCCGATCCACCGGCTGCGCGAGCGCCTGGGCGAGGTGCCGGCCGGCACCGTCTGGGTGCACTGCGCCGGCGGGACGCGCGCCGCTGTCGCCGCCTCGCTGCTGGACGCCGCGGGCCGTGACGTCGTGGCCGTCGACGACGGCTTCGACGCCGCCGCCGAGGCCGGACTGACCGTCGTCACCTCCGGCTGACGCGGCCCGGCCGGACGCCCCTCCCGAACCACCCAAGAGATCGTGATGCCCCACTTCCGCCATCGCGGCCCGGACCACGCCACCGTGGACGCGGTCCACCGACGCATCCACCGGCGGAGCGGGCCCAGCTGCCGGCGGACGCCCGCGCTGCCGGCCGAACGCGGCGCCGAAGCCCTTGAAGCCCTCGGAGCTCTCGAGGCCGACGACGGTCCGACGGCATGACCGCCCTGATACTCGCGCTCGTCGCCGGAGCCGTCGTCGGCCTGGCCCTGGGCGGCCTCGGCGGAGGCGGCGGCGTCCTCGCCGTGCCCGCCCTGATCTACCTGCTCCACGTCACCCCCGCCGAGGCGACGACCGCCGGCCTGGTCATCGTCAGCCTCACCTCGGTCACCGCACTGACCGGCCACGCCCGGGACGGCAACGTCGCCTGGCCGACCGGACTGCTCTTCGCCTTGGCGGGCATCGTGCCCGCGGTGATCGCCGGAGCCGCCGCCACCCGTCTTCCCGAGACCGCGCTGACCGTCGCCTTCGCCGTCATAGCGGCGCTCGCCGCCCTGCG
>NZ_JAVACL010000063.1:0-30706 GCF_032658145.1 Streptomyces sp. MK7
CCCTTCCCCCACCGCTGCCTGAGCCTCGGACGAAAGACAACTGCGCATGAGCACCGCCACCCACTCCACGACACCTCGGATCGCCATCGTCGGCGCCGGCATCGGCGGGCTGACCCCCGCCCTGGAGCTACGCCGCAAGGGATGGGAGGTGCACCTCTACGAACAGGCCGAGGAGCTGCGCGAAGTCGGCGCCGCCGTCGCACTCTCAGCCAATTCGGTGCGCTACCTTCAAGCGCGGCTCGACCTCACCGAACCGCTCGCCGCGGCGGCGGCCGACGTGGACGGTCTGGTCTTCCGCTCCGGACGCACCGGCGACGTGGTCGGTCGGGTGCTCTCGCGTGCTGACTACCACCAGCGCTGTGGAGCGCCGTACTACGGCATCCACCGAGCCGACCTTCAGGCGATCCTGCTTGGCGCGCTCGCCGGCCCGGACGCGGGGAACGGGGTGGAGGGTCTGCACCTCAAGAAGCGGCTCGTCGACATCGACGACTCCGGCGCACGGGCCCGGCTCCACTTCGTCGACGGCTCCTCGGCCGAAGCCGATCTCGTGATCGGAGCAGACGGCGCACTGTACTCCGGCTCGTCGGCCTGGCGTGGCATCGTGCCGGCCGACAAGCTCGATCTGCTGCCCGACCCCGAGGCGATCCAGTTCTGGATGGGGCCCGGCGGCCACCTGCTGCACTACCCGATCGGCAACGGTGACCAGAACTTCTTCCTCGTCCAGCGCACACCGACGCCCTGGCACGCTTCCAGCTGGGTGACACCGGTCGAGCGCGAGGGCGAACACCTCACGACGTTCGCCGAGTGGCACCCGGCGATCGTGCAGATGATCAGTGCCGTCCCGGTCACCGAGCGCTGGGCGCTCTTTCACCGCCCGCCCTTGGAATCATGGTCGAAGGGCCGGGTGACCCTGCTCGGCGATGCCGCGCATGCGATGGTCCCCCACCACGGTCAGGGTGCGAACCAGTCGATCGAGGACGCCATCGTCCTCGCCGACTGTCTCCTGGCCGACAGCGACTGGGAGGAGGCCCGCGCACGCTATGAACAGCTACGACATGCCCGGACCCGCCGCGTGCAGACGGCATCGATCACCACAGGCGACGTCCTGCATCTGCCCGACGGTGAGGCGCAGCGCCGGCGCGACGCGCGGCTGGCCGCCCCGGACGCGTTCGACCGGCACCTCGCCTGGATCCATGCCTTCCACGCCGCTGGAGAGGCATGAGGGGCTCCCCGCGCTCACCCCGGCGGGGGTGTGTCCAGCCAGTGGTGTAACTCGGTTGTGGGCCTTGCCCCAAGGCCGGGAAGTTAGCCCGTTTTTGCTGGTGGCAAGGGGGTTGAGGTCCAGGCTGTGGCGGCGTAGAGGCCGTGGCCGAGTTTGTGGATGAGGCCGCTGTCGGCCCATCGGGACAGCTGGCGATACATGGTGTGCAGGGTGATGTCGCCGAAGTGGGCTGCGATCTCCGCGGGTCTCCATAGGCGGGTCGGGTCGTCCTGCAGTAGGGCGAGGATGCGGTGTCGGCGGCGTTGGGCCGGGGCGGTGTGGCGATCGTCGCGGGAGATCGTGGGCAACGGCTGCTGTTCGGGGCCGGGTTCGAGGACGGTGACGGTGAGCTCGGTGATGGTGCGGCTGCGGTCGGGGCGGCCGTCGTCGCGACGCTCGCTGTAGCGGGAGATAGGGGACTTGACCTTGCGGGTGCTGGTCCGATGACGGCGGGGCGCGAGGAGCCGGGCCAGCACCCGTCGGCCGATCAGGCCGATGGAGCCGGGAGCCTCGGGGATGATCCCGGCGGCCTGGACGACCTGGTCACGGGCGGTCTGCAGGGCGACAGTGAAACTGCAGCGGTCGGGGTCGGGGTCGGTGCCGGGGACGGACTCGGCGGCCTCGACCATCACGGCGCGTAGGGCCTGGTAGAGCGTGAGCAGGTCGGGTCCCCGCGGGTCAAGCGGCCGGCGGAGGCAGGAGCCCGGCGGCCCGGCGCAGGGCTTCGGCATACCGGGCGCGCTCGGGTGCGCCGCCCCGGTCGGCGGGCATGGACGCCATGAGCGCCAGCCGGTCCCGCCAGCTGCTGCCGGTCAGTGGCACGGCTACGGCGTTCATGCCCCACACGGACTCTCCGACACTGTCGGCGTGGCTGAGCGTACGGATGCGGGCCAGTTCGGCGAGCAGAGCGGTCCGGGAGGTCACGGTGTGGTCGGTGACGCTGGTCAGCCGTTCGTGCGGGTAGAGGGCGCAGACTTGTTCGGTCGTCAGCTGGGCGAGCAGCACCTTGCCGGCCGAGGTGGCGTGCGCGGGATGGGCGCGGCCGATCTCCAGGACGGCGCGCACGGGGTGGGGCGACTCCCGGCCGTCGGTGATGATGACCTGATCGCCGATCAGGGCGGCGGTGCTGATGGTCTCGCCGGTGGCGGTGGCCGCCGCGTCGAGGACGGCCTGGAGGCGGGTCCTGGTCGCGGGGTCGTATCCGGCCGGGCGGCCGAGCGTGACCAGTTCCGGTCCCGCCGAGTAGCCGCGGCCCGAGGCGTCGCGGGCCGCGAAGCCGCGGGCCTCCAGGGTGCTGAGCACGCGGTGTGCGGTGGAGCGGGCCACGCCCAGTTCCCTGGCGGCGTCGGTGACCGAGAGGGTGTCATGGGTGAGGAAGAGACGCATCAGACGCAGTCCGGTGTCCAGTGACTCGATGACGTAGCTCTTGCTGTCGGCCACGGTGTCCTCTCGGTGGTTACGGGTGCCGGGTGCCGGGTGCCGCCGGGTCCGTGGTGCGGCGTGCGCCGCCCTGCACCCATGATCCCGGGCTGGTCACACGGCGGTGTAGCCGCCGTCCACCACCAGCTCGGTTCCGGTGACGAAGCGCGACTCGTCGGAGGCCAAGTAGAGGACTGCGTAGGCGATGTCCGCGGGGCTGCCGCGGTGGCCGACCGGTGTGCTGTCCAGCATCCGCTGGGCGTAGGCGGCGGCCTCGGGGGACGGGTCCGCGGACAGCGACTTGCTCAGTTCGGTCTCGATCGAGCCGGGGTGCACCGAATTCACCCGGATGTTCGCCTTGGCGTAGGTGACGGCGTCCGCCTTGGTCATCAGCCGGACCGCGCCCTTGGCCGCGTGGTACAGCGGAATGCGGGCACCGCCGACCAGGCCGTAGATGGACGACATGTTGACGATGCTGCCGCCGCCCTGCTCCAGCATGTGCCGTACGGCGTGCTTGGTGCACAGCCAGACGCCCTTGACATCGACGGCGAAGAGGAGGTCGAACTCATTCTCCTTCACCTCGTGGGAGGGCTTGATCGGACCGGGCACGCCGGCGTTGTTGACGAGGATGTCGATGCGGCCGTAGGTGGCGGCGATGTCGTCGAACGCGGCGCGCACCGACGTCTCGTCGGTGACGTCCACCCGGCGGTAGTCGGCCGGACCGCCCTCGGCGGAGGCGGGGACGCCGTCGGCGGGGGCGAGGTCGGCCACGATGACGGTGGCGCCCTCCGCGGTGAGGAGCCTGCCGATCGCGGCGCCGATGCCTCGCGCCCCGCCGGTGATGATGGCGACCTTGCCCTGTATCCGCCCGTTTGTCATGCCGCTGTGCTCCTTCACGGTGCTTCTCGACCCTCTCGCCTCACTCGCGATAAGTCCCACTCTGAGGGACATATGTTTCGGATCAGTCGCGAGGATGTGAGCTGTATTCTCGAGGTTTTTACGTTACACCCGAAGGCAAGGCGCGGTGACCATAGCCATGTGTCCCACTGTGAAGGACAGAAGAGCCTTGACTGACGATCCTCGAGGAGATTCGATGCCCGTGTCCACCGGTATCCGATTTCCGGGAGCAACCATGTCCACGTGCGGAACTGCGTCCCGCGTCCTCGTCGTCACTGGAGCCGCGTCCGGCCTGGGCCGGGAGATCGCCGTGCAGGCGATCGCCCAGCACTGGACCGTCGCTCTGCTGGACCGCAACGCGCCGGCCGTCACCGCCACCGGCGGCGAACTGGGCGTCCTGGCGGTCGCCGCGGATGTCACTAGCCCGGCGGAACTCGCCACCGCCTTCGCCACCGTCACCGAACGGCTGGGCCCGCTCGACGGGCTGGTCAACAGCGCGGGGCTGACCCGGCCCGGCCCCTCCAGCACCCTGCCTGAGACAGACTGGCGGACCGTGGTGGAGGTCGACCTCAACGGCACCTTCTACGCCTGCCAGGCCGCCTTCCCGCACTTCGCCCCCGCCGCCGCCATCGTCAACCTGGCGTCCATCGCCGCGGCCCGGGGCCTGCCGGAACGCACCGCCTACTCCGCCGCGAAGGCCGGCGTGGTGGGCCTCACTCGGTCCCTGGCCACCGAGTGGGCGCCCCGCGGACTGCGGGTCAACGCCGTGGGCCCGTCCTGGGTGGACACCCCGCTGATCCGGCGGATGGTCCAGGAGGGCGCCATCGACCTGAAGGAGATGACCGACCGGGTACCGCTGGGCCGCCTGGGCACCCCGCGAGACGTCGCCGAGGCCGTGCTGTTCCTCCTGGACCGGACCCGGGCGGGCTACATCACCGGACAGACCCTCTTCGTAGACGGCGGCTTCACCTTCGCCGGCTGACCGGGCGGGCAGGGCGCGGAAAGTTTTCCATTGAGCGGAGTGACCGTATCGCGGGCTGTGTGACTGAGGCCACGCTCATCCCCCATCGCATGCGAATCACACAGGAACTTTCTCCGCGAGCCGCGTTCGGAGGATCCATGTCCGCACCCGTCCCCTCGCCGACGGCCTCCCACCAGCCGGGCGCCCGCCCGGCCCGCCGTACCGTCGGCGCATCCGCACAGACCAGGAAGGCCGCGGTCGCCGCGTTCCTGGGCAGCATGCTCGAGTACTACGACTTCTTCATCTACGGGTCGGCCGCCGCACTCGTCTTCCCCACCCTGTTCTTCCCCTCCGGCAGCCCGGCGGTCGCCACCGTCTCGGCCCTCGCCACCTTCGGCGTGGGCTACGCCGCGCGCCCCCTCGGCGGCATTGTCCTCGGCCACTTCGGCGACAAGGTGGGCCGCAAGAAGGTCATGATCCTCACCCTGCTGCTGATGGGCGTCTCCAGTCTCGCCGTCGGACTGTTGCCCACGTACGGGCAGGTGGGCATCGCCGCCCCGGTCCTGCTGGTGCTCGCCCGCCTGGGCCAGGGCATGTCCGCGGGCGGTGAGGCGGCGGGCTCCAGCACCCTCACGCTGGAACACTCGCCCGAGGGACGCCGTGGCTTCTTCACCAGCTTCGCGATGTCCGGCACGATGGCCGGCATCCTGCTCGCCAACTTCGTGTTCATTCCGGTGGCCGCCCTGCCGGAGAAGCAGTTGATGTCCTGGGGCTGGCGGATACCGTTCTGGCTGAGCATCGTAATGATCGTGCTGGCCTACCTGGTCCGCAGGCGGCTGGAGGAGACACCGGTGTTCGAGGCCGAGGCGGCCGGTGAGGAATTGCCGTCGCTGCCGCTGGCACACCTCTTCCGCACCCAGTGGGCCGATGTCCTCAAGGTCCTGTTCGCCTCGCTGTTCGCGGTGTTCCAGACGGTCTTCATGGTGTTCGGCCTGGCCTACGCCACCTCGGAGGCGGTCGGCCTGCCACGCTCGACCATGCTGTGGGTGTCGGTGGCCGCCAACGCGGTGGCGGTGGTGGCGGTGCCCGCCTCGGCGGCGCTCTCGGACCGGGTCGGCCGCCGGCCGGTGTGGATCACGGCTGCCCTGAGCTGCGCGGTCCTGGTCTGCGCGTACTTCTGGGCACTCTCCACCGGCAGCCTGACACTGATCGTGCTGATGGCCGTACTGCTCAACGGAGTCGCCTACTCCGGGATGAACGGCCTGTGGCCCGCGTACTTCTCGGAGCTGTTCACCGCCCGTGTGCGCTACTCCGGGTTCGCAGTCGGCAGCCAGTTCGGCTTCCTGCTCGCCGGGTTCGCGCCGGCCATCGGATTCGCCATCATGGGGGACGGCGTCACCGGCTGGGTCCCGGTCGCTCTCTTCGCCGCCGCCTGCGGCGTGGTCTCTGCGGTCGCCGTCCTGACGGCCCGCGAGACCCACACGGTCCCCCTGGCCGACCTGGGCAAGCCGCTCCCCCGCCGCTGAGCGGCCCGCCCCGCATACCCACATTCGCACGAAGAAAGGAACCGCCATGCCGGTCTACGCCGTCACGTACACCTACACCGACGACAGCGCCGGGCGCGACGCGCACCGCCCCGCCCACAAGGAGTACCTGGCCGGGCTCGGCGATCGGGGCGTCAACCTCTGCTCCGGGCCCTTCGGGTCCCAGGAGGCCCCGGGTGCCCTCCTCCTGATCCAGGCCGGCAGCAGGGAAGAGGCAGTCCGGCACACCGAAGGCGACCCGTTCCGGCGACACGGGCTGGTCCGCACGGTTACCGCGCGGGAGTGGATCCCCATGCTGGGACGGCTGGCGACACAGATCTGAGGCGGGCTCGCGGGGTGCCGGGGCGGTCCTCGGCACGCTGGTGCGGCCACGAGGAAGATGCCAGTCTGAAGCGGAAGGTGACGGAACATGGCCAGGTCCAACGCCGGTGAGTCGGTGCTCACCCGTGCGATGCGCATCCTGCGCTTGTTCACGCCCAGCTCTCCCACGCTCACCGTGTCGCAGATCGCCCGCCGTGCCGACCTCCCCGTGGCGACGGCCCACCGCATCGTGGCCGAGCTGGTCGAGCTCGGAGCCCTGGACCGGGCCGAAGGCAAGCAGGTGCGCATGGGCTACCAGCTGTGGGAACTGGCCTCCCGCTCCTCCCGCGTCCTTGATCTGCGCGAGGTCGCGATGCCGTTCATGGAAGACCTCCAGACGGTGGTACGGCAGCACACCCAGATCGGTGTGCTGGAAGGCACCGACGTGCTGTACCTGGAACGGCTCTCCGCCCGGGGCGCGGTGCAGAACATCACCAGGATCGCGGGCCGGCTGCCGATCCACGCCACCTCGGCCGGTCTGGTGCTCCTCGCCCACAGTCCGGTCGAGCTGCAGGAGGAGGTCCTGGCGCGGCCGCTGCGGCGGTACACGGCCCGGACGGTCACCGATCCGGCGCGGCTGCGCTCCTTGCTGGCACAGATCCGCCGCGAGGGCTTCGTCGTCGCGGCCCAGATGATCAGTCAGGCGGGCACCGGCGTCGCGGTCCCGGTCCGGGACGCCTCCGGCAAGGTGGTCGCGGCGCTGTCCGTCGTCATCCCGGCGGCGGACCCCAACCCCCGCGCCCTGGTACCGGCCCTGCTCGCGGCCGGACGTGGCATCTCGCGCGCGCTGGGCGCCCCCGTCGCCGACGAGGACGTACTGCGCAGCCACGGCCCCCGGTTGCCGGGCGACGACGTCCGACGGCCTTCCCGTTGAACGGGATACCCGTTGTGGGCCGCCTCGCACGCGCTGCACGCTGGTCCCACCGCCGGGCGGCCCGCCAACGACTCAACGGCCCTACCGCATAAGGGAGCAGCCGGTCCACGCCCGGCCGGTCCTCCTGACTCTTCCCCCCGATACCGCTGACGCCCCATCAGCATTCGCATGGACGGGTGACCACCACATGACCGCACACACCATTCATGCCCGTACCCAGGTCGGCATCGTCGGAGCCGGTCCGGCCGGCCTCATGCTCGCGCACCTGCTGTCCCGGGCAGGAATCGACTCCACCGTCGTCGAGACTCGCAGCCGTACCGACATCGAGACCACCATCCGGGCCGGCATCCTCGAACAGGGCACTGTCGACCTGATGGTTGCCACCGGTGTCGGCGACCGCGTCCTGAAGGAGGGCAGCCGCCACGAGGGCATCGAACTCCGCTACGGCGGAGAGAGCCGCCGTATCGACTTCCCGTCGCTGACCGGCCGCTGCGTCCACCTCTACCCGCAGCACGAGGTGCTGAAGGACCTGATCGCTGCCCGGCTCGACGACGGCGGCGACATCCGGTTCGGTGCCACCGACGTCGCGCTGCACGACGTCACCGCCGACCGCCCCGCTGTCACCTTCACCGACGCCGACGGCACGCGCGTGGAACTGCGCTGCGACCTGCTCGCCGGTTGTGACGGATCCCAGGGCATCAGCAGGTTCGCCATCCCGGACACCCTGCGCACCGACTACTTCCGCGCCTATCCGTTCGGCTGGTTCGGCATCCTCACCGAGGCACCGCCCAGCAGCGACGAACTGATCTATGCCCGCTCCGAGAGAGGGTTCGCTCTTGTCAGCTCGCGCACGCCGACGGTGCAACGGCTGTACTTCCAGTGCGACCCCGACGAGGACGCCGGAAGCTGGAGCGAGCAGCGCATCTGGGAGGAGTTGCAGTCGCGGGTCGCCGGCAACGGGTTCTCGCTGAAGGAAGGGGCCGTCTTCCAGCGCGGCGTCATCCCGATGCGCTCATACGTGTGCGCGCCGATGCGGTACGGACGCCTCTTCCTCGCCGGAGACGCCGCCCACACCGTCCCTCCCACGGGCGCCAAGGGCCTGAACCTCGCCATCTCCGACGTGGCGGTGCTGTCCCAGGCGATGGAGCGCTTCTTCCTCGACCGTGAGACGGATCTGCTGGAGGGGTACGGAAGGACCGCCGCAAACCGCATCTGGCGTGCCCAGCACTTCTCCTGGTGGATGACCTCGATGCTGCACCGGGACACGTCCGCCACCGACTTCGACGCCTGCCGTCAGCTGGGCGAACTCGACACGGTCACCAGTTCTGCCGCCGGACGTGCCTTCCTGGCCGAGGCGTACACCGGTTGGCCCACGGCGCTCACCAACCCCGATGCGGTTGCATCCGAGGCCCTCCGGCTCACCGCGAACCGGACCCCGTGAGCCGTGCGGTGCCCGTGCCACCCCATCCACCTGACCCCACAGCTGACCAACCGAACTCCGAGCCGCGAAAGTTGAACACCATGAGCGACAAGACCTACGGCTGCGACGTGCTCGTCATCGGTTCCGGCGCCGCCGGGATCTCCGCCGCCCTCAAGGCGAAGCAGCAGGGCCTCGACGTCCTGGTCGTCGACAAAGAGCCGTACCTGGGCGGCACCACCGCCATTTCCGGCGGATGGCTGTGGGTGCCCGGCAACAAGCAGGGCGCGGCCGAGGGCGACACCCGCGAGGAGGCGGAGACCTACATCAAGGCCCTCGCCGGCGACTCCTACGACCCGGTCGCGGTCGGGACGTTCCTCGACCTGGTGCCGGAGGCGCTGGACTTCTTCGAGAACGAGGCCGACGTCGAGTTCCACTACCCGGAGATGGCCCCCGACTACCAGATGGACACCCCGGGCGCCCGCAAGTCCGGCCGGGCCCTGACGGTGAAGAAGGCCAGCGGCCGGATGCTCAAGCGCGACCGGCTTCGCGTCCAGCCTTACCTGTACACCTACACCGTCTTCGGCTACATGCCAGAGATCGGCCCCGACATCGCCACCTTCATCAAGGCCAACCGGTCCCTCAAGGCGTTCCTCTACGTCCAGAAGCGGCTGGTCAGGACGTGGGCGGAGCGCATACTCTTGCGCCGCGCGTTCACCCGCACCAACGGCAACGCCCTGATGACCCGCATGCTGGCGAGCGCAAGGGGCATGGGCATCCCGATGTGGACCGGCACCAGGGTCGTCGAGATCCTCAAGAACGCCGACGGCGTGGTGGACGGCGCGGTGATCACCGGCGCTCACTCGGGCACGGTCCACGCGAAGTACGGCGTGATCATCGCGGCCGGCGGCTTCTCCGACAACACCAGGCTCCGCTCCCAGGTCTTCGCGCACGACCCGCGCGGCGACAACCACTTCACCCCCACTATCGGTCACCAGGGGGACAGCTACTTCCTGGCCCAGCCCCACGGAGGTGTGCTCGACACCCGGCCGCACCAGCCTGCCTCCTGGGGCCCGGTGACCGTCTGGAAGAACCTCCGCGGACAAAACCGGATCTTCCCTCACCTGCGAGCCTTCGGCCTGCCCGGTCTGATCGCGGTCAACCGCAAGGGCGAGAGGTTCGCCAACGAGTCGTACTCCTACCACGACTTCGGCGTGGAGATGATCAGGGAGAACGCGAGCGAGCGGGACACCTACGGATGGATCATCGCCGACAAGAAGGCCATGCACACCTACGGCATCGGCTACGCCAAGCCCTGGCCGCTGCCCACCTGGTACTACAGAAAGGTCGGCTACCTCGTCGAAGGCGACTCCGTGGAGCAACTGGCTGGCAAGATCAACGTGCCGGTAGCCCAACTCAAGCGCACGCTCGCCGAGTTCAACTCCGACGCGGCCCTAGGCCGGGACCTGAAATTCAAGCGCGGTTCGAACTGGTTCCACCACTTCAAGGGCGACATGGAACACAAGCCCAACCCAAACCTCGCCCCCATCGACAAGGCACCGTACTACGCCGTGAAGATCCAGATGGGTGACCTGGGCACCTATGCGGGTCTCGCGGTGAACCAGCGCAGCGAGGTGATCGACTCCGCTGGTCAGGCCGTTACGGGCCTGTACGCCGTGGGCACTGCGGCCGTCAGCGTCTTCGGTGGCGGCTACCCAGGATACGGGGCCAACATCGGCCCGGCCATGGTCTTTGGTTACCAGGTCGGCCGGGACATCGCCGCCCACGCCGCGGAGCGCGCGCACGGGACCAGCCAGGCCCAGGTGTCCTGACCTCGGCGGCCCGGCAGGCGGTCGGCGGCCACATCGAGGGCGTCCCGCTAATCCGTTGGGCGAAAGGGGTTGCTCCATTCAGGTTGGATTGCACAGAGAGGCAGCCATGATCACGGCGCGTCCTTCGCCCCTGCGGGAACTGGTGGAACGGTGCGAGACGCTCAGGCGCCGCCTGGCCGCCGATCAGAGCGCCGAGACCGCCCGTCGGCTCGAGGACACGGCTTACACGCTCGGCGTGATCACCGGCACCCGCCAGCTGGAACGGCGCTGTTCGTCGCCCGGCGGCAGATGGCTGACGCTCTGAAACGACGGGATGCTGTTGCTGCCGGCCACCGCGATGTGGGAGGGCTATCCGATCGGGAGGTGGGCCAAGAACCTGCGCGCAGCGGCCCGCAGGACGTTCCAGAACGCCGAACGACGCGCCGCCGGAGAGACAGGCATCCCCCGTGCCGGGGAACTCCCGCAGAGCCGCCTGGAAGCGCTGGAAGCGATCGACCCAGGATGGTGCCGTCGATGCCGCGCCTCCAGTAGCGCGTTCGGGGTCGATGACGCGCAGGCGCACGAATTGGGCGAGGCTGCCGGGTCGCGTTCCTCGCTGAACCGCAGTACCCCGGCCGCCGCAGCCGTCCGCAGCTCCCGCTCGCCGTCGTCCTGGCCGTTGCGAACTCGTCGCCGCGTCCACATCGTCTCGCCAGCCGACGTGCATGGGCTGTCAGTGGCGACTGGAAGGTTGGCGCGTATGGACGACGATGATGAACAGCTACTGCGCGGCAGGGTCTACGGCCAGGACCACGACCAGCCGGGCCCGCGGCCGGGACAACACGACGTGGAACTGGTCGGTGGCCCGTTGGACGGCCTGCTGCTCGACATCACCGACTGGAGGCAGGACGAGATCGACACCGGCGTCGCCTTGCCGACCGAGCTGGGGCAGTTTGGTGCTGGCGGCCGGGCCGTGTATGACCCGCGCCCCGGCGACTCGGGCCGCTTCGACTGGTCCGGCGACAGGCCCCGACCCCACAGTCGGATCGCTGCACGGGAGCGTGAGCGGGACGTTGGAAGGCACGGCCACGACGTGCGGGCATCGACGACCCGACTGCCGCGTGGACGATCCGCTGTGGGTTGAACCAGGCAGCACCACTGCGCGCGGTCCCCGAGCCGATCACCGATCCCGGGCGAATCTCCTGTCTGGACATACGCCGCCTAGAGGTCGCCGATGACGACCCGGACATGGTCATGGTGCGGGATACCAAAGACCAAGGGCGCGGTGTCATGTCTGTTACCCCGGCGGGCTGGGCAGTCTTCGTTGAGTACGCCAAGCAGTTGTAGAGGATCCGTGACCTGCTGTCGATTTAAGGGAAGACCGTGACCACGATCGCAGTGCCGATTACGTCGACCTGACAGAAGCCGGCGGCCGCTTGTACGCGATGCAACATCACCGCGTCGGCGACGATCCGTTCGCCTTCGCCGATGGAGTGGGACACCTCAGGGGTCCAGTCCCAGGGGCCGTGTTCGTGCCCAAGTCGTCGAGCGTCTTCGGCAAAGGCCAGGTGGGCGCGCACGGCGGCGAGTGTGTGGGGGGTCTTCAGTGATGCTGCCGTAGTCGAGGTGATGGGATAGGGCGGGCGTCCCCGCAGGACAGGCAGGTCCCGGGTCAGGCGGGAGCCTTCGTGTGTGAGGTACCAGGCGTTGGTACGTGAACGGTTCGTATCCGGCAGCACCGTGCGGTCGACGAATCCGTCGGAGCGCAGCCTGTTCAGGGCTCGGGACATCAGCTGCCGCGTGCCGTCCGGCCGCAGCATGCGGCGCAGTTGGTTGGTGGTGGCGATGCGGTGCTGGGCGAGCGCGGCCAGCACCTGGTGGGCCAGGGGCTCGGCGGGGCTGCTGTTCATGGGGCTTCCTTGTGGCGGTCTGCGTCAGAACCTTCCGTTGCTGATGAGGAGACCCAGGACGCCCGACCACAGCCCCGACCACGAAGCCCGGCAAGGCCCGCGGGCGGAGCGGGATTGTGCGGGAGGTTCGGTGGTGCTGGTCCGCAGGAGCGTGTGCTGCTGCGGGGCGTGGTGGCGAGCCACGCCATGCCGGCCATCGCTCGCGGCACCCGGCCCACAGAGGGACAAACGAACCCATGCCGGAGGCCGCGCTGGGGGACGGTGGGCGCTGGTGCATGCACCCCCGGTTTCTACCTTTTCGGGCTGCGCTGGGCGGCCTGCTCGAGGATGCGCCGACGCGTCCACCGCCGGCGCCCGCCCTTCTCGGTGAGCGCGTCCGCGGTTTCCAGCAGGGGCAGGTTGCCCTGGGAGAGGCTGCTGGAGAAGGAGTTCAGGCTTTTGAAGCCCAGCAGGGCGGCCGCCTGCGTGGCGCCCAGGAGCTCGTCGGGGTCGCCGTCGACGGGAACGTCCGGGAGGGCGGGGGCGGTGCGCTGGGCGTCGGCGCGCTTGCCGCGGCCGGGCCGGGTGGCCATCCAGTCCAGCAGCGTCTGCACCCGCCACAGTTGCCGCCGGTAGGGGTTCTCGGCAGTACCGAGTTCCTCGACGACGTCCGGGTCGGGAAAGTATCCCGGATGGTCCCGCACGTAGGTGGTGACCTGGTTGGGGTTCTTGTAGCCCAGGAATCTCGAGGCCTCCGCCGCGTTCAGCAGGTCCTCCGGATTGCGCTTGGGCGGCTTGTGCTCGCGCAGCCGCGCGCCCTGGCGGTTGGCGAACCAGGCGGTGACCTCGGCGTGGTCCCACAGGCGGGCGCGGCCGCGCTTGCCGGCGATCTCGGGGAAGCCGTTGGTGGCGCGGTCGTTGTAGAGCATGCTGATCCGCGCGGGGGAGAGGCCCTGCTCGGCTGCGATCTCGGCAGCGTCGGCCAGGCGCGGCTCACGGCGCGAGGTCATGGCACACATCCGTCCTGCGGGGAGGAGAGCCGGCCTGCCCGGCACCCCTACTTCTCATAATGGCAGGAGTTTGAGGTGGGGGTCCAGCCCGGCACCCAGGGATTCTCCGGGCGGTCGGTTGTTTCCTCATGTCTCCGGGAGGAGGCAGACGCCGCGGCGGGCAGCGTCCTCAGCCATTTCCGAGTAGGCCATGGCGGCCGGGGTGAGTTCCCACTCGGCCAGGGTCAGCAGCAGGAGCAGCTCGCCGCGGTCCAGGGAAGCCTCGCCGGGCATGTCGGCCGCGGCCGTCGCTGCGACGAGGTCGTCGGTGGACAAGCCGCCGAAGCGCGCTGTGACAATCTGGCGCAGGTCCTCAAGGCCCTGCTGGTACAGCTCGTTGGCCTCACGCAGGAGCAGCAGCAGGTCGGCGTCGTTGCTGGCCGGTGCGGCGGCGGCGAGGTCGAGGAGGCGCTGGGTGGTCGTCGTCATCATGAGCAGTATCCCTCCTTGAAAGCGGTGAGAAAGAGGGAGTGTGTGGTCAGATGCAGCCGTCACAGGCGGACATTGGCGGGCAGCGAGGGCGACTGCCTTGCAGGGCGGCTGCTGCAGGGTGCAGCGGACCTGAAGCTCCAGCAGGTTGGTGTCGGGGTCGTAGTTCGGGCAGACGATGTCGGGCCCCGGCGCGGTGGGCCGGCGGCTGGCCTCGATCAGATCGTGATGCGCCAGTCCGGACGGAAGGTGCCGCCCCGGCCGCGTTCGACCAGCGCATATAGATCGGCGAGCCTGGGGCGCCAGGCTATGGCCAGCGGCAGGTCGCGCTTCGAGGCGAACACGCACAGCGAGCACGAGTACCTGCTGGTTCCCAGCCAGTCGCCCGCGCTCGACTGGGAGTCGTACGTCCAGTGGTGTCCTATCGGTGCACCCTGGTGCCATTCCAGGACCGCGGTGGTAGGCCGGTCCTTGACCGGCAGCCACTCGTCGACGACGTGCGCTGTGGCTCCGCCCGGGTGGCCGACGAGTCCATCCAAGGGCAGCGGAAGCGCCAGCCAGCCCTGGGGCCAGGCCTCCTGGCGGAGCCACAGCAATCATCACTGTCAGTCCTGCCCTGTGGCTCGCGGACTGCCCCAGACAGGTTACGCAGCAGCCGCGCTAGGCCTCGCCGGTCCTGTGCGGTGCGGTTTCCCGGGTTGCCAGGACCACCGCCAGGGTGATGACGGCGCTCGCCATGACGTAGAACGCGGGGGAGGCGACGATTCCTGTCTCGGCCACGAGGAAGGTGACGAGGAAGGGCGCGGTGCCTCCGAAGGCGGAGACCGAGAGGTTGTAGCCGAGGGAGAACCCGCCGTATCGCACCCGGGTGCTGAACAGTTCGTTCATCGCGGCCAGGGTCGGGCCGAGGAAGATTCCCAGGATCAGTCCCAGACCGCAGTGCGCGACCACCGCGAGCACGGCGTTGCCCGAGTCCATCATGACGAACAGCGGATACGAGAAGAGCAGGGCCAGGACGCACGCCCCACCGAGCACGGGCCTTCTGCCGACCCTGTCGGACAGTGCGCCCATCAGCGGGATCACCAGGCACACCAGGACCATGGAGACGACCGACGAGACCGATGCGAGAGTGGCCGTGTGGCCCAGCGTGCTCTCCTGGTAGCTCGGGATGAAGGTGAGGATCACGTACAGCGCGGCGTTCTGGAACAGCGCGTAGCCGGCAGTGCGGAGGATGGACGGCCAGTGCTTGGTGATCGACTCGCGCAGGGGGCGCTTGGCGACCTTGCCCTCCGCGCGCAGCGCGGTGAACTCGGGGGTCTCCTCCAGCTTGCTGCGGATGTAGAGGCCGATGAGTCCTAGCGGGGCGGTCATCAGGAACGGAATGCGCCAGCCCCAGTCGTGGATCTGCTGTGAGGTCAGGGAGAGGTTCAGCAGCAGCACGACCAGCGAGCCGAACAGGAAGCCGAGGATGCAGCCCATCTCCACCAGACTCACCAGGTAGCCGCGCCGCTTCGGCGGTGAGTACTCGGCGACGAAGGCGGACGCGCCGCCCATCTCCCCGCCCGCGGAGAATCCCTGGATCAGCCGCAGGACCACCAGGAGTACAGGGGCGAGCAATCCGATCGAGGCGTACGACGGCAGCAGGCCGACGCACAAAGTGGCGACCGACACCAAGATGATGACCAGGGCCAGGGTCTTCTGCCGGCCGATGCGGTCACCGAGCGCGCCGAAGAAGATGCCGCCCAGGGGCCTCACTGCGAAGGCCACTCCGAACACGGCGAAGGAGCTGAGCAGCTGGGTGGTGGGATCGCCGGTAGGGAAGAACACCTTGCCCAGCACGCCAGCCAGGTAGCCGTACACGGCCACGTCGAACCATTCGACGACGCTGCCGATGGTGGCTCCGGCGGTTGCTCGGCGCAACGTGGACCTGTCGGGGACTGGTCGCGTCTCAGGGGGGCTCGCCCCTGGAGGAGCGGTGGTCTTGTGGTCAGCGCTCACAGGAACTCCCGATGGGGACGGGCGGGCATATGCCGCGGTCGACAGTGCTGCGACCGTAGGGAATCGTCTGACAATGCGCAAGAGATTCTCCGTCGAAACATCCTCGTCATCAGACGATGACCTTCGCGTTATCGATCGGGATAGTCCTCGAGGAGGGCCGCCTCGGAGTCCGTCAGGTAGGTCTCCAGCAGGGTGGCTGCCTCCTCGATGTTTCCCGAGCGCAGGGCCTCGGCGATCTCTCTGTTCCTGTCGAGGTAGGCGGCGTGGTAGACCCGGGTGTCGCTCATGTGCGCGTAGGCGAGCCGGAACTCCGCCAGGACGCCGCTCATCATCGTGTCCAGCCGGTCGCTGCCCGCGAGTGCCACCAGCGCCTCGTGGAACCGGATGCTCGCGGCGGCGACGGCGTCCCACCGCGACTCCTCCGCGGCGGCGCGGCCGTCGGAGATCGTGGCGGAGAGCCTGCGCAGACCGGACGGTGTCAGGGTCCGGATGCTCCGTATCGCAGCGCACTCGACGATCCGCCGGACCTGGTAGAGATCGGCCACGTCCTCCCGGGACAGCTGACGGACGAAGACCCCGCGACTCAGCTCGTGGACCAGCAGCCGCTCTCGGATGAGCCGCTGGTAGGCCTCGCGGAGGGTGCTGCGGGAAACGCCGTGGACCTTCCTCACCTGTTCCTCGGACAGTCGCGTTCCCGGCTTGAGCTCGCCGGAGACGATCTGTGCCCGCAGGGCGTCCGCCACGCGGCTCGCGGTGCCGGCCGAATCCGTCATTCCTGCTCCGTTCGTGGCCGCGACAGCGGCGGCCGATCGCCCTCCCTGGTGGGGGAGGAATCGGAGTCTAGCAATTTTCGTCCGACGATCGCTTGCTAAATCGTCGGACGATATATAGCGTCCGACGGGCGTGCCGATGACCGAGCAAGAGGCGCCGCGCACGTTCTCAGCCGGCCCTGGAGGATTTCTATGACCCAGTCCCGCGCGCTGCGTGTCGGGGTAGACATCGGTGGCACTTTCACAGACATGGCGATCCTCGACGACTCCGGGATCGTCGCCGTCGGGAAGACCCTCACCACCCACAGCGAGCCTGCTGCCGCCGTCGAGACCGTGCTGCGTCAGACCCTGGCAGCACACCGACTCGACGCGGCAGACATCACCACCTTCGTCCACGGCACCACCTTGGTGACGAACGCCCTGATCGAGCGCCGTGGTGCGAAAACCGCGCTGCTCACCACCGAAGGCTTCCGCGACGTGGTGGAGATGGGCCGTGAGCACCGCTACGAGCTCTACGACCTCGATCTGGAACTGCCCCGCCCCCTCGTCCCCAGACACCTGCGCTTCGGCGTCTGCGAACGCGTGCTCGCCGACGGCACGGTCGACACTCCCCTCGACGGCGCCGTCGTGAAGCAACTCGCGGCCGAGCTGTCGGCCGCCGGGGTCCAGGCGGTGGCGGTGTGCTTCCTGCACAGCCATGTCAACAACGAGCACGAGCGGCAGACCCGGGAGATCATTCAGGCCACCGCGCCGGAGCTGCGCGTGGCGCTGTCCAGTGAGGTGAACCCCGAGATCCGTGAGTACGAGCGGAGCTCGACCACCCTGGCCAACGTCTACGTCCAGCAACTCGTCGAGACCTACCTGCAGGATCTCCGCGACCGTCTGCGACGCCTCGGCCTGCGCAGTGACCCTTTGATCATGCTGTCGAATGGCGGGGTCGCAGCGATCGACGTCGCCCGGCAGTTCCCGATCCGGATGCTGGAGTCCGGCCCTGCCGGCGGCGCGCTGGGAGCCGTCGCGTTCGGCCGCAGTGCGCAGCGGCCCGACCAGATCGCCTTCGACATGGGCGGCACCACCGCCAAACTCTGCATCATCGAGGCCGGCCGCCCCCTGGTCACCCACACCTTCGAAGTGGACCGGGTGTACCGGCTGCGCGCCGGGTCCGGTCTTCCCGTTCGGGCTCCGGTGATCGACATGATCGAGATCGGCACGGGCGGCGGTTCGATCGCCAGAGTCAACTCACTCGGTCTGATCACCGTCGGCCCCGACTCGGCCGGATCCGAACCGGGCCCGGTGAGCTACGGCCGCGGTGGTGAGCACTGCACAGTCACCGACGCCGACGTCGTCCTCGGCTACCTGGACCCCGGCCACTTCCTCGGCGGCGACATGCCCCTGGACGTGGAGGCGGCGGCCGACGCCATCGACAAGCAGATCGCCCGAAGGCTCGGCATCACCGTGGCCGAGGCGGCGTGGGGGATCCACGCGACGGCCAACGAGAACATGGCGAACGCTGCCCGTGTCCACGCGATCGAACGGGGGCAGGATCCCACGCGCCTGCCGATGTTCGTCTCCGGCGGCAACGGCCCTCTGCACGGCCCCGGAGTGGCGGTCGCACTCGGCTCGCCGGCCGTGGTCGTGCCCCCCGCCGCAGGGGTCCTGAGCGCGCTGGGCTTCCTGTCCGCGCCGATGTCCATCGACGTCGTCCGCTCGCGCCACGCACAGCTCGGCACCGTCGAACTCGCCGTCCTGGAGGAGATCTTCGGGGAGCTGGAGGGCGAGGGCACCCGGATACTGTGCGGCTCCGGCATGTCGGCCGGGGACATCACGCACGAGCGCACCCTGGAGATGCGCTTCGTCGGGCAGGGCAGCGAGATCGAGGTGCCGGTGCCCCCGCTGGGGAGCCGCTGGAGGGAGGACCTCGCCGAGAGCTTCGCCGAACAGTACCGGCAGCGGTTCGGCACCGTCGCCCCGGTGGGGGTCGAAACCGAGATCCTGACCTGGCGCGTCGCATCCCGAGGCCCCGATCCGAGGGCCCGGCTGCGCCAGGCGCGCCCAGCTGAGTCCGAGGGCGCCCTGGTCGGGCACCGCGACGCCTACTTCCCCGCAGCCGGGGGCTACGTGCCCACAGCCGTGTACGACCGGTACCGGCTGGCCGTCGGCACCACCATCGAAGGCCCGGCGCTGGTGCAGGAACGGGAGTCGACGCTCGTGGTCCCGCCCGCTGCCCGCTGCACCGTCACCGACGACGGCAGCATCCTGGGCGAGTTCACTTCAGGAGGAACCCGATGACCACTGCCTCCGCTTCCGGCCGCCCGGTCGACCCGGTCGTTGTCGGACTGGTGGCCAACCGGCTGCACTCCCTGCTGGACGAACAGCAGGCCGCACTGGTGAACACTGCCTTCAGCCCCGTGGTACGCGAATCCCTCGACCTCGCCTGCGCCGTGTTCGACAGCCGCGGCGAAATGATCGGCCAGTCCTCCGGCGGCACCCCGGGCCACATCAACGCGATGGCGACCGGGATGAGGCACATCGTGGCGAAATATCCGCCCGAGGCACTCGCGGACGGCGACGTGCTGATCACCAACGATCCGTGGATGACGGCCGGCCAGATCAACGACATCACGGTCGCGACCCCCGTCTTCCGCGACGGGACGCTGATCGCGTGGTTTGCGAGCTGCTGCCACTCGCCCGACATCGGCGGACGGATCCTGTCCGCAGCGGCGACGGAGGTGTTCGAGGAGGGACTGCGGCTCCCCATCCTCAAACTGCGCACCGCCGCCGGGCCCAACGAGCCCCTGGAGGAACTCGTCCGCGCCAACGTGCGCACCCCCGACGAGACGATGGGCGACATCTACGCCCAGGTGGCGGCCAATCAGGTCGGGGCCCGCAGCCTCGGCAGGATGATGGACGAGTTCGGCCTCGACAGCATCGACGCCGTCGCCGCCGAGATCATGCTCCGCTCCGAGAAGGCACTGCGGAACGCGCTGCGCGGACTGCGCGACGGCCGCTACGAGTCACGGCTGACGTCCGACGGGTTCAACGGAGAGCCGATCGACCTCGTGGTCGCCGTGACGATCGACGGAGACCACGTCGACATCGACTACACCGGCTCCTCGCCCCAGTCCCCGCACGGCGTGAACGTCGTCCTCAACTACACCAGGGCGTACACCTCCTTCGCGATCAAGGCCGCGCTCGCGCCGGAGGTCCCGCACAACGCCGGCTCGTTCCGTCCCGTCCATGTGAGCGCGCCCCGCGGCTCAGTGCTGAACTGCGTCGACCCCGCCCCGGTCGCCTCCCGGCACCTGGTCGGGCACTTCCTGCCCAGCCTCCTGTTCGACGCCCTCCGCCCGGCGGTTCCCGGAGGGCTTCCGGCCACCAGCTCCGACGCTTTGTGGATGACCGTGTGGCGCGGCGGGGACATGGGAGAGACACATCCGTTCACCCTCACCGTGTTCGGTGCCGGCGGAACGGGCGGGCGTCCGGGCAAAGACGGCCTGAACACGACCGGTTTCCCCACCGGCGTACGGGCGGCGCCCACCGAGGTACTGGAGACCCTCACCCCGCTCGTACAGCGGCAGCGCGAGCTGCGCCCCGACTCCGGCGGGCCCGGCGAGCACCGCGGCGGCCTCGGACAGGTGGTGCAGGTCGGCCGCCGTGGCACACACGGATGGACGGTCAACGCCAACATCGACCGCGTCGACCATCCCGCCCCGGGCACACTGGGCGGACTGCCCGGCGCGCGGGGCGAGTTCACCGACGCCACCACCGGGGAGCACCTTCCCCGCAAGCAGCTGGTACGCCTCGCCCCCGACTCCGTGGTCCAGTTGAGGTTTCCGGGCGGAGGCGGCCACGGCGACCCGAAGACGCGTCCGGTCGAGCGCGTACTCGACGATGTCGTCAACGGCTACGTGAGCTGCGAGGCCGCCCGCGAGCACTACGGAGTCCACATCGAATACATGGGAGACCCCGATGCCATGGTGCGGCCTCCCTCGTCCTACCGCGTCGTACAGGCCCGCGACTGACCCGCCGGGTCGACACTCCCGCTCCCCACGCCATGGGCACACCCGTGCCCCGGCTGGCAGACCCGGCCGGGGCACGGGCCGATACCGAAGCCCGCTCCGAAGCGCACGTGGGTGAACTTTCCCCGACTGAAAGGCGAAACCTGTCGATGATCAGCCAGTGGCAGCTGCGCGCCGCATTTGCTGCGCGGCTCTCGGACATGTACGGGCGGGAGGTCCCTGCCTACACCACGCTCGTGGACGTCTCGCGCGAGGTCAACGAGGACGTCCTGCGCACACGGGGCGCCGACGCCGAACGCCTGGGGTCCATCAGCCGGGTGACCGCCGAACGCCACGGTGCCATCCGGGTCGGCACTCCGCAGGAGCTGCGGCAGGTGGCCCGTGTCTTCGGCGCCCTGGGCATGCACCCGGTCGGCTTCTACGACCTGCGTGAGGCCGCCGCCAGCGCGGTTCCTGTCGTCTCGACCGCCTTCCGGCCCATCGACACCGAGGAACTGGCGCGCAATCCCTTCCGTGTCTTCACCTCCATGCTCACCACCGCCGACCCGCGGTTCTTCGACGCCGACCTGCGCGCCCGACTGGAGGCGTTTCTCGCCGGCCGCGAACTGTTCCCCCCGGAACTGCTCACCCTCGCCGACCGGGCCGAAGCGGAGAAGCAACTGCCCCAGGAGGACGCCGAGCGCTTCCTCCAGCTCGCCGTGCAGGCCTTCGAGCTGTCGGCCGAGCCCGTCGACAAGGCCTGGTACGAGACCTTGGAGCGGATCTCCGCCGTCGCCGCGGACATCGGCGGCGTCCGCAGCACGCACATCAACCACCTCACCCCCCGCGTGCTGGACATTGATGAGCTCTACCGGCGCATGACCGAGCGCGGCATCGAGATGATCGACACCATTCAAGGCCCGCCGGCCTGGCAGGGCCCCGACGTCCTGCTGCGCCAGACGTCCTTCCGCGCCCTCGCCGAGCCCCGCGCCCTGCGCACCCCGGACGGCACCGTGATCAGCGGCGCCCTGCGGGTACGCTTCGGCGAAGTCGAGGCCCGGGGCATCGCCCTCACCCGCGAGGGACGCACCCTCTACGACCGCCTGCTCGCCCTCGTCGACCAGCAGGCGGCCGCCCACCCCGAAGCGGACCGAAGCGAACTCGCCCGCACCGTGTGGGAACAGCACATGCCCCGCACCGAGCAGGAACTCCTTGCCCAGGGCCAGGCCTACTTCACCCATCAGGTAGCGCCCGACCGACCGCGGGACGGAAGCCGCCCGCCCGCCGGCGTCGTCGACCTGGTCAAGCAGGGCTGGGTGCGTGCCGAGCCCATCGTCTACGAGGACTTCCTGCCCCGCTCCGCGGCTGGCATCTTCCAGTCCAATCTCAGCGGCGAGGGCTCCAGGAACAACGACCACGAGGGCACCGCCTACGACGCCGAGTGGCTCTCCGGTGCCATCGGCCGCGAGGTCCTGGATCCGTTCGCCCTCTACGAGCAGCAGCAGAACCGCTCCCTCGCGCAGGTCGCCGACGAGCTGCAACTCGACGGCGCCCTCGGCTGACACCTGGTCGGAGCGCAGGAACGACGCAAGTGAGCACGAAGGAGCGAGCACAGTGACCACGACAGCGCAGGGCCTCGGCCGCCCCGATGCGGCAGCCGTGACCGAAGCCCTCGGCCGGGGAAACTGCGGCGAGGTCGCCGGTGACGCCGGCCGCCGGGCGCAGTACTCGGCCGACGCCTCCAACTACCGGCAGGTCCCGCTGGCGGTGGTCTTCCCCCGGGAGCGAGAGCACGTCCTCAACGCGCTCGCCGTGTGCCGCCGGCTGGGCGTGCCGGTCACCTCTCGCGGAGCGGGCACCAGCACCTCCGGGCAGGCCGTCGGCTCCGGCGTGGTGCTCGACTTCTCCCGCTACTTCAACCGGCTGCTCGCCCTGGACCCGCGGGCCCGTACCGCGACGGTGCAGCCGGGCATCGTCCTGGACGACCTGCAGACGGCCGCCGCCGAGCACGGCCTGCTGTTCGGTCCCGATCCGTCCACCCACAGCCGCTGCACCCTCGGCGGCATGATCGGCAACAACGCCTGCGGCACCCATTCGGTGGCCTGGGGCCGCACCGCGGACAACGTGGTGGAACTCGAAGTGGTCACCTACCGCGGCACCGTGGTGCGGCTCGGTGAGATGACCCAGGACGAGATCGACGAGGCCGTCGCCGCGGGCGGCGACCGGGGCCGGCTCATCGCGTCCCTGCACCGTCTCGCCCAGCAGAATCTGGCGATGCTGCGCACCGAGCTGGGGCGGTTTCCGCGCCAGGTGTCGGGCTACGCGCTGGAGCACCTGCTGCCCGAGTGCCGCTTCAACCTAGCCAAGGCTCTCGTCGGCAGCGAGGGCACGCTGGCGGTCGTCCTCTCGGCGACCGTCCGCCTCATCTCCCCGCCGCGTGCGCGAGCCCTGGTCGTGCTCGGCTTCCGGGACGCCTGCGCCGCGGCGGACGCGGTGCCCGCGCTGCTGGACCACCGGCTGCTGGCGCTGGAAGGGCTCGACCAGGCGCTGACCGACATCGTCACCCGGCCCGAGACCCGTGCGGCGATCGACACCCTGCCCGTCGCGCAGGCATGGCTATTTGCCGAACTCGGTGGGACCGCGGACGAACTGCCCCACCGTGCCCGGGCACTCACCGCGGCAGCCGAGCAGGCAGCAGGGTTCACCGGCAGCGAGGTTGTCACCGACCCCGTGCGCGCCCGCCGGCTGTGGCGGATCCGCGAGGACGGGGCGGGCCTGGCCACCCGCCTGCCCGACGGGTCCGAGGCATGGCCCGGATGGGAGGACGCGGCGGTCCCGCCCGAGCGGCTCGGCCCGTACCTCCGCAGCTTCACCGAACTACTGGAACGGCACCAACTGCAAGGGGCCGTCTACGGGCACTTCGGCGAGGGCTGCCTGCACGTGCGCATCAACTTCGACTTCACCACCGAGCAGGGCACCGCCGTCTTCCGCGCCTTCGTCACCGACACCGCCGAACTAGTCGCCGCGCACGGCGGCTCCCTGTCCGGCGAGCACGGCGACGGCCAGGCCCGCTCCGAGCTGCTGCCTGTGATGTACGGGCCCGACGTCATCGCCCTGTTCGAGCAGTTCAAGAACATCTGGGACCCCGACAACGGCCTGAATCCCGGCATGATCGTGCAACCGCTACCCCTCGACACAAACCTGCGCGTCAGCCCGCACCGCACCCCGCTGCCCCTGACCACCGTCTTCCCCTTCCACGCCGACGACGGCGCCTTCGCCAAGGCCACCCGCCGCTGCGTCGGCGTCGGAAAGTGCCGCACCGCCGCCCACCGCGGCGACGTCATGTGCCCCAGCTACCGGGTCACCCTGGACGAGAAGGACTCCACCCGCGGCCGTGCCCGCCTGCTGTACGAGATGACCCAAGGCGAGGTGATCACCGACGGCTGGCGATCCACCGAGGTCCGCGACGCCCTCGACCTGTGCCTGTCCTGCAAGGGGTGCAGTGCCGACTGCCCGGTCGGCGTGGATGTGGCCACCTACAAGTCGGAATTCCTACACCATCACTACAAGGGACGCATCCGGCCTGCCTCCCACTACACGATGGGCTGGCTGCCCCTGCTCTCCCGCCTGGTCGCCCGCGTGCCGCGCCTGGTCAACGCGCTGACCGCATCCCGTCTCGCCCCGCTGATCAAACGCCTGGGCGGCATCGCCGCGGAGCGGGAGATGCCGCGGTTTGCCGAGCAGACCTTCCTGTCGTGGTTCCGCACCCGCACTCCCGATGGCGACGGACACCGCGGACCGGTCATGCTGTGGGTCGACTCCTTCAACAACCACTTCACCCCCGAGGTCCTCAAGGCCGCAGTGGCCGTGCTGGAGCACGCCGGCTTCCGCGTTCAGGTCCCCGACGGCACACAGTGCTGTGGACTGACGTGGATCACCACCGGGCAGCTCGGCATCGCCCGCCGCATCGCCGGGCGCACCGTCACCGCACTGGCTCCGGCCGTACGCGCCGGGACGCCCGTCGTCGGCCTCGAGCCCAGCTGCACCGCAGCCCTCAAGTCCGACCTGCCCGAACTTCTCGACGGCAACGCCGACGCCCGCGCCCTGGCCCAGACCACCGTGACCCTCGCCGAACTCCTCGTCCACCACGCACCCGACTGGCGGCCCCCGCGCATCGAAGCCCGATCGATCAGCCAGACGCACTGTCACCAGCACGCCACCTCCGGCTTCAGCGCTGACAGCACGCTGCTGCAGACCATGGGTGTCGACAACAGCAGCTTGGATTCCGGCTGCTGCGGGCTGGCCGGCAACTTCGGTTTCGAGCGCGGCCACTACGAGGTGTCCGTCGCCGCCGGCGAACAGGTCCTGCTGCCTGCCGTGCGAGCAGCGTCGCCCGACACCGTTGTCCTCGCCGACGGCTTCAGTTGCCGCACGCAGATCGCCCAGCAGACCGACCGCCGCGGCACCCACCTTGCCGAGCTGATTGCCCGCGCTCTCGCCTCCCACCGTCCCAGTGCCTGAATCCGACCCCAGACAAGGAACCACACGTGACTGACGCACTCTCCCTGGTTGACGACTGGGGACCCGAGAAGATCGTTGTCGTCTCCCACCGGCGCACCGGTATGAAGGGCGTCCTGGTCATCGACAACACCGCCCGCGGTATGGGCAAGGGCGGCACCCGCATGAGCCCTCACGTGACCGTGGACGAGGTGGCCCGCCTGGCCCGCGTCATGACGTGGAAGTGGGCGAGCGTCGACCTCTTCTACGGCGGCGCGAAGGCCGGCATCGTCGCCGACCCGGCCTCCCCCGACAAGGAGGCGATCCTGCGGGCCTTCGCACGTGCCCTGTCCAACGAGGTGCCCCGCGCTTATGTGATGGGGCTGGACATGGGCCTGACCGAGGACGATGCGGCCATCATCCAGGACGAGCTCGGCGACCGTGGCGCCGCTGTCGGCACCCCGGAACACCTCGGCGGTGTCGCCTACGACGAGCTCGGCGTTACCGGCTACGGCGTCGCCGAGGCGACCGACGCCGCCGCTCAGCACCTGAGCCTGCCGCTGGGCGGTTCCAGGGTCGCCATTCAGGGCTTCGGCGCCGTGGGTCATGCCGCGGCCGCGCGGTTCGCCCAGCTCGGTGCCACCGTCGTCGCCGTCTCCACCGCCAGAGGCGCACTCTACGACCCCAGCGGCCTGGATGTGCAGGCCCTGCTCACCGCCCGCGAGGAGCACGGCGACGACTTCGTGAACCAGCACCCCCAAGGGGCCGTCATCGCCCCCGGTCGGGAACTGACCGTCGATTGCGACATCCTGGTCCCCGCCGCCCTGCAGGATGTCATCGACGACGACACTGCCCACCAGATCAAAGCCAGACTCGTTACGGAAGGCGCCAACCTGCCCACCTCTCCGCAGGCCCAGGAGATCCTCGCGCAGCGCGGCATCGCCGTCCTGCCCGACTTTGTCGCCAACGCGGGCGGCGTTGTCGCCGCCGCATTCGCCATGGACGCCCGCTATTCCGGTTTCCGTCCCGAAACCCCCACCATCTTCCAGACGATCTCCGACCGACTGCGCGCCAATGCCGTCGCCGTCATGGAGGAGGCGGAGCGCCGCGGCACGACTCCTCACCGCGCCGGTCGCAGCCTCGCCGAGGAACGCGTCCGCACCGCCATGCACAGCAAGGGACGCATGCCCTGAGGCGCCGCAGGCGTGCAGGACGGCGGTGAGTGTCGCTGCGGTTCTTTCGGACGGCTGGTGCCCGGCGCTGGATTCCATCTGCTGAGCATCCCCCTCGCCATCGCCGAGGAGGGCGGCATCACGCGGCGTGGTCTACCGTCCACTCACCGCGCCCCTGCCCTCCCACTCCACCTGGCCCTGGGCCGGCACACGGTGTGAGTTCTTGGGTTCCGTTCGTTCGCTAGACGGCCGTGAACTGCTGTCTCGGGTCTGAGCTGGAGATTTCGTGGCGTGAGCGTCGTGTCATCTGAACAGCGCAGATTGCCATAGGTGAACTCATGGCCAGTGGTGCGCGGGGCTGTGGGCTGTGAGTCCGTTAATGGGCTGGAATCTCGTAGATATCTCGGGAATCCCTATGGCTCTAGCGGCATTTGTGCAGGTCAGGGCGACGGTCGACGTGGTGCACGTTGTGCTGTTCAGCGCAGCATGCAGGGGTTCAAGGGGGCCGGGGTCCAAGAAAAAGGGTCCGCAGCCTGTAGTTGTGATGGCTTGCTCGACCCTCCGACGAGGGCTGGCGCCTCAACGCGGGTGCGGGAGCGGGCCGGGAGCCGTACGTCCCGGTGGCCGTGAGCGGCGGCGGTGGCCCGCACTGTGGGCGGCTCATCGGACTGTCCACGCCTTCGGCGGCCCCGGTTCCTGGCGAGGTGTCAGGGTGCTCACGGGCTACGGGTGTGCTTCCTTGGTTCGATCGGCGCGTGTTGCCTGGTGTGGGGAGGCGACAGGTGTATGCAGGCAGGGAGCCTGGGGGGCTACACGTTCTGGGTGGATCGGGGGTGTGCCGGTAGTGGGTGGCGCGTACGAAGAGCTATTGCAGACGGGCAAGTTGGGGCCGGAGACGTTTCAGCTGTTGCGGCGTCTGGTGCATCAGGTCCGCCGGGCGTCGGGGTTTCCTCCGCCCGAGGGATATGCGGAGTGGAGTGATGACGCGGCCTACGACGTAATCACGGCCATGCTGACCCGTGAGGGCGCGGGGCAGTTGTTCGTGACCAGTTGCTTCGCCCAGGCCGCGGACGAGGCTTCGCTGGAGCGGCTGTTCCTCGCGTCGATCAAGAACTTCCTCATCGATGAGGCGAAGAAGACCCCGCGGGGCAAGCTGCGGCGCCGCATCGCCCGGCTGATGGGCGCCGACGCATCCTTCCGCCGGGCGCCTGGCTCCCCGCCGCGTTGGATGCTGAGCGAACACCCTGAGGGCGCGGTCTGGCAGGGCGATCCGGATGATCTTGTCGTCGAAGCCTGGCGGGTACGTGGGGTGGGGATCACCCGCTGGAACCATTCCGGCCCGACTCCCGCGCAGACGGTCCGAGCCCTCATAGCCATCCTGACGCAGGTCCTGCGGCATGCGCGGGGGGCGGTGCGGGAGGAGGACCTGGCCAAGGTCCTCGAGTCCCGGTTCGAGCTCCTGTCATCGGCCCGTTTCACTCCTCTCTACACCGACGACGGGGCACTGGCCGACCCGGTCGAGGCGGCTGCGGCGGCCGACGCCGCGGCCGCTGGCGCTGCCGACATCTGGGAGCGGTTGAGCGCCAACGAGCGCCTGCTGCTGCCCTACCTGGACGAAGACGCCCATCATGCAGCGCAACTGCTGGAAATCGGGCCGGCGCAGGCCGAGGCCGTTCTGGCGGGCCTGAAGGCAAGGCTCCGGCTTGCCCTGTCGCAGGACAGCGACCGGACAGCAGTCATGGGAGCACTGCTGCGGCGCTGTGCGGAGCCGCCCCCTGAACCGCCCCTGTGACGTCGTCCGTACTGAGTGGGAAGAGAATGCGCTGATGGACCACAGCCAAGGAGAGGGGGAAACAGGATGAACCCTGCCCACAGCAGCGCCTACGAACGGCTGGTGGCCGCCGCGGCCGGGCTGAAGGTGCCCGACGCCGTCCGGGAGGTCGCCACCGCGCCGCCGCGGGATCCTGAACCCGGTCAGATCTGGCGGGCCGTGTGGGAGCGCACCATCCAGCTGCTGGTGATCACGGCGGTGGACGACGACACGGTGCACGCCATCCCGGTCTCTCTGGAACGCTACGCCGACGCCAGCACGCTGCTGCTGGCCGCCGAGGCCTCCACGCTGGAGCAGCCGCTCGCCCTGTGGTGGGGGTTGAAACAGCCGCTGCCCTGGTATGTGCTGGACCGCCAGGTCAGCCAGCTGACGGTGCCGCTGCCTGCCTCCCTGCACCCCGATCTGCCGCACACCGCGCCGCGAGGGGCGCGATGGGGCTCCGCCCCGCTGTCATCCGCCGCGGCGGATGCCGAGTACCGGGGTGCTTTGGTGGACACCTTGGCGAGGCTGAGCGCCGCGCGATGGGTGCCGGAAGGATCCGGCGCGCTGCCGCAGCTGCTGCAGCAGCGCGGTGTCACCGTGGCGCAGCTCGGATCGCAGCTCGAGCTGCCAGCCGCCCAGGCCCTGCCGGTGTGGCGCGGGCAGTACCCCCTCACCGCCGACCAGGCCGAGAAGCTCGCCGTCCTGCTCGGCCTGGGTATGGACGAGGTCCTCGCCGCCAATCCCGCGCTGCCGTCCGCTGTGGTCACCGAGCTGAACCGGCCGCTGCGCCGCAGCCAGGTGCGTGCCCTTGCCGCCCGGCACCTGGAAGGCGAACACCGGGCACGGCTGCGTGCCGCCTACGGCATTGTCGCGCTGGCGGCCCGCCAGGAGGACCGCACACACACGGACTGGGCGGCGCGAACGGACGGCTACTTCGAACTGAGACTGGGCCAGTAGGGGGTTGCCGTGGTCAACTACGTGCTCGCGGCAGCCGCCCGCACCCAGGCGGCCGCCATGATGCAGGAGCTGGACACACAGCGGCCGGATGCGGCCCGGCGCCTGGCCCAGGGGGCTCTCGCTGAGATGCAGACCTGGCCGGAGCTGACTGTCCGGCGCGTTGCCGAGGCGGCGACCGGCGCGCGGTGCAGCGTCGCCGGTGCCTACGAACCCGGCCCGCCCTCTCAGGTCATCGTCGCCGACTCCGCCAGCCACGCCCGGCGGGACTTCACCGCCCTGCACGAGCTGGGCCACCACCTGCAGCAGAACAGCTTCGCCCTGATGGACGCCTTCACAGGCCAGCCCGACGGCGGGGTGCTGCTGGAGGACGCGGCCTGCGACGCGTTCGCCGCCGAGATCCTGCTGCCAGCCCCGCTGGTAGAGCGTCACCTGGCCGCCGACGGGCCCACCGCTCCCGACATCGTGGAACTGTGGCGTGCCAGCGGTGCCTCCCGCATGGCGGTGTGCGTCCGCGCCGCTCAGCACCTGCCCGCCCCCGGACACGTCCTCCTCCTGGACACCGACGGCCAGGTCGCCTTCGCCGCCTCCCACGGCCTCCCGCCGGTCCGGCGGGGCAGCTTCCAGGGCGACATTCCCACCATTGCCCAGGCCCGGGCAGGCCAGGGCCGTGCCAACGGGCGCACCCAGGTCCGCTACCGCGACGGCATCCTGGGGCAGGAACTGCATGCGCAGACCGCACCGATGGACGGCTACCTGGTCGCCGTCCTCGTCACCGACTCGGCGCCCTGGCGCACCTTCACACCCCCCACGAAGGACACCGGCCCCCAGGCACGCGAGTACATCTGCGAGCACTGCGACGAGGAGTACCGCTCCTTCGAACCCGCCTGCTCCGCATGCCGCGTCCCCAACTGTCCCGAATGCGGCCGCTGCGCCTGCCCGGCCCGCGTGACCGAACGCCTGTGCCCGGGATGCTTCACCCTGCATCCGCCCGCGATGTTCGCCGACGGCGCCGACCGCTGCCTCGACTGCTCCTGACGTCCCGCAGGCCCCTTGAGGACACCCTCGTTTCTCTACCCGCGAGTTACGTCGTCCGTCCCGGGCAAAGCACCCCGCACCGGGGTGACGGGCCCCGGCGCCGGCTCCGGGGCCCCGTCGCACGAGGCCGGCAGAAGAAGACAACGATGGCCATCAAGATCACCGCGGTCCGCCTGTCCGGCGGCACCACGCACCAGCACATCACCCGCCTGTGGTGGACCAACCCGGCGACCGCCAAGAGCGGCGACAACACCCGGGCGGAGATCGTCACCTGGATCGAGGACGAAAAGGGCCAGGCGTACACGAGCGACGCAGGCGGACACCGGGCGACGGTCGCCGTGGTCACCCCGCCGCTCGGCGAGAAGTACCTGCGGACCCACGCCGACGGGGTGTGGACCAACAACCTGTTGGCCCTGCCCCGCCGCTGAACAAGCCCGGCCCCCGGGCGAAAACGGGCGAGCCGGGCCGCGCTGAACCTCCGGCGTGCGCGGCCCGGCTGCCCGCGGACCGCGCCAGCACGCGCCCGTCGCGGTCGGCGTCCGCAGGCGGGGCCGA
>NZ_JAVACL010000064.1:0-28988 GCF_032658145.1 Streptomyces sp. MK7
ACCACCAGCGCGGATGGCTATCGATCCGCCGGATCGGACGGGCAGCGATCCGGGTAAAGCCCTGGTTCAGGACCCGAGCGCTCGGGCAGACACTGGAGCAGACCTTCCTCCCCGAGGAGCTGGACTGGTGGCGCGCCCCTGCACCAGCCTCAGGCCGCATCTCCGATGGCGGTGCGGAGGAGCTGTCCCAAGGCCGTGGCAACGCGCAGCAGGGTGCGGGCGGAGGACAGCGTGAGACTGTTCTCCAGGCGGGCGATGACGGACTGGGGCGTCCGGGCACAGCGGGCCAGTTCGGCATGGGACCAGCCCAGTTCAGTGCGGCGCTGTAGACCTGCTGTTGCGCAGTGGCGGACAGGGCGCGGCGGCGGCCGAGGGATTCGAGGTCGGCGGTTAAGCGGTGGCGGGAGGCGGCCGAGAACGTCGATGAGGTCGCGGACGGTGCCGCGGTCGGCGAGGGCGCGGACCTTGGTGCCGATCACGTCGTCGAGGGAGAGGACGGGGCCGTAGGGGGTCTAGGAAACCCGTTGGGGACGCAGGGCTCCTTCTGCGTGTTTGCGCGGAAGTCTAGCGACGGGCGCTAACAAGACGTACGTCTCGCCAGGAGCGGGCGACGCCGAGCGTCGCCGAGTGACACCGAGCGGCTCCGAGCGTCATCGAGTGACCCGGAGACGTGAAAGACATCACAGCCGTGCTCTGACGGTGTGTCTTCGATTCATCGGCGGGTGAAGTCGTGGAGCCGGTCGGCGAGGCGCCGGTCCGGGCGCTGGACGATAATGCAGGAGTCGGTCTTCGCCGTGGCCAGGCGGTCGACGCTTGGGTGAACGCTTCCGCCATGGTCAGCGGCCACACCACCGGTCCCTCCCGGACGCTGATCATACGCAGCACCAGCGGGCGGACGGTGTCCCGCAGAATGTCCCACGGTCGACCAGCCGCTGATCACCGCAGAGGCCACCGACCGCAAAGAGCGACCGCTGACCAGCGCCCTGGCCCCGTGCGCTAGGAGTCCTTCGACACGATCACGGCTTTGCGATGCGGTCGAGCGCAGGTTGAGGCCCCGCATTGCAAGGATCGATGCCAGCCCACACGCGACCGTGGCGAGGCCGGCTGCTACCTGACGGTCGGCCCCGGGCGTGCCCTACTGGTGAAGGGGCAGTGTTCCAACCCGGCGCTATTGCGGCTCTTGCACAGCCAGGTATCGCATGCAGCGGCTGCTGGCGCCCCGCTTCGAACGCGGTCAGATCATCGAGCGCCAAGGTCGTCGCTGCTTGACCGACTCGTCCTCCTCACGGCGACGAACGCTCAAACCCGACAAGCATGTGCCTCAACTGACAGCCCTGTGTCGGCGATTGCTTCGCACGGGAGCTGAGGTGGCATGATCCGGTCATGAGCCTCACCGCGCGACAGCTTGCCCTGGCTACCTTGGACCGTCAGCTCTTGCTCGAGCGCCAGCGCCTCGATGTGGCAGAGGCGGTTCGTCGGGTCTGCGCTCTGCAGGCGCAGGCACCAGCGTCGCCGTACCTGGCGCTATGGAACCGTGTGCAGGACTTCGCGCCCGAGAATCTCGACGCAGCGTTCGCGCAGGGTCGGATCGTGAAGGCAACCCTCATGCGGATCACGCTGCACGTCGTCCATGCCGAGGACTACGAGGCCTACCGCGCTGCCATGCTGAGCACTCTGCGGGCGTCACGGTTGTACGACCGCCGTTTCACCGCAACGGGGCTGACCCCCGACGACGCCGACGCGCTGCTCCCAGAGCTCGCCGGGTTCCTGAAGCGGCCCCGCACCGGCGCCCAGGTAGAGGACGAGGTCACAGGAAGGCACGGCGAGCACTCACACCGCGTGTGGTGGGCGCTACGCACGTTCGCGCCAGTGCATCATGCGCCGACCGGCGGCCAATGGTCGTTCACACAGCCGAACACCTACCGCGCCTCCCCGGCGGCCCCTGCGGCTGCGCCACAGGAAGCCGACGCTGGGGTCCAGCGCCTGCTGCTCGCCTACCTGCGCGCGTTCGGGCCCGCGTCGGCCCAGGACTTCGCCCGGTTCACCTTGCTGACTCGCGCGGCCATAACCAAAGCGCTGCATGAGCTCGGCGACCAGGTGGTACGGGTGGCAGGCCCCGGCCGCGCTGCCCTATTCGACCTGGCCGGCGCTACCGTGCCCGCAGATGACACCTCGGCGCCGCCGAGACTGCTGCCGATGTGGGACAGCACGCTGCTGACTCACACCGTTCCCGGGCGGGTCATGCCCCCGGAGTACCGGCCCCTGGTCGTCCGGCGTAACGGCGATGTGCTGCCCTGCCTGCTCGTCGACGGGCAGGTCGTCGGAGTATGGCGCGCAGCCGACAGCGGGCTGGAACTGACCGCCTTCCGTAAGCTCGGCAAGGTTGCGTGGCAAGGTCTGACCGAGGAGGCGGAAAAACTGTCAGTGCTGCTCGCCGACCGCGATCCAGCTGTCTACCGGCGCTACGGACACTGGTGGGACAAGGGGTTTCCCGACGTCGAGAGGTTGATCGTCAAGGGCTGACCGCGCCCGGCGAGCACGGCCTATTCGGTGGCTTTGAGTACTTGTTTCTCATCTGTGAGCTCGTCAGCAGGTGATCGTTAACGTTAGTGTTGAGTTCTGTGACGAGAGCCAGGGGACGGATGGGTCGGGGACGTTCACTGCGCATGTCAGCCTGTGCGGCACTGGCCGGAGTTGTCGTCGCGACGACGGGATGCACGAGCGGTGGGCGGATTCAACTGATCGTCGCAACACCTCGATTGCAGGGAGGATGTTGTGGCGCAGGGAAGGGCTCGCGCGGCGATCTTGGCTGGTCGTCCGGCGCTTCGGTCTCCGGGACGGCCTCCGGTCAACCGGCGGGAGGAGCGGCAGCAGTTCTGGCGGCTGATCGCGCAGGGGTTGTCGAGCGAGGACGCTGCCGTGGCCTGCGGCGTGTCGATGCCGTTGGGGCCGCGATGGTTCCGTGAGGGTGGCGGGATGCCGCTGATCAGCCTGGAGCCGCCCTCGGGCCGCTACCTGTCGTTCGCCGAGCGCGAGGAGATAGCCCTGCTACGAGCCCAGGAGCGCGGGGTGCGCGACATAGCCCGCCACTTGGGGCGGTCCCCGTCGACGATCTCCCGGGAACTGCGGCGCAACGCAGCGACGCGCGGCGGCCGGCTGGACTACCGGGCCTCGGTCGCGCAGTGGCACGCGGACCAGCAGAGGAGATCTGGACGCGGTCGCCGCAGCCCTCAACGGCCGCCCACGCAAGACGCTCGGATGGAGAACTCCCGCCGAGGCTCTCAACGAGCATTATGCTCTCTGACAAGCAGTGTTGCGACGACTCCTTGAACTCGGGCTGGGCGCCCCTGTCGGTGTGGAAGACGACGCCGTGGACCCGGCCGCCGCGGGCAGCCACGGCCATCTCGATCGCGTCGGTGACCAGGGAGGTGCGCATGTGGTCGGCGATCGACCAGCCCACCACCTTCCTCGAGCAGATGTCGATCACCGTGGCGAGGTAGAGCCACTTCGCGCCGACGGCTACGTACGTGATGTCGCCGCACCACCTGGTGTTCAGCCTGTCCGCGGTGAAGTCGCGCATCACCAGGTCCGGCGCGGGCGGCGCCGCGCGGTCCGCGATCGTCGTCCGCTTCTTCCTCCGCAGGTGCCGGCCAACGATGTGGTTGATCCGCATCAGCCGGGTCACGCGCTTGCGGTTGATCCTGCGCCCCCTCGCACGCAACTCGGCATGGACACGCGGGGCGCCGTAGGCGCCATGGTGCTCGGCGTGGATGGCGCGGATCTCGCTCACAGTCCGCTTCTCCTCCGCCTGGCGCTCGGCCCGGGCCTGCGCGGTGGCCAAGTGCCGGTAGTAGCCAGCGCGGGACGCCCCGAGCACCCGGCAGATCCGCTTGACGCCGAAATCGGCGCGGTTGTCAGAGACGAAGGCCCAGCGGCAGGGGCTCACTTCACCTCCCGAGCGAAATAGGCGGCTGCCCGGCGCAGGATCTCGCGCTCCAGCCGCCACTCCTGCTCGGCCTTGAGCAGCCGAGCGTTCTCCGCTCGCAGCCGGGCTAGTTCCTCCGCCGCGCTGACACTGCCCTCGCGGCCCTCGGGCACGGCTTGGCCCTCGTCCTTCCGGACCCACGTACGAAGCGACTCCGCGGTGATACCGAGATCCGCAGCCACCGCCGCGTACGTCCGCTTCCCCGCTGCGGCGCGGTAGAGCGCGACAGCGTCCTTTCTGAACTCCTCCGGATACGGAGACTTGCGTCCCACCTGGACATCGCTCCCTGGACCATCAAGATCCATTGTCAGGGTGTCCACTCCAAAGGATCAGCCTCACTCCTTGTACTGGTCGATGTAGGCGACCTTCATCGCAGTGGACGGTCCAGCTCCGCGGCGAAGAAAGCCGAGGCGGACTTCAATATCGCGTTCGCCCGCCGCAGTTCCTTCACCTCCCGCTCCAGCTCCGCGATCCGTGCAGCGTCGGTGCTGGTGGTGCCGGGCACGATGCCCTCGTCGGTCTCGGCCCGCTTGACCCAGCCGCGCAGGGCCTCGGGGTGCACGTCCAGCTGGTCGGCGATCCGCTTGATCGCACCGGCCCTGCCGGCCGGGTCCTTGCGGGCATCGATCGCCAGCCGCGTCGCACGCTCGCGCAGTTCATCGGGGTACTTACGGGGAGCAGCCATGAGCGGCATCCTTCCGGGTCTTCGATGTCTCCATCAAACCCGGGGCGATTCAGATCCGGTGCCCCGTCTGCTGGAATCCTGGGCAAGCGTCAAGGCCATGGTGGAAGGCGTGGACCGGGAGATCTCTCTGCACCGCTTCCCCATGACTTTGGACCCCTCGCACCACTCGGCGCACGGGAAGGTTGCCTGGGACAAACTCGACTACGACACCCGCCAGCTCATCGACGCCGGCTCCTGCAACCGCTCGGTGTGGGAGGAGAAGATCCTCGCCACTCGCAAGTCGTGGTGTGATCAGGGGTATTTCACCGGGCACGAGGTGCGGGCCGTGGCCCTGTGGAACCTGCGCAACGGCGAGGCCACCGCCGCGTTGCTGCCGCCGCTGCAATCCCGGTTCGCGGAAATCATCGTCGATGAGGCGCAGGACTGCTCCGCCGCCGACCTGGCGATCCTCCAGCTGCTGCACGGCGCCGGCCTGCCGCTGGTTCTCGTCGGTGATCCGGACCAGGCCATCTATGCCTGGCGGGGCGCCGAACCCCCCAGGCGCTCGGGGCCTTCGCGTCCCGCCTGTCCCCCGCCCCGCACCGTCTGACCGGCAACTGGCGCAGCTCCCCGGTCATCTGCCGACTGGCGGCCACCCTGAGGACGGGGCAGCGCCCGCCGGACACGTCCGTGGTGCGCGACGACAACATTCCCGTCCTGCTGATGCCCACCTTGTTTGCCGCTACCGGCAGCCGCCACATCCACGCTCCGACCGGCGCCGGCATCGTCGACGCCTTCCGCACGCTGGCAGAGGAGTACTCCGTCCCGGTACGGGACTGCCTGGTGACCGCCTACAGGTACGCCACCTTGCCGGGCATCAGCCGGGAGAAGCCCAACACCAACGCGATCACCAGCCTGGCGTGGGCTCGCACCGTCGCCCACACTCCGGGCGCCTCCGGCGACGACCTGGCCCGTGCCTGCGCGATCGCTGTGCGTGTCCTGTTCGGTTACTGGTACCCGGGCCAATCCGGCGGCCCCGAACGCATCATGACCAGCCACCGTCTCCCTACCGGCCAGGTCAACCGCACGGCCTTCGCCTTCCTGCACAGCCTGCCTGCGCCTCACAAGAAGTGGGGGCCGCAGGTGTGGCAGGCCATGAAGGCCTGGCCCGCTCTGCCCGGGGCGGCTCCACAAGGCGGAAAGGGCCGGCTCGCCGGGAAAGCCACCCTGTCCCGGCCCCAGCCGACCACGGGCATACGCACCAACATCGTCCACCAGCTCAAGGGCGACGAAGCGGACGGCGTCCTGTTGTTGCTGCCCGATGCCGGAAGCGGCCAGCGCGGGGCCACCGCGGACCCGGCCGCCGACGAGGTACTGCGTGTCTGGTACGTCGCCGTCACCCGCGCCCGCCGCCTGGCCGCCATCGCCCTGCCGCAGGAGGAGACCGATGCGCTGGCCCGCCTCCTGGCCGGCCACCACGTACCGCTCCGCATCGCATGAACCCGGATGCGCTCGGCCCAACATGCGGCAGAGATCAGTCGCGGCCCGGCCCCGGCAGGCACGAGGGCGTCGCTCCTTCACGGCTAACGTCGTGCTCGCACAGCGAAGATCTCCACAAGCCGCCCGACATGCTCCCCGCCGTAGCACTCACCCTAACCGCACCAAAAATCGCAGGCCAGGGGCCAGGTGCTGCCGGAGAAGGTGCGCGGCCAGCTTCTAGGGACTGTCGTCGTCTCGTGTCTATCCGGCGCGTTCCTTGCCGTGGGCCGTCTTTTGCACCCGTGCCCATGTTCCTCAGTCGAATGCAGTCACGATCGTGTCGATGATGGCCCGGATCCCGTCCCAGTCCTCACGTCCACTGCCCTGCCCGGAGCGGTGAATCTGCACCTTGCGCAGGAAGCGGTCCTGGGCCGCCTTCTTGTCCACGTCTGCAAGGCTGCCCTGATAGCGGCGCAGCTTCGGGTTCCATGAGCGCCACTGCACGGGCATGAGTGTGCGGTCCTCGCCCTGCAGGACATCACGGCCGAGGTACATCTCCAGGGAACCCGCGCGTCCGTTGACGTCTGCCCGCACTGGCTCGTCTCCGTACGGGCCGAGGGTCGGATAGGTCTTGAGCGCTGGCAGCGGCGGGTAGTGCCGTACACGGCAGCGTTTCGGCAGCGGCTGCTTTTTGAGATTGGCCAGTCCGGCGTGGGCTTCGGTGTCGTTGTCGGCCAGTGCGACGAACCGGTTGGCCACGCCAGCGGCGACGAATGCGGACACGGTCTTCGCGAGTTGGGCGACGCCGCCCTCGGCGCTGGCGGCACCGAAGTCGAAGAAGGTTATGTAGCCATTCAGATGCGGGTGGGTGACTTCCAGGCCCGCTGCCAGAAGGCGGGCATCGGTGGGGCCTTCGGTCAGGACCAGCAAGGGGGCGTCCTGGGCAAGACTCGCCAGTTGCTCGGCGCGCGCCTCGCCGGCAACCGGATGTGCGGGGTCCAGGTCCACGCCGGGCCCGGTGAGTTCGCTGAGATCGAGGAAGACGGTGGCGTGCTGGTCGGGAGCCCATTCCAGCAGCAGGCGGGTCAGGCTGCGGTGATCCATGTACCGGGACAACGCGTCGGGCAGGTCATAGGGGTTGGGCTGGAAGCTCTCGCTTGGCCATGCTTCCTCAAAGGTCATGGCGAGGAGCTGACGCACAGTGGCCTCGACGCTGCGCACGTCGGGCTCCTCGGAGAAGCGAAATGCATCCAAAGGCCGGTCTTTCTTCCATCCGGCCAGGACCTCGGCGAGTTCGGTCTTCGCCCGGGCGGCGCTGAAGCCCTGCACGTGGAGTCGCTCTCGCAGTCGCGCCACCGTTGTCCCGTAGACGAACTCGGTCAGATTCGCCTGCAGAGGGAGGCGCGTGTTCGCAGGCTGGCGCTCCGATTCGGTGAACAGGGCGGCCAGTTCCGGCGGGTACTCCGCTCTCCAGTACAGGAGCTGGTGATCGGCAATCCCCAGGTGCGAGTGAAAGGCCATGCGGGACAGCCTCTCAAGTCCGGGCCTGGGGCGGTGCTCTTATTGTTCGGCCCGTGGCGACCGCCGCGAACTTCCTTGACGGGCGGGTGGGATGGGTGCGGCGTGCGGCTGTGACGGGCGTCGCCTGCACACAGTTGGCGCACGGCGGCATCCGCAGACGGCAGTTGTGCCTGCCGGAGACCGCTGGAAGGCCGAATCAGTGGCGGAAGCAACGGGGTCAGGCCCTTGCTTACCCTCGGGCAGGGAACGCGGTCGCCAGCGCGCTGGCGACCGCCGCGGCCAGGGTGAGAGTCGCGGCGAAAGCGAAGGCGGCGCGGGCGACGGCGGCGGGGTAGGTAGCGTGGTCCCGGCGGGCGAGATAACCGGCCGCGCCACCGACGAGAACGGCGACCAGGACGATCATCGCGCAGGCCAGCGTGATCACGGCGGTGCGGTCGGACATGGTGGTACTCCTCTTCGGCCAGAACGGGTTGTCTTGGGCGAGTGTCATGAGGCACCTGTTCGCCGTGGTACGAGCGGACGAAGATGAACACCGGCGAACAGCCGACGGGAGGAGACGGACGAGCAAGTGGCCACCCAGAATTTCGAGGACTCGGCGGCGCTGGGTGAGTTGCGTGCTCGCCTGGAGGCCGGACTGGTTGCGGCAGGCCTGACGAAGACCATGCTCGCCCGCCGTGCCGGGCTGGGTCGTACGACAGTCAGCGAAGCGTTCAGCGGTGCAGCCGACGTGCCGTCGGCACAGACGGTAGGGGCGCTGGCACGTGCCCTCGATCTTGATCTTGGGCCGCTGCTGGTTCTGCGTGCCGCCGCCGTCGGTGGCACTGATGTGGCTGGGCAGGACAGGACTTCGGTCGGACGGCCGATCGCCCAGTGCGATCCCCACGACCTCGAGGTCCACCCGGCCGCCGCGCCTCCGCCGCTGGGGCACGTCAGTACACCGGTTGCGGCCGGGCAACAGCGGGTAGCCTCCGCGTTGCCTGCATACGTTCGTCGACCGCACGACAGGCACCTGGCCGAGCTGGTTGCCGCCACGGTGTCGGATGGGCGTAGCAGGATGGCCGTACTGGTCGGTTCGTCCTCGACCGGGAAGACGCGCGCCTGCTGGGAGGCGGTCCAGCCGCTGGCCGTGGCGGGGTGGCGGCTGTGGCATCCCTTCGATCCGACCCGGGCCGAGGCGGCGCTCGCCGACCTTCACCGGGTAGGTCCGCGCACGGTGGTGTGGCTCAACGAGGCGCAGCACTATCTCGGCGCGGGTCGTGGGCTGGGCGAGCGCATCGGTGCCGCGCTGCACGGCCTGCTCACCGACCCGGCGCGGGGTCCGGTCTTGGTGCTGGGCACGTTGTGGCCCGCGTACGCCGAGGCCTACGCCAGGCTCCCCCGGGTGGGCGAGATGGATCCGCATGCGCAGGTGCGGGAGTTGCTGGCTGGCCGATTGATCCATCTGCCGGACAGCTTTGACGCGACTGCGAAAGCGGCTGCGCAGGCTCTGGCCGCCGCGGGTGACCGGCAGCTTGCGCATGCTCTGGAAAGTGCAAGCGACGGGCGGCTGACGCAGTTCCTTGCGGGAGCGCCTGAGTTGTTGCACCGCTACGAGACGGCGACGCCGGCGGCCCGGGCGGTCTTGGACGCAGCCGTGGACGCCCGCCGCCTGGGCTCCGGTCTCCACCAGCCTGGGCCCTTCCTGGAAGCGGCGGCGGAGGGCTACCTCACCGACGACGAGTACGACACGCTCGCCGACGACTGGCTCAAGCAGGCTCTCGCCGATCTCAGCCGTTCCGTGCACGGCAACCTCGCGCCCCTGCGCCGGGTACGGCGGCGCTCAGCACACCGCGTCCCCACCAGCCCGATGCCAGTCTTTCGCCTCGCCGACTATCTCGAGCAGCACGGACGCAGTCAGCGTCGGCTGGTGTGTCCTCCGGCCTCGTTCTGGCATAGCGCCTGCGACCACCTCACGTCTGCTGACGAACGAGTCACCCTCGGTGAATCGGCAAGGCTGCGTTGGCGGTTGCGGATGGCGGCCGAGCTCTTCCGGGGCCCGGCCGCGGACGGCCACCCGGACGCGCTGGCAGGACTCGCGCGCATCCACCTCACCCTCGGCAGCGATCAGCATGCCGAGGAACTGTACGGGCTGGCCGCGGACGCCGGATCCATCGCTGCCCTCAGCGACTTGTACTGGATACGGAAACGGGCGGGCGAGGAGGACGCCGCCCGGTGGATCGACCAGCGTGCCGCCGACGCCGGCGATCTCATCGCGACCCTTCGCGTGTCGGCGCGGAACATGTCAGAAGAAGAACAGGCAGCCCACGACGAGGAGTTCGCCGCCGAACAGGCGGCTGCGGCGGCCGCAGCAGGCTATGCCACCATGGTCGACTACCTGACCGCACTGACGGTGGAGTCCTGGACCGACACGGGCTACACGCGGCTTCGACGCCAGGCCTACGACAACGCTTATGAAGACCCCTACGACTACCTGTTCTCCCTATGGTCCAGGACCGGCAACGACGAGGTCGGGAAACGTCTCTGCGAGGCAACAGCCGCTACTGGCCATCCGGATGCGCTGTACCAGCTGGCTGTCCAAAAGTCCGTGGCCGAAGAGCATGCTGCCGCCATTGACCTGGCTTCCAGAGCAGCTGCGACCGGTCACATCAAGGCGGCTCGAATGCTTGCCTGGGATCTGGAAGCGGCTGGAGACTTCGCCGCAGCGGAGCACTGGCACCGGAAGATGGCGGAGTACGGCGACGACGAACACCTCATGGCCGTGGCACGTCTGCGGCAGCAGGTCAACGACACGGCGGGCGCTCTGGCCGTGTACCGGGAAGCTGCGGAGACAGCGGGCGTTGAGCTTGTCCACCGCCTGACCTGGGCCGAGGACACCGCGTGGCAGGATGTGTGCCCGTACGGCTTTGACCCCGACGGCACCCCCAGCGCCCCCTGGCAGGCGCCCTTACCCGGCTGACCGGCCTGGACTGGGTGCTGGGGGTGCCTACACCGCCGGACCTGCCCTGCAGGCCGCGTTTTATGCGGGCACTCTCAGATGTCCGCGCTGGGGCTGACTCCAGCGCACCACTGCACGGCCACCGGCCCGAATCTGCTCAACGGAACACCGTCAGCCGCTGTTCGTCGAGCTCACCGACCGCCGGTGTGCGCCACCCGGACGCGCTGTACTTCCGGCTTGATCGCCTCCCACGTTTCGCCCTGCTACTGCGCGGTGATTCCGTTCAGGGCCAGGGTGAGGTCGGATGCCATCCGCTGCAACCCGTCGCTGACCACCTGATTGCTCAGGTTGAACTCGTGGAGTCCGGTGGCCCGTGACGGTTCTTGATCTCTGCGGTACGACATCGTCATGCGGTACGCGCATGGGGGCGGGCTGACGCCCAGGGAGCAGGAAAAGCGGGAGCGGGTGCGTCTTGAGGCGGCCGGGCGGTTCGCTCGCGGTGAGAAGACCGAGGGCGTCGCGAGGGAGCTTCGGGTGACGTCGCGGTCGGTGCGACGTTGGCGGCGGGAGTGGGAGGAAGGCGGTGCGGACGCCCTGCGCTCAAAGGGGCCGGCCTCGGTGGAACGGCTGAGCCCCGGGCAATGGGAACGGCTGGAGCGGGAGTTGAAGCGGGGCCCTCTCGCGCACGGCTGGGACGACGAGTTCCAGGGGTGGATGCTGAAGCGGGTCAAGCTGCTGATCGGGCGAATGTTCCACGTCGGGTACACGATCCAGGGCGTGTGGAAGCTGTTGCGGCGGCACGGCTGGTCCGCGCAAGTGCCCCTGCGGCGGGCGATCGAACGCGACGACGAGGCGATCGAGGTGTGGAAGGCCGAGGTGTGGCCGCAGGTAAAAGGACCGCGGCGGACCTGGGCGCCCACATCTGCTTCGAGGACGAGGCAGGCCAGGGGCTGAGGCCGCCGAAGGGACACACCTGGGCGCCGCGCGGAGCCCGGCCGGTGGTGCGGGTGCGCGGCCGCAATCGGGGACGGGTCAACATCGCCGGCGTGGTCTGCTACCGCGCCGGGCACCGCTCCCGGTTCTTCTTCAAGCTGCACATCTGGCACGGGCGCCGAGGCGAGCGGAAGGCGTTCTCCCGGCGCCAGTACCGCGATCTGATCGTCATGACCCGCGTGCAGCTCGGCACGCCGGTGGTGTGGTGCTGGGACAATCTGAACGTGCACCTGGTGCAGGAGCTTGCGGACTTCGCCGAGGAGCACAAGGACTGGTTACGCATCTTCCAGACGCCCTCCTACGCCCCGGAGTTGAACCCCGCCGAGGGGATCTGGTCGCTCCTCAAGCGGCACCTGGCCGACTTCGCCGCTGCCGACCTCGCCCACCTGACCCGCGTAATCAAGCGGAGGCTGAAGAAGATCCAGTACCGGCCTCACCTGATCGATGGCTGCCTCCCGCCGACTGGCCTGATCATGGACGACGACGCGACCAGGTCATCGGACTCCACGAGTTCAACCTGAGTGACGGCAATCTCGTCAAAGCTGGAGCTAGGCCACACGACTTCCCTCCCCAAGGAACCCGTCGGTACATGCGAACGCTGCGGCCCGCGGAGATGGGTCCGAGCGGGCATCCCGCTACTCCGGGTAATGTCAACGCGGCTTCGGTGGCCGAGCAGCGCGGCACGCAGGGGTGTTGCCCAAGACTCACCGATGGCGCCCATCCGTGTCGGCACCGCGGCAGCAGCAGCGATCAAGGCTGTATCTGTGCCCGCACCCCGAAGATCTCGTGGTCTTCTACCGACCCCCTGATGGACGAGACTTCCCGGTGCCACAGGCCCAGGACCAGTACCGAGCCCGCGCGGTGTGCTGCCTGAGGGAGTGTCCTGGCGCCGGGCGTGCTCTGTGGCATCCAGCCGGTGGAAGAACAGAGCCTCGGTGCCCTGCAGGGAGGCGACCTTGGTCTGGGTGCCCGCCTCCAGCAGGGCGGCCGAAGCCGTCCGCACAGAACGGCCGATCACGGAGTTCGCCAAGGTCACCATGGCCTCCACCCTGCCTCACCGGGCTCCGGCCGCGCGCAGCGGCCCCGCCGACTATCCAACTCTCACCGGTACGGACTGGTCTGCCAAACAGCTCAACAGGCCTTCGAGACACTGCCAGAGGGCGTCGTTGTCGCTGCGCCGGTACCAGCGGCGCCGCTCCCCCGGTGTCCTCGGCAGCCTCTCGGCCAGACCGGCCTCCACCAGGGCCCGCATCGGCGCTTGATAGACACTCGCCGGCACGTTGCGGGTGACGGCGAGGTCTCCCAGGCACACGCCCCGCTCGCCCGCCGAGGCGAGCGCCCACATCAGCTCCGCCCGGTAACGGTTGCCGAAGACCCGCACGGACACCTCACGCAGCCGCTCCACGTCCTGTTGAGGCATGATTCATGATTCGCGAATCATGCCACGGATGTCAACACTGCGGCGGGAGTGCGCTGTCGCCGCGCTGTCATGCCTTCCGGAAGCGGTGCCTGAGGCAGTTCAGGCGTCCTCGAGCGTGGTGCCGCCGCTTGGGGGCTGGAGGTGGACGGTGACGGCGGCCGTTCCCGTGGCACTGCCGACGATGACGGCAGGGGCGGTGCTGCGGTTGGCGGGGCCGGCGGGGAGCACGGCGAGCGAGGTGATCGGTGCGCCGGTGACCAGACGGAGAACCTCCTGGCCCGTGTGGCAGTCCCACACGCGGATGCTGGTGTCGTCCGAGCAGGCGCTGACGAGCAGGTCACGGTCGGCGTCCGGATGGGGCAGGGCAGCAAGGGCGGTGACGGGGCCTTGGTGCCCGGTCAGCGGCGCATGGGTTTCTGAGCGCGGGGCGCATGGGTCCCACAGCCGGATCACACCGTCCGACCCGCCGGTGGCCAGGAGGCTGCCGTCGGCAATGGTCAGGCAGGTGAGGCTGCGCACGGCACCGATGCGCTGGGGCAGGCTCATGTGCGGGGCGTGGCCGGGGTGCAGCAGGCGCACGGCACGGGTGGTTGCGATGGCCAGCACCGGTGGTGTGGTGGCGGGCAGGACGGCGAGTGCCCGCACGGTTGCCTCGGCGCGGAGTGTCGGCAGGTGGGGGGTGTCGTCGTCAACCGGCAGGTACTCGACGCGGGAGTCGCTGATGGCGGCGGCGAGGAGAGGCTGTCCGGTTTCCGGGTGGCGAAAGCGGGCCAGCGCCCGGACCCTGCTGTTGGAGTAGTACGAGGGGAGCAGGACGCGCCGTGGGCCCTCCTGTGTGGTGAGATCGACGCTTCCGTCCGCGTATCCGATGGCGATGCGTGCGGTGGTGCCACGCGTGGGTTCGAGAACCATCAGCGCGGTGACGTCTTTGTAGGGGCGGTCGTCCGGTGTGGTCAGCACGTGCGTTTCCCGGCCGGTGTGCGCGGAGCGCACGGTGATCTCGCCGGCGCGGCCGCCGCTGATGAGACTGGGTGGCCCGGATGGATGCGGCAGGAGGGCGACGTAGTCTGCCGCGGGATGACCGGTGTCGCCGTCGGCGGCCGGCGCCTGAAGGTCCCACAGGCGGATCGTGCGGTCGAACGATGCGGAGGCCAGAAGGGGCTGGCCGTGCGGGCCGGTGAAGACCGTCAGGCCGCGGACCATCTCGGTGTGCTCGGCGGGAAGTTGGCGAACGAGTGCACCGGTGTCGGTATCGAAGATGTGGAGAGCGCCGTCCACGCTGCTGCCGGTGACCAGCAGGGGATCGCCATAGGGGCCGGGGTGCAGGGCCAGGGCCGCCACGGCCTGCCGGATCGGCTGGTGTGGGTGCTGGGCTCGCGTCAGCGGGTTCCAGATGCGCACGGACTTCGCTGAGCGGGACGCAACGATCAGCCGTGGTTCGCCTTCCCCGGTGGCGAAGCCGACGGCAGCGGAGGCGCCCCTGCCGGCGCACGGCAGTCCCCCGGCGTCGTCGAACGTCAGGGCATCCACGAGGGGGACGTAACTGCCGTCCTGGGCAATGGCGAGCAACGGATGGGAATCTGGCACGGGGATGACGGCGAGTGTGTGGACGAGGGTCCCGCGGTACCTCCTGTGGAAGTCCTGCTCCATCGGGCGGCCGATGCTGGGCAGGGGCCGGCTCGTCTCGATGCGGCCGGTGCGGGGGTCCACCAGGAGGAGGTCCTCCGTGGTGGCGACGGCAAGGAGCGGCCGGCCGTGTGCGCCACGGCGGCCACGGCGGCGTGCACCGTCGCTGACGGTGGCGACGGCACGGATGCGCCCGTCGAGCAGCAGGGTGGCCTCGCCGGTCTGCGGGTCGCACTGCCACAGCCCACGGTCGCTTCCGACGATGAGGGAGGGCTCCCCGGGGCGGTCGTCCAGGACGGTGAGCGCGCGGGCGTGGGGCCCCAGGCCCTCCAGGGCGGTACCGAAGGCGCTGCCGGAGAGCGGGTCCCACAGGGTGAGGTTGCCCCGCTCGTCCGACGCTGCCAGCACCGTGGAGCCGTCGGCGGTGCGGAAGGTGGCCAGTGCGTAGGGGTTGCCGGGGGTGGCGGCCAGGATGTTGGTGGGCAGATGAAGGTGGTTGAAGCGCGGGCGCAGTTGTGGGTACCGCATCGGGGTGCGCGGCCGTGTGCTGTTGGTGTGCTGGGCGAGGGCCAGGCTGTCGGCTCGGGAGGCGGGGGGTGCGTCGCCGACGAAGGGCTCGATGCGGGCCCACGCGGCCAGGCGGCGGATGCGATCGGTGGCGGTGATGGGCAGGCCGAGGGATCCGCGGACGTTGTCGCGGGTTGCCCAGGGCAGGAAGTGGGCCGGGATGTGTTCGTCGTCGACGGCGTTTCCCAGTGCGGCGTGGGTGATCAGGTGCCGTCGCAGGTAGGGGTGCGGTGGCTGCTCGGGGGCCCTTTGCAGCAGCCGGGCGAAGGCCTGGGTGAGGTGCCGGTGAGCGGATGGGGTATCGGCCGTCCCGGCGCCGCCACCGGTGGGTGTGGCGGGTGTGCCGGTGGGGGCCAGGAGTGTGTGGGGTGCGGTGCGCAGGGTCTCGCTGACGCGTTCGTGGATGGGTCGGTAGACGGTTCTGCCGTCTTCGTGGGCGGTTGTCAGGTAGCCGGTCAGCCGGCTGTCGCGCACCACGTGGCGGATGGCGGCTGCCGCGTCGTCACAGGTGGGATGCAGGGCGCCCACGGCCGTCGGCCAAATGTCGGCCCAGGGCAGGCCCGCTCCCTGGGCGAAGGCGGTGGCGCGCAGGACGGCCAGCAGTTCGTCGGGGGTGGTGCCCGTGTGCGAGGCGACGTCGGCGAGGTCTTGCCGGAGCAGTTCGTGCGTTCCCTGCCGCAGTTGGCGGCGCCAGCCCGGGTCGGTGGGCAGGGGCAGGAGAGGGCGCGCGTGCAGTTGCTGGGCAGCGAGCCGGGCGTCCAGGAAGGACGGGGCTACTTCCGTGGCCACTGCTGTGGCGACCTCCTTGATGCGGTCGTCGTCATGGTCAAGGAGCAGGGAACCGGGGGGTTCGGCGTGCAGGAGTGAGGTGGTGTAGGCGGCGATGTCGTCTTGTGTGGTGGTGGCGTCGGTGCGCAGTGGGGGGCCGGCATTGGTTGCTCGCTGCAGCAGGGCCAGCAGGTCGCTGCCGGAGGGGTCGGCGGGCTGTGCGCTGGGGGTCGTGGAGCCGGTGGTGGTGGAGCTGCGGATGCCGAGGATGAGCCGGATCAGGGGTCGGCCGTCAGCGCGCATGGCGGACAGGGGGCCCAGGACGTCGGTGATGAGGCGGCGCGGGCTGCGGGCTTCGTCGATGCCGTCGATCACGACGGTGAGGGGTGTTCCCCTGCGCGACGCGCGGACGTAGGCGCGCAGTTCCTCCACCGGGTCGTGGCCGACGGGAATCGGGTGGCCGGTGAGGGCTTCGTAGAGCGCGGCGGACAGTTCATGGGGGTCGGTGTTCCGCGCCAAGACCGCGGCGTCGACGGCGCCTTCGGGGACTTGAAGGTGTTCGGGGATGGCCGCGAGGAGGGGCTGGTAGGTGGCGTCGGCGCGGAAGCGGGGGTCGCTGAGCGTGACCAGGCGTGCCAGCAGGGCGCTTTTGCCCGAGCCGGCGGGCCCGGTCACGATGAGGACACCGTCGTCACCGCCGAGGAAGTTGGTCATCCGGATGATCTGGGCGGTGCGCCCGGTGAAGTACCAGCCCAGGGTGCTGCCGGACATCTGGCCGGTGGCGCGGGAGATCCAGTAGTCGCCCAGGTCGGCGCGGTTCCAGCCGATCTGGGCGCGGGCGTCCTCGAGGAGGGTGGTGTCGGTGTAGCCGGGGTTGGGCAGGCAGGGGCTCAGGGCGCGGGAGGCGAGTTGGAGGCTGACGCTGTCGCCGGGGGGCCAGATGCGGTTGATGTCGGCCATGGTGGTGCGGTCCCACACGGCGCCGCGGATCGTGTGGAAGTCTTCCCAGCTCAGATGGGAGCGTGCGTATCCGTTGGTCTGGTCTTCGCAGTGCGCGCGGATCGCGGCCAGCAGTGAGGTGAAGGCCTGAAGTCGCGGTCTGGCATCTTCGTTGCCGGCGGTCAGCACCACCAGGGACCCCAGGGCTCGGCGATCCTCGTCCAGGGCTTTGAGGGTGTCGTGGAGCTCGTCCGTCAGGCGTCCGGAGAAGCAGGAGTCGACCATGACCAGGACGTGTCCGGCGCGGGAGTCGAGGGCGGTGGCGATGAGTTCGGCCGTGGGGAACGCGGTGCCCAGGGGGCGGTTCTCATCCGTGTCGGGCAGCCGCAGGAAATGCTGTCGTCCGCGGGGGGCGAGGCCGTGGCCGGTGATGTAGATGACCAGTGCTTCGTCGTCATCGGCGTCGGCCAGGTCCTGGTCGATCAGGAAGCTCCGCAGGTCGTGCACGGTGTGCAGCGGCTTGGGCGGGGCTGCAGGGGTGAAGCGCCGCTCGGCTTCCAGGCGTGCGCCGGCCCACCAATCTTCTACGACCGATACCTGGGCGCTGATGCCGGCGCGGAAGGCTTCACGCTCGGCCGGGGTGCCGTCGTCGTAGTCGCTGACGGCAATGACGACCAGGCGCCGGTGGAACGTGGAGGGGACATGTTCTTCGGTCATGACCAGCTGTGGGTGGCTGCCCGCGCGACCGGGAGGGTGCGCAGGTATGCCTGGGAGGCGTGGGGATCGATGTTGCCGTTGTCGACTTCGGCGTCGGTGACGTTGCGGGCGCCCAGGGCCAGACCGGCTGCGCCGGTGACGACGTCGTCCGGGTCGTACACGTTGAGCCACTTGATGTGCGCCGGCATGGCCAGCAGCTCGGGTTCCGGAATGTTCATGGCGCGCCGCACCGCGGGGATGCCCAATGGCGAGCCGCAGGTGACGAAGGTGTGCACGGCGGTTCCGGCGGTGCCGGGGGCAGCGATCTTCTCCTGCCGGATGAGGTCGTAGGCGATCACGCTGCCCAGGGAGTGACCGATGACGACGGTGGCGGTGTCATCGCTGAAGGCTTTGAGGACGTGATCGTGGACCTTGGAGGCGAGGTTGGGGTGCTTGAGGTAGAAGCGGACCTCGCGCAGACCGGTGACCAGTTTGCCGACGACGCTGTCGGGGGTGCGCCGGTCGTAGACCATGGCGCGGCGCGTGACGCTGGCCGGCCACAGCTTCGGCGGCCCAAGCGTCGTCGGGTCCAACTCCTCGGCCAGAGCCCGCTCCTGCGGAGTCAGAAGGTCGTCCAGTGCCTCGACGATGAAGGCTTCCTCGTCGGCGGTGAAGGCTGTGGAGTCGTCGGGGTAGATGCCCGACGGGCCCAGCCGGTCCGCGCCCCGTGCCAGGATCGAGGACCAGTGCGGAATCTCCAGAGTGGGCGTCAGGAGGGGGTCGGTGCGCACCGCGTCCTTCCCGTGCAAGGCGGTGATGCCGCGGTTGAGAGCCTTGCTCCAGTCCTTGATCAGCTCCCGCTGCGACGTACGGCCCTGCTTGATGCCGTGCACTCCCACAATGTGTTGCTGCACCCGCTCCCCCACCACTTGCGTCCCTGCCCTACCACCAGTTTCAGCGGCATGATTGAGGAGCCCACTCTACGGCGGCCGCCGCATAGCCACTGACCCATCGCCCAGCGTTGTCAGGTCGCAGATGTAGCCAATGGCCATGCCATACAGTCAGATTGGCGGTTGCCGGTCCGTGTACCGCCCGGCACGAACAGTCTCCCGGACCCCTGAGCGGTAGTCTGTCGCTGATTGAGCGGCACGGACGAGGACGCGCGGGATGGCTCAAAGCGGGCACGCCAGTGGAACGATTTGCGTCCGGCCGGTCCGGGTCGGAATGGTTCTCCAGCCCGACGCCGAGGCCGTCTCCAGCGCGGCGCAGGCCTGCACCTGTGTCTGGGGCGGGGCGCACTTTCCGTGGCTTGCTCCCGACGCCCCGGACCTTCTTCGCACTGCCGAGGCTCTTACGGTTGACGTCTTCTATCCGGTGGCGGGCGATTCAACGGCGCGTGAGGTCGCGGATCACGTGGGCTACCGGTGGAAGTCCGATCACGGCACTCCTTTCGGCAGTCACCAACCGCTGGCGGCTCCGGGGGTGTTGGGCGTTGAGTGGCTCCTGGATGCCCCCGCTCCCCCGTACACGTTCGTGCTGCCCGAGTGGGACATCGCAGATCCGCTGGGCCCGTTGTTCGAGGTGTGGTTCGGCCGCTACGGCGACAACCCCGCCGCGGCCGAACTGCGGTCCCGCTTCGCTCGTGTTGCCGAAAGCCACACGATCGGTGCCGACGCCCCCGTCCCCGCCTTCGACGGTTTGATCACCCCCATCGGCCTGACCCGCCTTGACCTGGAGTACGACTCGGACGATTCCGCGAGCATGATCGTCCTGGTGGACGCGGCGAACCCCGCCGATCTCATGCTCCTGTGGACCGCCCGGGCTGCCGGCCACCACGTTCTGCCCTGGCCGGTGACGCATGCCGACCGGGTCCACGCCATGGCCGAGCAGTGGCTGCGAGCCGCTCTGCGTGAGGACGCACTGGGCCGTTCGGTGCGGGGCGACGGCCGCGACCTGGGACCGACGATCGAGGTGATCACCGGGCATCGGCCCGTCCCTGGCGATCTTGCAGTCCTGTTGCGTGACATGGGCATCACCGCGCTGCCCGGCAGCTCGGTGACATACGCCCTGCCCCGGCGTGGACGTCATCCTTTCCTGACCGCCTCGGTCAGGGAATTCTCGGTGCCCCTTGCGCCCGAGCAGAGGACGCTGGCCTTGCCGATGCCTCCGGTGGGGCCAGCCCGCTGGCGGCCGGATCGTCACTATGCCGGAATCGTGGCGGCCCACGTCACCTTCACCGAGGTGCGCGGCCCTCATCCCGACCGGACGCTCCTGGTGCCCAACCTGCGTTCGCTGAGCACTCTGCTCGATGCCCAGCCAGCGAACCTTGCGGAGCCGTTTCACCGGCCCGTCCGCGGCGGCAGGGTCTGCGGGGTCCTCGCCGACAGTGGCACCGACGAAGTGCGTCTGCGTCTGCTGGACAACGCCGACATCCTCGACGGCCTCTTCCGCGGCTCCGGCTGGCGGCCACGTCAGGAGGTCAACGGGCGAAAGGTTGCGGAGCTGGCCGAGCGGCTGGGAGGCACCGGCAGCGCGGCGGGATGCGAACCCGCCGTCTGGCAGGTGCTCTACGCAGCGTCCAAGAGTGCTGACGGCCTGGTCCACGACCGGCTCGTCGGACTCGCCCAAAAGCACCGGGAGAACTGGCCGGGACCCCTCAGCGCCCCGGACGGGCGCACGGGATACGCCACGAACGTGGTCCTGGCCCTGCAGCAGCGTGGCCTGCTGGAGCCCCTCGCCCCGCTGCACTGCCCCGAATGCGGCGGGTTCACCACGGTGCCCGCGCCCCGGCTGGAAGCAGACATGGACTGCTCGCACTGCGGGCGCCGGTTTCCGCTCGGCTATCTTCTGGGCTCATCACCGCGGCGCTTTGACTGGCACTACCGGCTCTCGGACGGCATCACCAGGAACCTGATGGCGGAGACCCGGCCGGTGATGGCGGCCGCCGCGATCCTCGCCTGCTACCACCAGCAGCTCTTCCCCGCCGACCTGCTGCCCACCGCCGGCGGCACGACGATGACCTGCCAGCTGGGCGTCGGCTTCCGCTTCCCGGACGGACCGCGCGAAGTGGACCTCGTGGTGGTGCTGGACGACGGACCACAGCCAGTGGTGGTGATCGGTGAGGTCAAGGGCGGCTTGAGCACCCAACCGGGCGATCTCATCAACCAGGACGACCTCGACGTGCTCACCGCCATCCAGGCCCACCTTCGGAATCTGGGAGTGGAGTGCTACATCCTGGCCGCCGTACTGCGTGATCGTCTTGAGCCCACTGAGCAGGACGCCCTGAAGAGACTGTGCACGTCCCCGCCCATCACACTCAACGATCACCAAGGGTTCATGCACCCTGTCCTGCCGATCGTGCTGACCGGAACGGACCTCACCCAACCGCTGTTCTCGAACGGGCACCTGCACCGGGGGGCTCGGCACGGACTTCCCGGCCTGGCGCGGGAGACCTGCCGCCGTAACCTGTAGCGCGGACCTGGTGGCGCCCTCGATGAACTGATGGGCAGCGAAGGCGACCCGTGCACCAAGTGCGGCGGGTAGGCGACATGCCGCCTGATCAGGTCGCTTACCACCGCGCTCGCGCACGGTCTGCACCATCTCGGACAGCGGGTAGCTGCACGTAGCCCGCGAAGGCATCACCGGATACCACTGAACTGGCGGCGGCAGTGGAGGGGTTCGCCGGTTTGGGCCGCCATGCCACCGACGTATGTCCGCAAAGCGGGGACGCCCGCAGCCAGGCTCGGTGGCTGCTCGTGCTTGCTCGTGTCCTTTGCGGTCCCCGCCTCCTTCCCCCGGGCAAGGCCGCGAGTGACGCCCCCGGCCAAGCAGCCGATCGCCTGTTCCTTCAAGCAGGCAACCACGGGTCGTCCGGCCGTTGACACCGCGCACTCTCCCTTATGTCGAGCCGTCTCCTCCCGTTCGGATGTCATCTCCGCGCAGGTGTTGTCCGCCGGCGTTGGAGTGTGGCCATGCCTGTCCGGTGCCATAGGCGAGCACGGTCGGCACTGCGGAAGGCTCAGCGCGCTCGAGTGCCTTGCAGCCCAGCTGGTAGGCGAACCAACAGTGGAGTGCGTAGGTCAGTGGACCGGACAGGGCCAGGGCCAGTTGGGCTGCCCACGGCAGGGTGCCGGAGGCGAGGAGGGCAGCGGCGGGAGAGGTGACAGCTGCGGCGCCGGTGACGCGTTTCATGGGAGGTCTGCGCGGTTGTACGGCGCCGTGGTGGGGCGCAGGCGCTGAGTGCTGGTGCGGGCGGCCCGTGCACGTGGTGCCGTGCGGGAGGGCAGGTGCATCACTGGCTTCATGCGTGAGCTCCTTTTCGGGTGAGCCTGGCAGAAGCCATTGTGTCGATGCTGCGGCATCGGCGGATCGGCACAACCGCCCAACTGCCATGGGTGGTTGTGCCGATCAGGGAACGTCGACGACGAACAGGGCGTGCCGGAACATCGCAGCGACCGGGAATGCGGTGCGAAACGGGTGAACGTGGGCGGGGGGGAGACCGAGATCGTTGAGGTAGCGGCTCCAGCCGTCGAGGTCCGGTGGTTCCTGGGCGAGGTGGACGTCTGCGTGTGTGCCGTGGTTGAGCATGTAGTCCCAGGCGTGCCATGCGCGGCGTTGTATCGGGCCGGCTGGGGCGTCCTCCACAATGATGATCTTGGATTTTGCGACACGGACGGCTTCACCCAGCAGGTCTTCGGGATGGATCGCATGGTGGAGCACGAAGATCAGGAGGACGGCGTCGAAGTGGTCTGCGGGGAAGGGCAGCCGGCCCCCGGGGTAGAGCCGGAGGGGCAGCGAGGTGACGTTGTGGTCGACGATGTCGAGGGCCGTCACTTTGTGATGGTGGCGCTCTGTCAGGTGATGGGCGAGTTTGCAGCTTCCGGCCCCAAGGTCGAGGATTTCTCCCGTAGTGGGCAGGTATGGCTGTATATGGGAAGCGATGACCTCTTCGCGCCAAAAGTTCCGGGCCATAGCTTGTTCACTGCGCTGCGCCAGCCTCTGGATCATGCTGCTGGGGCCTTGAGCGGCGGCCGGGCGCTGGTGGGGGTTCAGGGGGCTTCCGTCCTTCCTGGGGCGTGGGTGTGCGGTGTGCGTGCTCGCTGGGCGGGCAGGGGCGCGGGTGTCCATTGCAGGCGCAGTCTGGTGCCGCCGTCGGGGGTCTCTCGCAGGTCGGCGTGGCCGCCGAGGGGGGTGAGCGCGGCCTCGTAGCGTTGGGGGTCGGGCAGAGGCCGGTGGCAGGCGTCGGCGTCCGACGGTCGTTCTCGCACGGTGACTTCTACGCCTCGTCCGAGCGTGCTGGCGCGCAGGACGACGTGTGACGTTCGGCCGACTCCGGCCGCGTCGGCCAGGAAGCTGTCGACGGCTGCGGCCATGCCTCGGGCCACGGGTTCGGGGGTGTCACAGGACAGCTCGGCATCGACGAGTTCGACGCGCAGGCCCTGGCTTCGGGCGGCGTCTGCGCAGCGGGCGAGTGCCGAGGCCAGATGGTGCTGGGTGGGGGGCTGTGCGGGGTTCATGGCGGCGCGCAGTCGGGCTGATTCGGTGAGCGCTGTACCGCGGATCTGCCGAGCCCGGTGTTCGGGCGACAGTTCTGGTGCGTCGCAGTGGGCGATGATCTGCCGGAGGGCTTCCTCGACGCCCGCGTACATGTCGCGCAGGGTCCAGGCGTGTTCGATGGCGCGACCGGCATGGATGCCTTGAGCGACGGCTTTTCGGGCGCTGTTTCGGGCGATGGTGGTGGCGAGCCAGGCGAGCAGCAGGGCGGAGAGCAGCCATCCCTGCCGGGAGGCCAGTTGTGCCCAGCCGCTGCTGGTGAGTGCGGCGTGGTTGAGTGCGGCCATCGCGATCTGCAGGACGACGCCCCCCAGGACGAGTGCGATGCCGGCGGGGATCCCCCGCAGGACGGTCCAGAAGGCAACTACGCCGACGGCATAGGTCCACAGGATGTCACGGCCGGGCAGGAGTTCGGAGCCGGTGGGCAGAACATGAGCCGCCCACAGGTTCATGGCAACGGTGACGGTGAGGTCAAAGCCGAGGAGGAGACGGGAGCGCAGTGCCTGGGCGAATCGGCCGGCCAGGACGACGCTCAGCAAAGTGAGGTCGACCACCAGGACGGCCGCAACGATCACGCTGTACAGGATCGGGACGGCGAGGTTGAGGTTGGCCAGCGCGTTCATGGCCTGCAGGGGGCTGAGCGCGATGCGGTAGGCCAGGGCTGCAAGGGCGAACCACGCGATGGCCTGCCGGGTGAGGCTGTCGGTGGCGTCGTGCTCGCCCAGGGCGCGGCCAGGGTCGGTGCCGCCGGGGTGGTGCGGGTGCTTGGCGAGGGTGGGGGTCAGCGGTGCGACGATGTCGATCGTGGTTCCGGCGCCGGGGCTGGTGCGGACGCGGACGGCTCCTCCGATCTCGTCGAGTCGCCTGGTGATGGAATGATGCAGGCCGAAGCCGCGGGGAGCCGTCGCCGGGTCGAAGCCACGGCCCTGGTCGGCGATGAGGATCCGCAGGCTGGTTCCTTCGTCGTGGGCGGTGACGGAAGCGGCGCGCACTCCGGAATGCTTGGCGGTATTGCGGAGTGATTCCCGCACGGCACCGCTCAGGGCCTCGGCCACGCGCTGAGCGGGCTCGGCGGTCAGGCGGGACAGGTCCAGGTGGACGTCCAGTTGGCCGCGGAAACTGTGGGACAGGGCGTACAGGGCGTCGCGCAGGCCCTCGTGTTCCTCATCGTCCTTCTGCATGGCTCTGCGCAGTTGGTCGTGTTGATCGACGGCGATCTGGCGGACTTCCTCACGCCAGCTCGTGGCGTCGGTGTCCGTGATGGCGGTGCTCCGGCCGATCTGGGCGAGTCCCTGCAGGACGTGGTCGTGGAGATCGCGCAGCGCACGGGTGCGTTCCAGAGCCCTTCCGGCTCTTCTGCTTTCGCGTGCGGTGCGGGCGGCGGAGTCCCGGGACATGCGGTTGACCATGATCGGGATGAGTATGGCGATCCACAGCCACCCGTCGCGGGCTATGAGGTGCAGCAGTCCGTCGCGGGTGACGTCTGCTCGGTTGGCCAGCACCATGGCCGCGGGGAGCAGCGATCCCGCGAAGAGCAGAACCACGCCGGTTCGGGTGCCGCGCAGGCTCGTCCACAGTCCTGCGGTACTGGTCGCGTACAGCCACAGCACGTCCCGGTAGGGCAGGAGGACGGTGTTGGCCGGCAGGAGGGCGGCAAGGGCGAGGTTGGCGGCAACGGTAACGGTCAGGTCCGCGGCGAAGAAGGCGGTGGAGCGTCGGAGGTGGGCGGTCCCACGGATGATGACGTGGACGGCGAGCAGGGCGTTGCAGCTGGTGAAGGCGGCCACGATAAGGAGGTAGGCGTGGGCTTGGCCCCCCAGGACCTCATAACCGCCGGCCAGGATGATGGGGTTGACCAGGGTGCGGTGGATGAGCGCGGCGAGGACGACCCAGTTGGTTCGGCGCCTGCTGGGTGCTGGTCTGCTGCGTCGGCGATCGGCTCGCATGGTGTTCCCCGATCAGTTGTCCCGATGGGCACGGCGGGTCATCGCTGGGACGGGTCGTTGCGTCTGCGTCGGAAGCGGGAGATGATTCCGCGTTCGTAGGCGAGCCGGGTGAGGTCGGCCTTGTTCCGGTAGCCGGTCTTGTCGCGGATACGCTCCAGGTGACGGTTGACCGTTTTATCGCTGATCGTCAGTGCGGCGGCGATCTCGGGGGTGGTGTCGCCGCTGGCGACCATGCGCAGGATTTCCACCTCGCGTTCGGTCAGCCGTGCCGGGTCGCGCAGGAGGAAGCCGGCGACGGTGGCGGAGATGTACATGTCGCCGCCGGCGACGGACCGGGCGGCGCGGACGATCTCGTCGGGCTCGGCCTCCTTGGTGAGGTAGCCGTGGGCGCCCGCGCCGATCGCGGTCTGGACGGCAATCTCTTCGTCCGACATCGACAGGACCAGGACGCGGCAGTGCCGGTCGACCAGGAGGCGTACCGCCTCGGCGCCCTCCGGCCCGCCGCCTCGCAGGTAGAGGTCGAGCAGGACGACGTCGACGTCGCGGGCCTGGAGGAGGCCGAAGGTCTCCATCGACGCGGCCGCCCTCACCAGGGTGAAGTCGGACTCTGCGGTGATGATCTGGGTGAGGCCGTAACGGGTGATGGGGTCGTCTTCGACGATGGCGACTCGGATCACTGCGGTTCATTCCTGTCTGGTGGCAGCAGGGCCATGGCATCGGCAGCCGCGCGCACTGCCGTCACAATGCGGTCGTTTCCGGCCGGGTCCTTGACGGCGATCCGCACCCACTGTCCCCTGAAGTCCGGTGAGAGGGGGGTGAGGTCGCGCACGAAGACGCCGCGGTCCTCGCACAGCTGCCGCATACGGTCGGCGGTTCCTTCGGAGGGGATACGCAGAAGGACGAAGTTCGCCTGTGCTTCGGTGACTTGCCAGGCGGCAAGTGCTTGGAGCCGGCTGGCCAGCTGGTGGCGGGCGGTGGCGGTGGCGTGCCAGTACTGCGCATAGTGGTCAGGGTCCTGAAGGGCGCGCACGGCCGCGATCTGGCTCGGCAGGGCGACGGGCCACGGCGGTGACCAGCGTCGCAGGTTCGTGGCGAGCTGATCCGGGGCGACGAGATAGGCGGCGCGCAGGCCGGAGAGGGCGTAGGCCTTTGACATCGTCTTGCAGACGACGATGTTGCCGCTCAGCGCGGCCTTGCGTTCGAGGGATGCGCCGGACGTGCCGACGTAGTCGATATAGGCCTCGTCGACCCACACCGTGGTGCTGGGCGGTGCGGACCGCAGGACGTGCCACAGCTGGTCGGCGTCGGTGTAACGGCCGGTGGGGTTGGCGGGGTTGACCAGTACCACCAGGTCATAGTTGCGGCGCAGGGCGCGGGCGAGTTCGTCCAGGTTCAGGCTCCAGTCCTGGGCGGGGTCCAGCCGCAGGTAGTCGGTTTGAGCTCCGACGACCTTCTCGATCAAGTGGGGGTACTCCCCGTAGGTGGGGAGGGTGAGCAGCACGCGCGAGCGGGGGCTGAGCCAGCGGGCGGCCGCCTGGTACATGAGGGCGGAGGACCCGGCGCCGACCACGATGTTGCGCTCAGCCACCTCGCGGGCAGCGGAGATCTGCTCAACGAGGCCGTCCGCCTGGGCCGGCGGGGACGTGTGGCACAGCCAGGGAATGTCCTCGGCCAGGGCCTGTACGACGCCGGGCGCCGGGGGAAACCAGGCGTCGAGGACGTCGGCGGTGATGATCTGGCCACGCGTGCCGAGGCGGTCGAAGCGTGTGCCGATGGCGTCGAAGGAGCGGCCGCCGTGCAGGCAGTGCTCGGCGTGCGGGCGGAACGGCATCCCCATCTCCCAGTAGACGCTCTGCTCGAGCCGGTCGAGGATGCTCCGGTAGGCGACGTCGAACTTCGCCTCCGCCACAGCGACTTGACCGTTCATGACAACGTATTTCTGGCTTCCCGCCTGGATGTGGCGGTCCGTTGGCTCCAGACCGAGGCGGGCGTACATGCCGCGGACCTCTTCGCGCCCCATGGCCACGACACTGGAGGCGCCCTGGGTGGCCAGCCAGCGCAGCAGTGCGTACATGAGCAGGGACGCCGCTCCCGTGGCGCGGATGTCCCTGCGCACGGTCAGAGCCCGCACTTCGAACGGCCGCTCGGCATTCAGCTCGGCGGCGGCACTCTCGTCGAGGTATCGCTCGATGAACAGGCGCGGCGCGGTCGGCGGGGTGATGCTGATGAAACCGGCGAGGGTATCGCCGTCCTGCGCGATGATGTAGAGGTTGCCGCTGTCGTCGAGGTCGGGAAGCAGACGGTCCTGGTTGGGCGGGTACTGGGCGAGTTCGTCGGCGTAGACGTCGTGGCGGAGCCGGTAGATGGCAGGGCGGTCGTCCTGGGTGGCCATGCGGATGGTCAGCGGCGCAGGCATGTGCAACTCCCCTTTTCAGCCGTGGTGGTGCCCGGGTGTGCTCAGCAGTGTCACGGCCGGGCGTGGCCGCCTTGTAGGGCAGAACCACCCAATGCAGGGCGCACGGCTCAGGGGTAGCGGCGCCAGGTGTACGGGATCACGCTCACGCGCAGCCCCGCCAGGCGCAGGGGGGCCCACAGCAGGTTCTTGGCGGCGAACCACAGCGGCGACTCCAGCTCGAACCTCCGTGCCGATACAGGAAGTTCAATGTCGCGACAATATACGACACCTCCGACCCTGCGGCCCAGTTGTCCGAAGAAGTGGGAATCCTCTCCGGCCTGCACCGATTCGTCGAACCCGCCAACCGCCTCGAAGGCGCTGCGGCGGACCGCGATGAGTGCGCCGATGCCCTGCGGCCGGTGGATCCAGCTGCAGAACTGCGCGTAGCGGTCGAGGACGTGGTAGCACAGTCGTACGAAGCGTTTCGCCGTCAGGGGGACGAGCCGCGGATGTACCGCGCTGACCGTGGAGTCGGAGAGGACGGCCGCGACCTGGGCAATGATCTCGGTGTCGACCTGGACATCGGCGTCCAGGAAGAGCAGGTACTCGCTGCTGCCGGACCTGCTGCCGACGTTGCGCCCCACTGCGGGACGCCCCCCGGCGACCACCAGGGCAGCTGCTGCTTCAGCGATCTGGACGGTCGTGTCGTCGGAGCAGGCGTCCGCGACGATGACCTGGCCCACGTGCGGCGAGGCTCGCACCCGGCGCAGCAGATCAGGCAGCAGTCGCTCCTCGTTCCACGTCGGGATCACCACATCGAAAACGAGTGCAGGATGCGGCGGGACCGGAGCGGCGGGCACGCGCGAACCGTCGCTACGGCTGGATATGTCGTTCATTTCGCAAGTACAGCACGGGCGTCGTCCCTCTCCCAGGGTCCAAACACCCAACGCGGCACCACGGACCGTACCGACACGAACCGGCTCACGAGAGGGAGTTGGCTTCCGCTGACACCCGCATGGCGTCTGCTCTCCCCCATCTCCGCGATCCTCCATCTCCCAGAGAGGCACCCGGCTTCCCGATCCTGGGCTGCTGGCGCCCCGGATCGCATCAGATCATGGGCCACGCTGCCCGCCGCACACCGTGAACACACTCCAAGGCCCCCTCGCCCTGCCGGACGGGCTCCAATCCTGCAGCTCCACAGAGGCGTTCGCCCCGGGGCCTACCGGACGGCCCGGCGGGCTCAAGGTCTTCGATCTGCTGACCGGCGCGTCCACCGCACACGCTGATGAGCCCCGTTGCCAGCGAGACGGTCTGCAGCAAGCTGAACGTATGGACTCTGGCTGCTGTTCGCACCGCCTCCTTCACTCTGTGCGGTCGAACATGAGGCCGAGTGTCGTGAAGCGCCTGCGCACCGGGGTGCGAGCGGACGAAGATGAACACCGTCGAACAGCAGGCGGGAGGCCGGCAGGGGTGTGTCCAGCCAGTGGTGTAACTCGGTTGT
>NZ_JAVACL010000065.1:0-27667 GCF_032658145.1 Streptomyces sp. MK7
ACGGCCCGCAGGCCGTGACGGGAAGGGCCTCCGGGAACAGGCCGTGAGCCGTGACGGGGAAGGCCCCGAGCCCGTGGACCGTACGGCGAAGGCCCCCGGCTGGTGCCGGAGGCCTTCGTGATGGGGGATGTCCGCGGAGGCTCAGACGGCTTCCGCGACGCCCGCGGGGGCGGCCGCGTCGCTCGCGCCGTCCTCGGGCTTGGCCTTGGCCGGTCCCGCACCCTTCAGCGGCACCTCCTTGACGAACACCGCGGCCACCAGGGCGACGATGCCGACCACGGCACCCAGCAGGAACGCCGAGTGCGTACCGGCGGACACCGCGTGCTGGTAGGCCTCCCGCGCCGCGGCGGGCAGCATCTCCAGGTGCTTGGCGTCCAGCTGCGCGGACTGCTCCGTCATCTTCGAGCCCAGCGCGCCGGCCCGCTCGGCCATGACGTCCTGGACCCGGTGGTTGAACAGCGCGCCCATGATCGCCACACCGAAGGACGAGCCGAGCGTACGGAACAGGGTGGTGGACGAGGAGGCCACGCCCATGTCCTTCATCTGCACGCTGTTCTGCGCGACCAGCATGGTGATCTGCATCAGGCAGCCCATGCCCGCGCCGAGGACGGCCATGTACAGGCCGGAGGTGAGGCGGGTGGTCTCGGTGTCCATCAGGGACAGCAGGTACAGGCCGACGACCATCAGCACGCCGCCGACGATCGGGAACACCTTGTACCGGCCGCTGTTGGTGGTGACCCGGCCCGCGATCATCGACACGACCAGCATCGCGCCCAGCATCGGCAGGAGCAGCAGACCGGAGTTGGTCGCGGAGGCGCCCTGCACCGACTGCTGGTACAGCGGCAGGAACAGCACCGCGCCGAACATCACGAAGCCGGTGATGAAGCCGATCAGCGACATCAGGCTGAAGTTGAGGCTGCGGAAGATGTGCAGCGGCACGATCGGCTCGGCGGCCCTGGTCTGCCGGAAGACGAACCCGACCAGCGCGGCCACGCCGATCGCGATGAGCTCCATGATCCGGGCGGAGGTCCAGGCGTACTCCGTGCCGCCCCAGGTGGTGACGAGCACGATGGAGCTGATGCCCAGGGTCAGCAGCGCGGCGCCCAGGTAGTCGACCTGTGCCTTCGCACGCTTCTTCGGCAGGTGCAGCACGGCACTGATCGCGACGAGCGCCACCGCGCCGAGCGGCAGGTTGATGTAGAAGGCCCAGCGCCAGCCCCAGTTGTCGGTGATGGAGCCGCCGACCAGCGGGCCGCCGATCATCGCGAGCGCCATGACGCCGGCGATCATGCCCTGGTACTTGCCGCGCTCCCGGGGCGGGATCAGGTCACCGATGATGGCCATCACGCCGACCATCAGACCGCCCGCGCCGAGGCCCTGAATGGCACGGAAGCCGATCAGCTCGCCCATGTTCTGCGCCATGCCGCTCAGCGCGGAGCCGACCAGGAAGATCACGATCGACGTCATGAAGGCGCCCTTGCGCCCGTACATGTCGCCGAGCTTGCCCCACAGCGGCGTGGCCGCGGCGGTCGCCAGGGTGTAGGCGGTCACCACCCAGGACAGGTGCTGGAGTCCCCCGAGCTCGCCCACGATCGTCGGCATCGCGGTGCCCACGATCATGTTGTCGAGCATCGCGAGCATCATCGCGATCATGAGCGCGAGCAGGACGACCCGCACACTCTTGGGCTGTTTGCCGGCTGGGCCGGTCTCCGTCTCGGATATCGGTGCGTCCGCCATGGTTCCTGTTCCCCCAGCTGCCCTTCTGTTACTTACTTGCCGCCCGGCAAGTTACTACACTCTGGAAGGTAGAGGTTTACTAGCCGGGCGTCAAGTAAGTTTCCACCGACCGGCCGGCAGGTAGTGTCAGGGAGCGCGAGGAGTACGAAGGATGGGCGGCACGATGGACGGCATGAAGCAACAGCGCCGCGGAAACACCCGCCAGCGCATCCAGGACGTGGCGCTCGAACTCTTCGCCGAGCAGGGTTACGAGAAGACCTCGCTGCGCGAGATCGCCGAGCGCCTGGACGTCACGAAGGCTGCCCTCTACTACCACTTCAAGACCAAGGAAGAGATCATCGTCAGCCTCTTCGAGGATCTGACGCAGCCGATCCAGGACCTGATCGAGTGGGGCCGGCAGCAGCCGCACACCCTGGAGACCAAGCGGGAGATCATCCGCCGCTACAGCGACGCGCTCGACGGCGCGGCACCGCTGTTCCGGTTCATGCAGGAGAACCAGGCGACGGTCCGGGAACTGCGCATCGGCGACTCCTTCAAGAACCGGATGACCGGTCTTCGGGACATCATCATCGACCCGGAGTCGAGCCTGACCGACCAGGTCCGCTGCATCAGCGCCCTGTTCACGCTGCACGCGGGCATGTTCGTCATGCAGGACATGGAGAGCGATCCGGAGGAGCGGCGCAAGGCCGTCCTGGAGGTCGCCATCGACCTGGTGACGCAGGCCGACCGGGGGACGCGCGGGCACTGACGGCCCGCGACGGCATACGCACAGGACAGCGCACCGCCGCCCCGCTGGTTTCAGCGGGGCGGCGGTGCGTGCGGGTGGGCGTCGGCCGATCGGCCGGTCCGGCCGGGACCTTCGCTCCGTGCCTCGGGCCTCGGGTCAGGCCCTTGTGCAGGCCTTCGCTCAGACCTTCACGCCGTGGGCGCGCAGGAAGGCGACCGGGTTGACCGCGGAACCGTAGTTCGGGGTCGTACGGATCTCGAAGTGCAGGTGCGGGCCGGTGGTGTTGCCGGTGTTGCCGGACAGGGCTATGTGCTGACCGGTGGCGACGACCTGGCCGACCTTCACGTCGATGCGCGAGAGGTGGGCGTACTGGGAGTACGTGCCGTTGCCGTGCTTGATGACGATGGCGTTGCCGTAGGCGGGGCCGTCGCCGCCGCCGTTGGGGCCGGCCTTGACGACGGTGCCGCCGTGGGCGGCGACGACCTCGGTGCCGACCGGCACGGCGAAGTCCTGGCCGCTGTGCTTGTGCATCCAGTGACTGCCGCCCTGGTCGAAGCTGGCGGTGAGGGTGTAGTGCTTCACCGGGTCGACCCAGGCGGCGGCCGACTTGGCGACGGTGGTGGTGGCGGTGGGAGCCGCCGCGGTCTCGGCGGCGGACGCTACTCCCGCACCCACGACGGCCGAGACTCCCAGGCCGGCGGCCAGGACGGCGGCGCGGGTACGGAGCTTGGTCGCACGGGCGGAACGGGACGTGGCGCGCAGGAACATCGAAACCTCAGGGTGTGGGGGACATGAGAACCACCCGGAGGCTCATGCCTTCGCCGGGCGGGCACCACCTTGGTAACCCGCCCGGCCACCCGCCCTCAAACCCCCCTACTACGACGCAATGTAGTAATAGCCACCAGTGACTTACATCTCTTGACAGGACTCCTATTTGGGACAAAACCCCTGTTAAGACCCCACACAGGGGCATTATTTGAGGGCGAATGTCCGATTTATTAGTTCCTGTCCCCCACTAAGTCCCCTAGTACCGGACAAAGCGCCTGTGCCCCATGTCACCGGCGGGCACCCCCGGGACCCTCTTCCTTGTGACCGGCCTCATGTGGTCCCCGTCTCAGCGAGGTTACCGTCCAGTAATCAAGCCGTTCCCCTCCCGCCACCTTGCGGCATGAGCATGCTCACAACAAAGAGCTGTGTTACGGACGCGAGAGGACCCTCATGACCACAGGCACCTGGACGCGCCGCATCGGCATGACCGCCGTAGCCACGGCCGCCGCCACGGCGCTGGCCGCCCCCGTGAGCGCGCAGGCCGCGCCTCAGCGCCCGGCCGCCGCCGCTGCCACCGTCACGGACACGGCCACGGCCACGGCCACGGCCACAGCCGCGAAGGTCGACTACGCCACCTGGCAGCGGGACTGCCAGGCCGTGATGGACCAGGCCCTGCCGTATCTGCAGCAGCGCGTGGCGAACGGCGCGCCGGGCGAGAAGCAGGCCATCGTGCTCGACGTGGACAACACGGCCCTGGAGACCGACTTCGGCTTCAGCTGGCCCCAGCCGGCCAACAAGCCGGTGCTGGCGGTGGCCCGGTACGCCCAGGAGCACGGCGTCGCGCTCTTCTTCGTCACCGCCCGCCCGGGCATCATCAAGGCCCCCACCGAGTACAACCTCGAACACGACGGCTACGACGTCGACGGCCTCTACGGCCGCGGCCTGCTCGACCTGTTCGAGGACGTCGCCGACTACAAGACCGCCCAGCGCGCCGCCATCGAGTCCCGGGGCTACACGATCATCACCAACATCGGCAACAGCCCCACCGACCTGACCGGCGGCCACGCGGAGAGGACCTTCAAGCTGCCGGACTACGACGGTCAGCTCTCCTGAGCGCACGCCCTGAGGGGGCACGGCGAAAGGGGGCTGCCCCGGGACCTCGGTCCCGGGGCAGCCCCCTTTCGGTTCAGGCCGAGCGCGGCGCTTACGCGTCCTTGCTCAGGTTCGGGCCGGCTCCGCCGGCCGCCTGCTCGATCGGCGGGACGTCCGGCAGGGCCGACTTCTCCTCGCCGCGGAAGGTGAAGGTCTGGCTGTCGCCCTCGCCCTCCGTGTCGACGACCACGATGTGACCGGGGCGCAGCTCGCCGAAGAGGATCTTCTCCGACAGCGAGTCCTCGATCTCGCGCTGGATCGTCCGGCGCAGCGGCCGGGCGCCCAGAACGGGGTCGTAGCCCTTCTTGGACAGCAGCTCCTTGGCGGACTGGGAGAGCTCGATGCCCATGTCCCGGTCCTTCAGACGCTCGTCCACCTTGCTGATCATCAGGTCGACGATCCGCAGGATGTCCGCCTGCGTCAGCTGCGGGAAGACCACCACGTCGTCGACGCGGTTGAGGAACTCGGGCCGGAAGTGCTGCTTGAGCTCGTCCTGGACCTTGTTCTTCATGCGCTCGTAGTTGGTCTTCGTGTCACCCGAGGCCGCGAAGCCCAGGTTGAAGCCCTTGGAGATGTCCCGGGTGCCGAGGTTGGTCGTCATGATGATGACCGTGTTCTTGAAGTCCACGACCCGGCCCTGGGAGTCGGTCAGGCGACCGTCCTCCAGGATCTGCAGCAGCGAGTTGAAGATGTCCGGGTGGGCCTTCTCCACCTCGTCGAACAGGACGACGGAGAACGGCTTGCGGCGCACCTTCTCGGTCAGCTGACCGCCCTCCTCGTAGCCCACGTAGCCGGGGGGCGAACCGAAGAGACGGGAGACCGTGTGCTTCTCGCTGAACTCCGACATGTCGAGGGAGATCAGCGCGTCCTCGTCACCGAAGAGGAACTCCGCGAGCGCCTTGGACAGCTCGGTCTTACCGACACCGGACGGGCCGGCGAAGATGAACGAGCCACCCGGACGCTTCGGGTCCTTCAGACCCGCACGCGTACGGCGGATCGCCTTGGACAGCGCCTTGACGGCGTCCACCTGGCCGATGACCCGCTTGTGGAGCTCGTCCTCCATACGGAGCAGCCGGCTGGACTCCTCCTCGGTGAGCTTGAAGACCGGGATGCCCGTGGCCGTGGCCAGGACCTCGGCGATCAGCTCGCCGTCGACCTCGGCGACGACGTCCATGTCGCCGGCCTTCCACTCCTTCTCCCGCTTGGCCTTGGCGGCCAGGAGCTGCTTCTCCTTGTCGCGCAGGGAGGCGGCCTTCTCGAAGTCCTGCGAGTCGATCGCGGACTCCTTGTCCCGGCGGACGGCGGCGATCTTCTCGTCGAACTCGCGCAGGTCCGGCGGGGCGGTCATCCGGCGGATACGCATCCGGGAGCCGGCCTCGTCGATCAGGTCGATCGCCTTGTCCGGCAGGAAGCGGTCCGAGATGTACCGGTCGGCCAGGGTGGCGGCCTGGACCAGCGCCTCGTCGGTGATGGAGACACGGTGGTGCGCCTCGTACCGGTCGCGCAGACCCTTGAGGATCTCGATCGTGTGCGGCAGGGACGGCTCGGCGACCTGGATGGGCTGGAAGCGGCGCTCGAGGGCCGCGTCCTTCTCCAGGTGCTTGCGGTACTCGTCCAGGGTCGTCGCACCGATGGTCTGCAGCTCACCGCGGGCCAGCATCGGCTTCAGGATGGAGGCCGCGTCGATGGCGCCCTCGGCGGCACCCGCACCGACGAGCGTGTGCAGCTCGTCGATGAACAGGATGATGTCGCCGCGGGTGCGGATCTCCTTGAGCACCTTCTTCAGGCGCTCCTCGAAGTCACCGCGGTAGCGGGAGCCGGCGACCAGGGCACCGAGGTCCAGGGTGTAGAGGTGCTTGTCCTTGAGGGTCTCGGGCACCTCGCCCTTGACGATGGCCTGGGCGAGGCCCTCGACGACGGCGGTCTTGCCGACGCCGGGCTCACCGATCAGCACCGGGTTGTTCTTGGTACGGCGGGACAGCACCTGCATGACCCGCTCGATCTCCTTCTCGCGCCCGATGACCGGGTCGAGCTTGGACTCACGAGCGGCCTGGGTGAGGTTCCGGCCGAACTGGTCGAGGACCAGGGACGTCGAGGGGGTGCCCTCTGCAGGCCCGCCGGCGGTGGCGGTCTCCTTGCCCTGGTAGCCGGAGAGCAGCTGGATCACCTGCTGCCGCACCCGGTTCAGATCTGCGCCCAGCTTGACCAGGACCTGGGCGGCGACGCCCTCGCCCTCACGGATCAGGCCGAGCAGGATGTGCTCCGTGCCGATGTAGTTGTGGCCCAGCTGAAGCGCCTCGCGGAGCGAGAGCTCCAGGACCTTCTTGGCACGGGGGGTGAAGGGAATGTGGCCGGACGGCGCCTGCTGGCCCTGGCCGATGATCTCCTCCACCTGCTGGCGGACCGCCTCGAGCGAAATCCCGAGGCTCTCAAGGGCCTTGGCGGCGACACCCTCACCCTCGTGGATCAGGCCCAGGAGGATGTGCTCGGTGCCGATGTAGTTGTGGTTGAGCATCCGGGCTTCTTCCTGAGCCAGGACGACAACCCGCCGCGCGCGGTCGGTGAACCTCTCGAACATCGTTAATCGCTCCTCAGAGCGGTCAGGCAGTGGGGGGAACTTCCCCTCCCTGTCCTTCCGCAGCTTAGTCCCGCAAGCGGGGACCGCTCATTCCAACTGCCGACACCCTCGATGGCCTCCTGACCCCGAACGCCGACATCTGCTCCAACCCGATGGTGCGAGACGATGTTCCCGCAGGCCAGGCAGTTACCCCAGTCGCCAGTACGCCGATGGCGAACGTGAGACTCCTTTGCCCGGCTGTGGCCTGCGTGTCGCCCCCTCCCACTAGGCATGTCTTACCCGCTGGGACTGACACTCCATGCGGCGCGCACCGGTTCCCTCAGCTATGGGCGAACAGCCTTGCGCCCCTTCCCACCTCCACGCGCCTCCTCGTTCGAAACTGTACGCATTCATGAAGACACTCAGCGTAACCATGTCCGTCTTCCGGCAGTTGCACCTGGCATGGTCGGCAGCCTCCCCACGCTTCCTGTTCCGGTCCCGTCTGCTCCGGTCCCGTCCGTCTCGGTCCCCTCTGTTCCTTTTTCCCCGCCTGTCCCGCTTCCCTCGCCCCGTCGGCCGCTCGGTGCGGGCGGCGGCAGGGTGCGGGACTGGTACGAGAACGAACTGGGGTGGGCCACGGTGCCCGGAACACCGCTGCGCCTGGTCGTGGGGCGCCACTTCGACGTCCTGGACGTCCCGGTCGAGGCCGGACGTGCGGCGCTGCGCCATCTGGGGCCCGCGTCGCCGGTGGCCGTGCACGGGGACCGGATGCGACTGCTGGTGGCCGCGGGCAGCGCGGAGGAGCTGCCTGGGCTGCTGGAGTGGCTGGAGTGGTCAGCGGTGGAACTGGATCTGGTGGTGCTGGGCGCGGGCACGCTGACGGAGGCGCCGCAGCCGCCCTTCGCGGGGCAGGCAGGAGCACGGCTGCCCGGGGCGCCGCTGCCCGGAGCGCGGCCGCTCGCCCGGGGCCGCTCCGGTTCGCAGGGGGCCGCCGTGTGGTTGCGGCCCCCCGGGCCGGGATGCGAGACAGGGGCCTCGCTGCCGACGCTGTCGGCCATGGGGGGCGATGGGGGCGACCCCGATCTCGTGCGGGTCGTGGAGACGGTGGCGACACACTGCCACCGGCTCCGGCTGCGGCGCGCTCACGCACGGCCGCCGGCCTTCTCCTAGGGGGTCGGCCTGTGGACCTGGGGTGACGGCCTTGCTCCGGACCTGGAGGCCGGCTTCGTAGGCCGCCCAGCCCGTCAGGCGTTGGCCTTCTCGTAGGCCTCACGGATGGACGCGGGGACACGGCCGCGGTCGTTGACCTCGTAGCCGTTCTCCTTCGCCCAGGCGCGGATCTGCGCCGTGTCCTGGCTGCCGCCGGCAGCGGCGGCGCGCGCCTTTCCACGTCCGCCGGAAGCGCGGCCCCCGGTACGACGGCCGCTCTTGACGTACGGCTCGAGAAGGCCGCGGAGCTTGTCCGCATTGGCGGTGGTGAGATCGATCTCGTATGTCTTGCCGTCCAACGCGAACGTCACGGTCTCGTCCGCCTCGCCGCCGTCGAGGTCGTCGACAAGAAGGACCTGAACCTTCTGTGCCACCGGATTTCCTTTCATCGATAACGTGAGGGTCGGGGTTGGTCGGCGTCCCCCGTTTCGCCGCCCCTTGATATATGCAGTACTGCAGTACGTCGGAAAGCAAACCGCTTTTGCGGGAAAAACACAAACCCCTGGGAGAGACCGGACCCTCGGCCCCGACCGGAAACATGTGCGTTTCGGACATAGGGGTTCCCCGAGGGGTTCGCTCGGGGTTCCTCCGGGTTCCCTCCGGCTTCCTCCGGCTTCCTGCGGACGTCCACGGCGATCACAGATGCAGAAGCATCCGGCTGTTGCCCAGGGTGTTCGGTTTCACTCGTTCGAGACCGAGGAACTCCGCGACGCCCTCGTCATAGGAACGCAGCAGCTCGGCGTAGACGTCGGTGTCGACGGGCGTCTCACCGATCTCCACGAAGCCGTGCTTCGCGAAGAAGTCGACTTCGAAGGTCAGGCAGAATACGCGGCGAACGCCGAGCCGGCGTGCGGTCTGCAGCAACTTCTCCAGCAACTGATGGCCGACGCCGGCGCCCTTGAGGCCCGGCTTCACCGCGAGAGTGCGCACTTCCGCCAGGTCTTCCCACATCACGTGCAGGGCGCCGCAGCCGACGACCTCGGCGTTGTCGTCCCGTTCGGCCACCCAGAACTCCTGGATGTCCTCGTAAAGCGTCACCGTCGCTTTGTCGAGCAGGATGCCGCCGCGGACGTAGGCGTCCAGCAGCCGGCGCACGGCCGGGACATCGCTGGTCCGGGCCCGCCGGACGGTGATGGCTTTTGCGGAGACTTCGGGTCGCGCTGCGGACATGGGCGGACGCTATCGCCCGCGGCCGCCCTGGGCCGAGCCGGGGTTCTGGTCGCCGGTTTCGGTGGCATCGGCGGATTCGGCGGGTGGGGAGGTTTCGGGGGGCGGGGCGGCTTCGGCGGTATCCGGGACTTCGCCGACGACTTCGGCCGCCTCTGCGGACGCTTCTTCGCCGGGCTCTTCGGCAGGTTCTCCGGGGGCCTGCGCGCGAGGCTCTTCCGCCGTGCCTTCCGAGGTGCCTTCGACGACCCGCAGGGCATCGCGCAGAGCGCGCCGCTGTTCGTCGCTCATCATGCCGAAGAAGGCGACGAGAGCGGCGGCGGGGTTGTCACTCTGGGACCATGCGTCGTTCATCAGTGCGGCGGCGTAGGCGGCCCGGGTGGAGACCGCCTCGTATCGGTAGGCCCGGCCCTCCGCTTCGCGGCGTACCCAGCCCTTCTGGTGGAGGTTGTCCAAAACGGTCATCACCGTGGTGTACGCGATGGACCGTTCCTTCTGAAGGTCTTCCAGGACTTCTCGAACGGTCGCCGGGCGGTTCCACTTCCATACCCGCGTCATGACCGCGTCTTCGAGTTCTCCCAAGGGGCGAGGCACAACTCCGACAATAGTGGGAGATGCCGGTCATTGCGTGCCAGACGTGCACTTCGTCGTGCGAATCAAGACAAAAAGGGCGCGCAACTCGGTGGCAGTGCTCTCCGTGCCATCGAGTCGTGCGCCGGGAACGGGCGGATCAGGCCTCGGTGGAGGTGCCGCCCGCGGCCGACGGGCCGCTCTGCGCGCGCGCCATGGCGGCGTCCACGGCGGCGTCCTCCTTGGCCTTTGCGGCCCCGCCCTGGGTCTTCACGATCACCCTGACCAGGGCGATGAAGAACGCGGCCATGACGACCGGCGGAACGAGTGCGGAGACGTAGTCCATGGCTCCAGGGTAGCCACGGGGCCGGGACAAACAGGGCCGGGGTGGTCCGGAGGCACTACACCGCGGCGAGTCGCTGCTGCGGCGGGGTCTGCGGGTCTCCGGACGGCGGGGTGGGCCTGCGGCGCGGAAACACCTCGCCCGGAGTGGGAACGGGGCGGCGGGCGGGTTTCGGCGCCCCGGGAGCGGGCGCCGGTTCGGGCCGGGCGGGGGCGGGGCGCTCGCCGGGCTTGGGCGCGGGCGCCGGCTTGCGGGAGGGTTCCTTGCCGGTCTCGCCGCCCTGAGCGCCCCCGGCGCCCGGCAGACCGCGCGGGAGGCCCTCCGGAACGACCCTGAGGGCCCTCAGAGGGGCGCGGGAGGCCGGCACGGTGGGCGCGGGGTCCGGGGCGGCGCTCCGCGCCCGGCAGCGGCGCAGGAGGGCGGCAGCGGCCGGGCTGCCGCGCAGGGCGCCCAGCGCGGCGAGATCGTCGGGGCCGGGCCGGTACCCGACGGCCAGCGCCTCCTCCAGGAGCGCGCAGTAGCCGGCGGCCGCGCCGGGCAGTGCGTCGCGGTAACGGGCGAGATCGGCCAGCAGGAACGCGCGCAGCCGGGCACCCTCGCGCATCGCCTCGTCGAGCGACTCGGCGAGGCGGAGGCAGTCCCGCAGATCCTCGGCGCGGGCGGGACGCAGATGAAGGGCAACGGCGAGGGCACGACGGAGCACACGCAGCTCCTCCGCGCCGAACGCCATGCCGCCGCGAGTTCCGTATGGCATGGGCATACGGCGACGATACGCGCTAATCAGACAAATTTGACATAAGCCACGGGCGTGGCGCGGTGCGGGCGGACGAGCCCGGCCGGACGGCCGCGGGCGACCCACCCGGGGCCCGGCCAGGCTTCTGGCCGGGCCCCGGGTGGGAGGCGGGGGCGGGTGCTACATGCGGGAGATGTTGCGCTCGTAGACCAGGCGGAGGCCGATCAGGGTCAGCCAGGGCTCGTGTTCGTCGATCACGGAGGACTCGCCGAGCACCATCGGGGCCAGGCCGCCGGTGGCGATCACGGTGACATCGTCGGGGTCGTCGGACAGCTCGCGGGCCATCCGGCTCACCACGCCGTCGACCTGCCCGGCGAACCCGTAGACGATGCCCGCCTGCATCGCCTCGACCGTGTTCTTGCCGATCACGCTGCGCGGCCGGGCCACCTCGATCTTGCGCAGCTGCGCGCCCTTGACGCCGAGGGCGTCGACGGAGATCTCGATACCGGGGGCGATGACGCCACCGATGTACTCCCCGCGCGCGGACACCGCGTCGAACGTCGTCGCCGTACCGAAGTCGACGACGATCGCCGGGCCGCCGTAGAGCTCGACGGCGGCGACCGCGTTGATGATGCGGTCGGCGCCGACCTCCTTGGGGTTGTCGGTCAGGATCGGCACGCCGGTCTTGACGCCCGGCTCGACGAGGACGGCCGGTACGTCGCCGTAGTAGCGCCGCGTCACCTCGCGCAGCTCGTGCAGCACCGACGGCACGGTCGCGCAGATCGCGATGCCGTCGATGCCGTCGCCCAGCTCCTCGCCGAGCAGCGGGTGCATGCCCATCAGGCCCTGAAGGAGCACCGCCAGCTCGTCGGCCGTGCGGCGGGCGTCGGTGGAGATGCGCCAGTGCTCGACGATGTCCTCGCCGTCGAACAGGCCGAGGACCGTTTGCGTGTTGCCTACGTCGATGGTCAGGAGCATGGCCGGTGCTACTCCGCCTCGCGCAGGTCCAGGCCGATGTCCAGGATCGGCGAGGAGTGGGTGAGGGCGCCCACGGCCAGGAAGTCGACACCGGTCTCGGCGTACGCCCGGGCGTTGTCCAGGGTGAGCCGGCCCGACGCCTCCAGCTGTGCGCGTCCGTCGACGATCGCGACGGCCTCCTCGCACTCGATGGGCGTGAAGTTGTCCAGCAGGATCAGGTCGGCGCCCGCGTCGACGACCTCCCGCAGCTGGTGCAGGGTGTCGACCTCGACCTCGATCGGCACGTCCGGGAAGGCCTCCCGTACGGCCTTGAAGGCCGCCGCGACGCCGCCGGCCGCGACCACGTGGTTGTCCTTGACCAGCGCCGCGTCCGACAGGGACATGCGGTGGTTCACGCCGCCGCCGCAGCGGACGGCGAACTTCTCCAGGGAGCGCAGGCCGGGCGTCGTCTTGCGGGTGTCGCGCACCTTGGCCTTGGTGCCCTCCAGGACGTCCGCCCACGCGCGCGTGGCGGTCGCGATGCCGGACAGCCTGCAGAGCAGGTTCAGCGCGCTGCGCTCGGCGGTCAGCAGGTCACGCGTGCGCGTGGTGACCGACAGCAGCTTCTGCCCGGCCTGCACGCGGTCGCCGTCCAGGACGTGCCGCTCCACCTCGAACTCGTCCGTGCAGACGACCGAGAGGACCGCCTCGGCGACCCGCAGACCGGTCACCACACCGGCCTCGCGTGCCGTGAAGTCACCGGTGGCCACGGCGTCCTCGGGGATGGTCGCCACGGTCGTGACGTCCACGCCGTGCGCGAGGTCCTCCTGGATGGCGACGTTCGCGAGGTCCTCGACCTCGACGGGGTCGAGGCCGGCGTCGGCCAGCAGCTGGGCGAGCGCGGGGTCGAGCCCGCACTCCAGGTACTCCTCGTCGCCGTCCGCGCCGCAGGCACAGCCGTCGCCGCAGCCGCCGTTCGAGGCGAGGGGAAGGTCGTCGGTGCTCACTTGTGTCACTGCTCCTGGGGACGGCGGGGCGCGGAGGCCTCGGTGCGGGTCGGGGGGAAGAGGGCGGATTCCGTGGTTTTCACGGTGGGTCCGGGAGGTGCGGCGCGATGGGGGTGCCCCCAGGCGTCAAGCACTGGGGGAGCCTCGTCGGAAGGGTGGGGGGAGACGGGCGGGCGGTCGTGGTTCAGGCGTACGACGATGTGGCGGCGCCAGTTGGTGTCGTCGCGCTCGGGGCGGTCCTCGCGCCAGTGGCAGCCGCGGGTCTCCTCGCGCAGCCGTGCGGCGGCGACCAGGGCGCGGGCCACGCACAGGAGGTTGGTGGCCTCCCAGGTGTCCACGCCCGGCTCGGCGGTCTTTCCGTTCTCGTCGAGGGCGCCGCGGGCCTCGGCGTACAGTTGTTCGAGCTGGTCGGCCGCCCTGGCCAGGGACTCGGCCGAGCGCAGCACGCCCGCGCCCTCGCTCATGATCCGCTGGATCGCGAACCGGGTCTCGGGGGCGAGCAGGGGGTGCGCGGGCTGTTCGGAGTACGGGACGGGCTGCGGCACCCGCGCGTGCAGGCCGCCCTCCGACCGCTCGCGGGCGATGTCGGCGGCGATCCGCTCGGCGTAGACCAGCCCCTCCAGCAGGGAGTTGGAGGCGAGCCGGTTGGCGCCGTGCACGCCGGTGCAGGCCACCTCTCCGCACGCGTACAGGCCGGGCACGGTGGTCCGGCCGTGGGAGTCCGTGCGCACGCCTCCGGAGGCGTAGTGGGCGGCCGGGGCGATCGGGATGGGGTCGGTGACCGGGTCGATGCCGTGGGCCCGGCAGGCGGCCAGGATCGTCGGGAAGCGCTGCTCCCACATCTCGGCGCCGAAGTGCCGGGCGTCGAGGAACATGTGCTCGGCGTCCTGCTCCAGCATGCGGCGCAGGATGCCCTTGGCGACGATGTCCCGGGGCGCGAGCTCGGCCAGCTCGTGCTGTCCGACCATGAAACGCACGCCGTCGGCGTCGACCAGGTGGGCGCCCTCGCCGCGCACCGCCTCGGAGACGAGTGGCTGCTGGCCCTCGGCCTCGGGGCCGAGGAAGAGCACCGTCGGGTGGAACTGGACGAACTCCAGGTCGGAGACCTCCGCGCCCGCGCGCAGGGCGAGCGCCACACCGTCACCGGTGGACACGGACGGATTCGTGGTCGCGGCGAAGACCTGGCCCATGCCGCCGGTGGCGAGGACCACGGTGGGCGCGTGGACGGCGCCCACGCCGTCGTGCTGGCCCTCGCCCATGACGTGCAGGCTCACGCCGGCGGTACGACCGTCGGCGTCCGTGAGCAGGTCCAGGACGAGCGCGTTCTCGATCGTGCGCAGTCCACGCGCGCGGGTTCCTGACGGCATTACTTCGTTGACGGCCTCGACGAGCGCCCGGGAGATCTCCGCGCCGGTCGCGTCACCGCCCGCGTGCGCGATACGGCGGCGGTGGTGCCCGCCCTCGCGGGTGAGCGCCAGTCCTCCCTCGGAGGACTCGTCGAAGTGTGCGCCGGTCTCGATCAGCCGGCGCACGGCGTCGGGGCCCTCGGTGACGAGGATCCGTACGGCCTCCTCGTCGCACAGGCCGGCGCCGGCCACCAGGGTGTCGTCCAGGTGCTGCTCGGGGGTGTCGCCCTCGCCGAGGGCCGCGGCGACGCCGCCCTGGGCCCAGCGGGTGGATCCGTCGTCGAGGCGGGCCTTGGTGACGACGACCGTGTCCAGGCCGGCCGCCTCGCAGCGCAGGGCGGCGGTGAGGCCGGCGACGCCGGAGCCGACGACCACGACGTCCGCGGCGATCGACCACCCGGGCGCGGGCGCGTGCAGTCGTATGCCTGTGCTGGTCACGAGGCGGCTCCGAGGGTTCCGTGGGTTGCGTGGGATGTGCGGGATGTGCGGGGTTCATGGGCCCCGAAGGTGAGGGGCAGGTTGTCGATCAGCCGGGTGGACCCGACCCGGGCGGCGACGGCGAGGACCGCCTCACCGGTGAAGTCGTCGCCTATCTCGGTGAAGTCGGAGGGGTCGACCAGGGCCAGGTAGTCGAGGTCCAGCGGCGGGTCGAGGCGGGCGGCCTCGTCGAGGACCAGCCGGGCCGCCGCGCGGACGGCTGCGGCCGCCCCGGGGGACGCCTTGGCGACGGCGGCGGCGTCGGCCGCCGCGCGGGACTCCCCCAGCGCGCTCAGGGCCTCGGCACGCGCGCGCGTGGAGGGCACTTCGCGGGCCCGCGCGCGCAGCGCCTCCTGGGCGGCGTGCCGGTCGCGGCCCGCGAACAGGGCCCGGGACAGGGCGAGGGCGGTGTGCCGCTCCTGCGGGGACAGGTAGCGGTTGCGGCTGGACAGGGCCAGGCCGTCGTCCTCGCGCACGGTCGGTACGGCGATGATGTCCACGCCGAAGTTGAGATCGCGCACCATGCGCCGGATCAGGGCGAGCTGCTGGGCGTCCTTCTGGCCGTACAGGGCCACGTCGGGGCGGGTGAGGTGCAGCAGCTTGGCGACGACGGTGAGCATGCCGTCGAAGTGGCCGGGCCGCGAGGCGCCCTCCAGGCGTTCGCCCATGGGGCCTGCGGAGATGCGGACCTGGGGCTCGCCGCCCGGGTAGACCTCCTCCACGGACGGCGCGAACACGACGCCGGCGCCCGCCTGCTCGGCGACCTTGAGGTCCGCCTCCAGGGTTCGCGGGTAGCGGTCCAGGTCCTCGCCCGCGCCGAACTGCAGCGGGTTGACGAAGACGGTGACGACGACCTCGCCGTCGGCGCCGGCGATCTCGCGTGCGGCGCGGATCAGGGTGGCGTGGCCCTCGTGCAGGGCGCCCATGGTCATCACGACGGCACGCCGGCCGTCACGCGCGCGTGCGTGCAGCTCGTCGGCGGTGCGCAGCAGGGCTGTGGTCATCGGGCGTCTCCGTTCTCGGGCGCCGGGGTCACCGGGCGGCCCTCCTCTGCGTTCACCGGTGCCACCCGGTTCGTCGAGTGCCCCGTGCCGGTGGGTGCCATCCGGCTCCTCATGCCCGCGGGTGCCGTCCGGCCGGTCGTCCCCGCGGGTTCCGGCTGCGGCGGGCGCGTCGCGTGCCCCGCGCGGGTCATCGGGCGTCCCCTTCGCCGTCGTCGGGCCGGTCGGGACCGTCCGGACCTTCGGAGCCGTACGTGTCCTCGGAGCCGGTGGTGCCGCTGGTGGCGGCGGTGCCGGGTGTTCCGTCGGCGAGGACGCCCAGCAGGTCCTCGGCCAGCTCCGGCTTCAGCAGCCCGTGGGCGAGTGCGCGATCGGCGGTGGCGCGGGCCATCGCCAGGTAGCCCGCGACGGTCTGCGGGGCGTGCCGGCGCAGCTCGTCGATGTGGGCGGCGACCGTGCCCGCGTCCCCGCGCGCGACGGGACCGGTCAGCGCCGCGTCGCCGGAGCGCAGGGCATTGTCCAGGGCGGCGCCGAGCAGCGGGCCGAGCATCCGGTCGGGCGCCTCGACGCCCACCTCGCGCAGCAGCTCCATGGACTGGGCGACCAGCGTCACCAGGTGGTTCGCGCCGAGCGCGAGCGCCGCGTGGTACAGCGGCCGCATCTCCTCGGCGATCCACTCGGGCTCGCCGCCCATCTCGATGACCAGGGCCTCGGCGGCCAGCCGCAGCTCCTCGGGGGCGGTGACGCCGAAGGAGCAGCCGGCCAGCCGCTGCACGTCCACGGGTGTGCCGGTGAAGGTCATCGCCGGGTGCAGGGCCAGCGGCAGCGCGCCCGCGCGCAGGGCGGGGTCCAGCACCTTCGCGCCGTATCGCCCGGAGGTGTGCGCGAGCAGCTGTCCGGGCCGCACGGCGCCGGTCTCGGCGAGGCCGGCGACGAGTCCGGGCAGGGCGTCGTCGGGGACGGTCAGGAGCACCAGCTCGGACCGTCGCAGCACCTCGGCGGGGGTCACCAGGGGCACGTCGGGGAGCATCAGCTCGGCCCGGCGCCTGGAGGCGTCGGAGACCCCGGAGACGGCCACCGGCCGGTGCCCGGCGAGCTGGAGGGACGCGGCGAGCGCGGGGCCCACCCGGCCGGCGCCGACGACACCGACGGTGAGCCGCGCGGGGCGGTCCCTGGGGTCTGGCTGTTGGCTTGTACTCACGCGACGGTGGCCTTCCCGTTCCAGTCCGCTCGGGGTACCGGACGATTTCTCGTCATGTTAACGCTATCGGTTCCGGAGGCGTTCGGCCGTCCACAGGCTGTGGGCCTCCCCACGGCCGCCCGCACGGGAAACCAGGTGCCCGTCCCGGCCGGAGCGCGGGATGATCTCGGCATGAGTGATACCGCTGCGCAGGACGAGCAGGAGACCGAACAGCCGTCCGAGGAGGAGGGGGGCAGGCGCCTGCGGGAGCGGCGTATCGCCGCCTGCCGGAGCGCACCGCGCGCGCTCGCGCGCCACGGCTTCCTGGGCACCCTCCGGCAGCGCCTGGCGCTGCTGGAAGCGGCGGAGGACGTGTACGACCTCGACCAGCGGTCGGACCTGTACGGCAACGGCGTCGTGGAGGCCCTGGAGGAGAAGGTCGCCGGGCTGCTCGGCACCGAGGCCGCCGCGTTCTTCCCGACCGGCACGATGGCCCAGCAGGTCGCCCTGCGCTGCTGGGCGGGCCGCACGGGCAGCCCGGCCGTCGCCCTGCATGCGCTGTCCCACCCCGAAGTGCACGAGCGGAACGCGTTCAGCCAGGTCAGTGGCCTGCGGCCGGTACGGGTGACGAGCGGGCCCCGGCTGCCGACCGCCGACGAGATACGCGGCCTCGACGAGCCCTTCGGAACCCTGATGCTCGAACTGCCCCTCAGGGAAGCCGGTTTCGTGCTGCCCTCCTGGGAGGAGCTCTCGGAGGTCGTCGAGGCCGCGCGGGAGCGCGACGCGGTGGTGCACTTCGACGGGGCCCGCCTGTGGGAGTCCACCGTTCACCTCGGCCGTCCCCTGAGGGAGATCGCGGGTCTGGCCGACAGCGTCTACGTGTCGTTCTACAAGGGCCTGGGCGCCTTCGGCGGCGCGGCCCTCGGTGGTCCGAAGACGCTGGTGGACGAGGCGAAGGCCTGGCGGCACCGGTACGGCGGCTTGGTGTTCCAGCAGTTCCCCACGGCGCTGTCGGCGCTGATCGGCCTGGAGCGCGAGCTGCCCCGGCTGCCCGGCTACGTACGGCACGCGCGCGTGGTGGCCGCGGCGCTGCGCGAGGGGTTCGCGACGGCGGGCCTGCCCTGGGCACGTGTCCATCCCGAGGTGCCGCACACCCACGACTTCCAGGTCTGGCTGCCGTACGAGCCCGAGGTCGTCGAAAGGGCGGCCGTCCGGACCACCGAGGAGACGGGGACCGCCCTGTTCGAGAACGGCTGGCAGCAGGCCGGTCCGGGCATGGCCCGCACCGAGGTCCACGTACGGGCCGCGGGGCTGGAGTGGACGGCCGAGGACGTGAAGGCGGCGGTCGGGGAGTTCGTCTCCCGGCTGGACGGAGAGGTCAAGAGCTAGGGGGTGTCTCGTCGATCAGGCCAGGCTCGCGGTGGCCGGCACCGCACCTCGCCGCCTTGTCGTCGGTCGTCGAGGCTCCGCATCGACTCCCTCCTCCGCCTTGTGATGCTCCCCCACTGCCTGAACGGCGTGGGAGGTACCCCCACCGCCGGCCACCGCTCCCCGATCCGGCCTGATCGACGAGACACCCCTGGAGCGCAGGCGAGCCCACCGGCGCAGGGACCGGAGCGGACGCCTGCGGACCGGCCGGCCCGCCAGGACCGCCCGGAACCGCCGGTGGTCGCGCAGCTCGCGCACGACGTGCCAGTCGTCGAGGCCGGGCGCGGGCGGGGCAGGCTCGCCGTGCTGCCGGGCGCGGTGGGTGTCGAGGAGGTACTGCTGCGTGATGCTCATGGCTGTGCCGCCTTGTCGGAACGGGATGGACCGGGCTCCGCGGCTGCCCCGGACGTCGTCCCAGAGTGCGCCGGTGTCCGGCCGAGGTCCCGTCGATTGACGGCCGCCGTCAATCGGGGCGGCGTTGTCAGTGGCGGCGTGCACCATGGGGGCATGAGCGTGCGCATCGACATCGCGGGGCTGCGGCCGGAGAGGATCACCGTCGTGCCCTCCCCTCTGGCCGAGCTCGGCATGGCGCTGCACGCGCTGTCCGAGCCGGGGCACCACCCGCGCCTCCAGGGCTGGGCCACGGGGGTGGCCGCCCGGCTCGACTCGCATCTGGCCGACCGGATGTGCGAGGCCGACTTCCTGTGGCGGACGACGTTCTCGGACCTGTTCATGCCGTTCGCGGGCATCCCCGGGGGGTCCGCGCTGCCGGGCCAGACCCTCGCCGAGGACCTGGATCTGCTCGACAAGCTGTCCGACGAGCAGTTCGTGGACGCGGCCCTGGAGTTCACCTGCGCCCTGCCCTACGGCACTCCGGGCCCCGGCCCGCTCACCGACGCCGCACTGCGCCGCCGCGCCCTGGAACTGGCCGCCGCGCGCGGCCCCGCACAGGTCCGCTTCAGCGAGCGGCTGCTGACCGACCCGCCCCGGATCCGGGCCTGGCTGCGGCAGTTCCTCCAGGACTGCGACGAGGTCTTCTTCGCGGAGACCTGGTCCCGGCTGCGCCACCAACTCGCGGCGGACGCCCGCCACAAGACCGAGCTGCTGCGCCGCAAGGGCCTCCCCGAGGCGCTCGCCGCGGTCTCCCCCGCCGTGTCCCTGGACGAGGCGGCCGGCCGGATCACGGTCGACAAGCTCGGCGAGGGCCGCACGGCCACGGCGGACGGGGGCCTGCTGCTCGTGCCGACCAGCCTCGGCTGGCCCCACCTGATGGTCCTGCACCGGCACGGCTGGCAGCCGGTGCTGCACTACCCGGTCGGCTCCCCGGAGCTCGCCTCCCCGCCCTCGGTGGAACAGCTGACCCTGCGGATGGCCGCGCTGTCCCACCCAGTGCGGATGCGGCTGTGCCGCAGCCTGGCCCGCAGCGCCTTCACCACCGGCGAGCTGACCCAGGTGCACGGCATGACCGCACCCGAGATATCGCGGCATCTGAGCATCCTGAAGAAGGCGGGCCTGGTCACCACCCGGCGCCGCGGGCGGTACGTCGACCACCAGCTGGACGTGGCGACGGTGGCCCGGCTGGGCAGCGACTTCCTGGAGGGGATACTCCGCTAGCGCCGCCGTCGGGCGACCCCGCCGCCGGCCGAAGGACCCCGGCCGCACGCCCCGCCGTCAGTCGAACCGGATGTGCCGGAGGCCCACTCCCACCTGCCGCACCCGGGTACGCACCCGGCCCTCCGTGTTGGGCCGCAGGGTCAGCCCGGCGAGCACCGCGATCCGGTCCGCGATCTTCGGCACGCTCGAGTGGTCCGTCCACAGGTGCTCGGCGAACTCCGGCTCGCGCAGCCGCTCGAGGCAGTGGTCGAGCTGCCGGACGGCCCAGCTCTCCCTGCGCAGCCCGGTGTTCTTCCCCGCCACGAACTGAAGGAGGTGCCCCAGGCCGCGTTCGTTCAGCCGCTTCAGCACGGTCTCGCGCTCCGCGAGCAGGGCGAAGTGCCGTACGTCATGACCCAGTTCGCGCAGCCGTCCGACGGTCTCGGCGAAGTGGCCGGAGTCGGTGACGGTCATGGGCGCGATCACCACCCCGTCGTGCTTGGTCAGGGCCAGGTCGAGGACCTCGACGACGCCCTGCCGCCAGGACGCCAGGTCCTGGAAGTCGCCGCGCAGCTCGGGCGGCATCATGCGGCGCAGCCCGAAGCCGGGGTGTTCGGGGTCGCAGATGACGCTGCCCGGCAGACGGCGCTGGATCTCGTGTGCGGTCTGTGTCTTGCCGCCCCCGAAGGGGCCGTTGATCCACAGGAGCATGCGCAGACCCTACCGACGGCCGGCACTTACGGCAGCCGGTCCATCCCTTCAGCCGTCCTTCAGCCGTGCCCGCCGGCCCGGACCAGGCCCGTCTCGTAGGCGAGGACCACCACCTGCACCCGGTCCCGCAGGTTCAGCTTGGTCAGGATGCGGCCCACGTGGGTCTTCACGGTCGCCTCGGACAGCACCAGCCGGGCGGCGATCTCACCGTTGGACAGGCCCTGCGCGACCAGCACCATGACCTCGCGCTCCCGCTCGGTGAGCCGCTGGAGCTCCTTGTGCTGGGGCTCCTTGCCGGCGGTGGGCAGCATCGGCGCGAAACGGTCGAGCAGTCGGCGCGTGGTGGAGGGCGCGACGACGGCGTCGCCGCTGTGCACGGCGCGGATCGCGGCGAGCAGATCGCCGGGCGGCACGTCCTTGAGCATGAACCCGGAGGCGCCCGCCTTCAGCCCGGAGAAGGCGTACTCGTCGAGGTCGAAGGTGGTCAGGATGAGCACCTTCGGCGGGTTCGGCTCCGAGCAGATGCGGCGGGTGGTCTCCACGCCGTCCAGCTTCGGCATGCGCACGTCCATCAGCACCACGTCGACCGCGGTCGCCCGCAGCACCTGAAGGGCCTCGACCCCGTCGCCCGCCTCGGCGACGACCTCCATGTCCGGCTGGGCGGCGAGCACCATCCGGAATCCGGTGCGCAGCAGCACCTGGTCGTCGACGAGCATCACGCGGATCGTCATCGGGTCCTCTTCCGTCTTCTTCAGCTACTCAGGGGGGCGTGAGAGGTCTCAACAGGGGGGTCGCCGGGCGTCAGTGCACCGGTTTGAGCGGCAGCAGGGCGCTGATGCGGAAGCCTCCACCGGGGCGCGGGCCCGCGTCCAGGGTGCCGCCGACCATGCCGACGCGTTCGCGCATGCCGATCAGGCCGTGGCCCTGCCCGTCGGCGCCGCCGTCCTCGTACATCTCGTGCGGGGCGCCCTTGCCGTCGTCCTCGACGAGCAGGCCCAGGCCGTCGTCGAAGTAGACCAGGCGCACGCTCGCACCCGCGTTCGGCCCGCCGTGCTTGCGGGTGTTGGTCAGGGCCTCCTGCACGATGCGGTACGCCGTCAGCTCGACGCCGCTGGGCAGGGGACGCGGGGTGCCCTCGATCCGGAAGTCGACGGGCAGTCCCGAGCTCCGGCACTGCTCGACCAGCTCCTTGATCTGCTCCACGTCGGGCTGCGGCACGTACTCGCCGCCCTCCTGGTGCTCGCCGGTGCGCAGCACGCCGAGCAGACGGCGCATCTCCGCGAGCGCCTGACGGCCGGTGGAGGAGATGGTCTCCAGGGCCTTCTTCGCCTGGTCGGGGGCGGCGTCGAGGACGTAGGCGGCGCCGTCGGCCTGCACCACCATCACCGACACGTTGTGCGCCACCACGTCGTGCAGCTCGCGCGCGATCCGGGCGCGCTCGGCGGCCACCGCGACCTTGGCCTGCGCCTCGCGCTCCTTCTCCAGACGGGCCGCGCGCTCCTCCAGCTGGGCGAAGTAGGCGCGGCGGGTGCGCATGGAGTCGCCGAGCACCCAGGCGAGGGCGAAGGGGACCGTCTGGAAGACGGCTATCGCGGCCTGCCCGGCGAAGGTGTCGTGCACGGCCGGCCAGCGCATCTGCGCCAGGGTCGCCGCGAACAGGCTGACGACGAGCGCGAGCCGGGAGGCCCAGCGCGCGCCGACCGCGGCCACCGTGAAGGTGATCACCAGCATGGCGAAGTCGGCGACTGTCGTCTCGATGTCCAGGATCAGCTGGGCCAGCCCGGTCGCGAAGGCCAGCAGCAGCATCGGCTCCGGGAACCGGCGGCGCAGCGCGACGACGACGCACAGGACGGCGGACACCGCAAGCCCCGGGCCGATGGGCATGTGGTGGCCGGGCGCCCCGTTGATGCTGAACACGCTCACGCCGGAGATCCCGAACAGGACGACGGCCCAGAAGGCGTCGACCCATGTCGGGTGCCTGCGGAGGAAGTCATAGAGGCGCTGCACGTAACCCAGAGTAGGGAAGCGGGATAGGTGCAGGGGTCAACCGGAGGGCCGATCCGGACTCGGCCCTCGTACTCCCCAAGGTGGAGGCACTGATCACCTGTGCGCCTAGTCTGGCGGTGTGACGAACGGGACAGCGGACGGCTCCACGACGCGCGCGACGGGCCGCACGGCGGACCGCACGGCCGGCGAGTGGCGCGGCTGGCGGGCGGCGGCCGAGGAGGCCCTGTACGGGCCGGACGGCTTCTACCGGCGCCCCGAGGGGCCGGCCGGGCACTTCCGTACGTCCGTGCACGCCTCGTCGCTGTTCGCGGCGGCCGTGGCACGTCTGCTGTGCCGGGTCGACGAGCTGCTGGGGCGCCCGGTGGAGCTCGGTTTCGTGGACATGGCGGCCGGGCGGGGCGAGCTGGCCGCCGGGGTGCTCGCCGCGCTGCCCGCCGAGGCGGCCTCCCGCGCGCGCGTGTTCGCGGTCGAGATCGCCGGGCGGCCGACGGGCCTCGATCACCGGATCGAGTGGCTGAGCGAGCCCCCGGAGCGGCTCACCGGGCTGCTGTTCGCCAACGAGTGGCTGGACAACGTGCCGGTGGAGGTGGCCGAGGTGGACGCGGCGGGCGTGCCCCGGCACGTCCTCGTCCGGCGGGACGGCACCGAGCGGCTCGGGGAGCCGGTGTCGGGAGCGGAGGCCGCGTGGCTGGCGCGCTGGTGGCCACTGCCGCCCGAGCCGGGCCTGCGCGCCGAGATCGGGCTGCCCCGGGACGCCGTCTGGGCCGCCGCGGTCTCCCGGGTCGAGCGGGGCCTCGCGGTCGCCGTCGACTACGCGCACCTGGCCGGGGCCCGGCCGCCCTTCGGGACGCTCACCGGTTTCCGTGAGGGGCGGGAGACGGCACCCGTGCCGGACGGCTCGTGCGACATCACGGCGCATGTCGCCCTGGACGCGTGCGCCGTCGCGCTCCCCGGCGCACGCCTGTGCTCCCAGCGCGAGGCGCTGCGCGCCCTCGGGGTCAGCGGCGCACGCCCTCCCCTCTCGCTCGCCTCCACGCGCCCCTCGGAGTATGTACGCGCCCTCGCGAGCGCCGGTGAGGCCGCCGAGCTCACCGCGGCGGGCGGCCTCGGCGACTTCGGCTGGCTGCTCCAGCCGGTCGGGACCGCGGACCCGCTCCCCGGGATCACGGACCCGCTGTCCGGATGAGCGACCGCGCCGGGAGACCGGTGCCCTACTTGTCGATGTCCCCGACCACGAAGAACATCGACCCCAGGATCGCCACCATGTCCGCGACCAGCGTCCCCGGCAGCAGCTCGGTCAGGGCCTGGATGTTGTTGTACGACGCCGAGCGCAGCTTCAGCCGGTACGGGGTCTTGTCGCCCTTGCTGACCAGGTAGTAGCCGTTGATGCCGAGCGGGTTCTCGGTCCATGCGTAGGTGTGCCCCTCGGGGGCCTTGAGCACCTTCGGCAGCCGCTGGTTGATCGGGCCGGGCGGCAGCTCGGCCAGCCGGTCCAGGCAGGCGTCGGCCAGGTCCAGCGCGTTGTGGGTCTGCTCCAGCAGGCACTCGAACCGGGCGAGGCAGTCACCCTCCCGCCGGGTCACCACCTTGAGCGTGTCCGCCAGCTCCCCGTACGCCAGGTACGGCTCGTCGCGGCGCAGGTCGAAGTCGACGCCCGAGGCGCGCGCGATGGGCCCGCTCACGCCGTAGGCGTGCACGGTCTCCGGCGCCAGCTCCCCCACGCCCCGCGTACGCCCCCGGAAGATCTCGTTGCCGAGCACCAGGTCGTCGAAGACGTCCATGCGCGACCGCACGGCGGCGACGGCGGCACGCGCGCGCGTGGCCCACCCGGCGGGCAGGTCCTCCTTGAGCCCGCCGACCCGGTTGAACATGTAGTGCATCCGGCCGCCGGAGACCTCCTCCATGACGTTCTGGAGGATCTCCCGCTCCCGGAAGGCGTAGAAGACCGGGGTGATGCCGCCCAGCTCCAGCGGATAGGAGCCGAGGAACATCAGGTGGTTGAGCACCCGGTTCAGCTCCGCGAGCAGCGTGCGCGTCCACACCGCGCGCGCGGGGACCTCCATGCCGAGCATCCGCTCCACGGCGAGGACCACGCCCAGCTCGTTCGAGAACGCCGACAGCCAGTCGTGCCGGTTGGCGAGCATGATGATCTGGCGGTAGTCCCGCGCCTCGAACAGCTTCTCCGCGCCGCGGTGCATATAGCCGATCACCGGCTCCGCACGCCTGATGCGCTCGCCGTCCAGCACCAGCTTCAGCCGCAGCACGCCGTGCGTGGACGGATGCTGCGGTCCGATGTTGAGCACCATGTCGGTGCTCTCCGCGGCGCCGCCGATCCCGACCATGGTCTCCGTCGTAGGAGTCATGGACACAGTCTTACGTACGTACGCTTGCCGCATGGAAACGGGGAGCCCGGACGACGAGCGGGCGGCAGGGGCCGGGCCCGAGTGGACCGCACTGCCGCCGGGACTGCTGCGGATGCGCCGGCTGCTGCTGGTGGTGTGGCTGGGCCCGCTCGCCCTGGCCGTGGGGGTGCTGCTCGGTGCCATGGCCGGGCCCGCCTGGTCGGCCTTCGCACTGCTGCCGCTGGCGCTGCTGGCCTGGGGCTGGGTGCTGCTGGGCCGCAACTGGCGCTCCTGGCGCTACGCCGAGCGCGCCGACGACCTGCTGATCAGCCGGGGTGTGCTGTGGCGCGAGGAGACCGTCGTGCCGTACGGGCGGATGCAGCTGGTCGAGGTGACCTCCGGGCCCGTGGAACGGCACTTCGGGCTGGCCACCGTACAGCTGCACACGGCGGCGGCCGCGACCGACGCGACCATCCCCGGCCTCGACCCCGCCGAGGCGGAACGGCTGCGCGACCGGCTCACCCGGCTCGGCGAGGCACGATCGGCGGGGCTGTGACGGCGGACGAGGGCGACGGGACCGACGTCGAGGCCGTGGACAGGGGCGACGAGACCGTGAGCCTGGACGAGCCCGGTGTGATCGAGCGGCGGCTGCATCCCGTGACACCGCTCAGGCGTGCGTGGGCGCCGGTCGCCGTGCTCGCCGGGTGGGCGGTGCACGACCCCAGCCAGGCGCAGCAGCAGCTGACGCGGCTGACGACGACCATGCTGCTGGCCGGGCTCGCGGTGCTCCTCCCGGCGGCCGCCCTGTACGGCTTCCTGTCCTGGTGGTTCACGCACTTCGCGGTGACCGACACCGAACTGCGCATCCGCACCGGCCTGTTGTTCCGCCGCACCGCGCACATCCGGCTGGAGCGGATCCAGGCCGTCGACGTCACCCGGCCGCTGCTCGCACGCGTCGCGGGGGTGGCCAAGCTGAAGCTGGACGTCATAGGGACGGACAAGAAGGACGAACTCGCCTTCCTCGGCGAGGACGAGGCCCGTGCCCTGCGCGCCGAACTGCTCGCGCGGGCCGCCGGTTTCGCTCCCGAGACCGCGCACGAGGTCGGCGAGGCGCCCGCGCGGGAGCTCGTCCGCGTACCCGCGCGCGTGATCGCGCTCTCACTGCTGCTGATCGGCGCGACCTGGGGCTCGTTGCTCACCGCCGTCGCCGTACCGCCGCTGGTGTGGCTGGGCACCCACAGCCTGTGGACGGTGCTGGCCGTCGCGGTGCCGCTGTTCGGCGGGGCCGTGACGAGCAGCGCCGGGCGCTTCGTCGGCGCCTACGACTGGACGGTGAGCGAGTCGCCCGACGGGCTGCGCATCGACCGGGGCCTGCTCGACCGCACACACGAGACGGTGCCGCCGGGGCGGGTGCAGACCGTGCGGATCGTGGAGCCGCTGCTGTGGCGGCGGCTCGGCTGGGTGCGGGTGGAGCTGGACGTGGCCGGGTCGTCGAACTCGGTGCTGCTGCCGGTCGCTCCGCGCGGGATCGCCGAGTCGGTGATCGCGCGTGTGCTGCCCGGAGTGGCGGTGCCGGAGGCCTCCTCCCTGGTACGGCCCCCGCGGCGCGCCCGGTGGTGCACGCCGGTGTGGTGGCGCGGGCACGGGATCGCCGTCACCGACGCGGTGTTCGCCGCCCGGCACGGGCTGCTGCGGCGGCGGCTCGCGCTCGTCCCGCACGCCAAGGTGCAGAGCGTACGGCTCACGCAGGGGCCCTGGGAGCGGGCGTGGCGGGTCGCCGACGTGCACGTGGACACGGGCGCGAACAAGACCGTCACGGCACGCCTGCGGGACGCCGAGGAGGCGGCCCGGCTGCTGCGGGCACAGGCGGAACGGTCACGGACCGGACGGCGCGAGGCCCGGCCGGACCGGTGGATGCAGCGGTGATGCAAGGGTGACGCAGGGGCGAGGCAGCGGTAAGGGGCGTGGCCCAGGTGCCACGCCCCTTACTCGCGCCGCTCTGTTCGGTTCTCCGGTGGGCTGCCCGCCTCAGGACGCCGCGGTGCGCAGACCCTGGAGGTCGATCTGCTCCGTCTCGTCGTGCGCCGTCAGGTCGATGACCTGACCCACGCCGTGGGCGTCGGCGCCGGCCCGCTTGTACTGCGACTCGGACTCGGCCTTGTGCAGGGCGAGGGCCTCCTGGCCCACGACGTCGGCCAGGTCCTCGTTCTGGACGGCCTCCAGGGCGGTGGACGGCGACCCCTTCTTCGTGTTCTTCGTGCCGAAGAAGTCGAACCCGCCTTCGACCACCGGGCGCCGCGCGGGCGCGGCCGGCACGACGGCCACGGCGGTCGGCACGGTGAAGTGGCCGGTGGGCTGCTGTCCGGCGGGCCTGCCCCGCGCGGGCGGCTCGGGCGTCGCGATCGTTGTCTCGGCATCAGCAGTGACCGCCGTGGTCGCCTCGGGAGCCGCCGCGGTCGCCGTGGCCGTCCCGGTCTCGGCCTCGGTCCGCCCGGCGGACCCGCCCGGCTCGCGCTCGCCCGCCTCGGTCGTCGGGGTGGGGGGCGCGCGGGCGGGGGCGGGGGGCGCCCCCCGCGGGCCCCGGGGGTGGTGCGC
>NZ_JAVACL010000066.1:0-27450 GCF_032658145.1 Streptomyces sp. MK7
CGGGGTCGACCGCGGGGAAGACGGGGGTCTTGAAGGCCATGCCTCACGCTCCGGTGGCGTCGGGCTCGAGCGCCACGTAGGCGAACGGGACCTCGCCGAGCCGCTCGTCGGGCCGGCCGATCACGGCGGCCTCGCAGACACCCTCGCGGGAGAGCAGGACCGTCTCGATCTCCTTGGGATAGATGTTCTCGCCGCCGCGGATGATCATGTCCTTGATCCGGTCGACGATGCGCACGTAGCCGTCCTCGTCGAGTACGCCGACGTCGCCGGTGTGCAGCCAGCCGTCGCGCAGGGTCTCGGCAGTGGCTTCGGGACGGCCCAGGTAGCCGCGCATCATCACGTTGGGTCCCTGGACGACCACCTCGCCGCGCTCGCCGCGGGGCAGAATCGCACCGAGGAGAGGTCGGCGTCGCGCGGCTGCGCGAGCCGCATGGCGTAGATCGTGGGCACGCCCGAGAAGTACCTCGGACGGAGCAACTCGACGGCATCGAGGAAAGCGTCGACGGTGAACCGGCCCAGCACCGTCAGCCGGGAGCCGGTGCGCATCGGCGCGAGGAAGCGGACACAGATGGCGTTGACATGGAAGAGCGGGAGGAAGAGGAGACAGTGGTCGTCGGCGGTGAGCCGCATGAGGTCGGCCATCATCGAGGTCATCGCCTCGAGGTTGGCGTGGTCGAGCATCACTCCCTCGGGGCGGCCCGTCGAGCCGCTCGTGCGGACGAGCAGGGCCAGGTCGTCCGGTGACGTCCGTGCCGCGGGCAGCGCGGCACCCACCGGCGTACGCCGCAGCTCGCCGGCAGCGATACTGGGCAGGCCACCGTCCGGCGCGCCCGGACCGAGGTTCACGACGAGGGCGCTGCCGGCGTCCGCGATCCGGTAGTCGGCCTCCTCGGCGGTGAACGCCGGATTGATCGGCGTCGCGGCCGCGCCGAGCCGCCATGCGGCGACCATCGCGACGAGCAGCTCGACGCGGTTCGCCAGCATGACCGCCACGACCGACCCACGCCCGATGCCGTGCTCGGCGAACTGCTCGGCCGCCGCCTCGGCCTACGCGGCGAACTCCGCGCAGGTGAGCTCGTGGTGCTCGTCGCGGACGTACGGGCGGTCGGCGTGGGCCGGGTCCGCGGACCCGGCGCACTGGCTGCGGGAGGCGGTACTGCCCGAGCGGTGACCGCATCCCCGCGCTGCGTCCCGCGCCCCAGCCCTGTGCGGCGTGCGGGAAGTCGCTAGGGACGGCGACATCGCGAAACCCCTGGCGGCCGGCCCCGCGCCATGAGATCGTCCGCAGGTGATCGACGCCGCCGATGGAGAGACCACCTCAGGACGACCCGACGACCGCACCTCGTCCGTGTTGCGGTTCACGACCGAGCTCGTCGCGTGGGTGGCCACCCCGTGGGCCCTGGCCGAACACTCACGGCTGCTGGCCGTCCTGTCCGTGGCGGTCCTGATCGGTCTTCCGGCCTGCTTGTCCACACCGGGGGACAAGGCCAACGTGATCATCGCGGTGCCGGGATGGGCCACGATCCTCCTGGTGCTGCTCCAGCTGGCCGCTGCCGTGGTCTCCTCCTGGTTCGTCTGGCCTGCCTGGGCAGCGGTGCTCGTGACCGTACTGGCCGCCGCGACCGTCGTGACGGAGCGCCGACGCTGGAGTTGGCTGCTCACTTCGAGTCAACCCGTCGCCTGAAGCGCTCATCCGCCGGCTGAGGCGCAGGTAGCAGTGCGGCAGGATCAGATCGTGTGGGCGGGCCCAGAGGTGCTTTCGAGTCGGACGCGTTCGCCGTCGACTGGGAGTACCGGCAGGTCCCGGCCGGCCGATGAAGGCCGACCGGGACGTCGGGCTCAGGCGAGGTCGAACCGGTCGAGGTTCATCACCTTGTTCCACGCTGCCACGAAGTCGCGTACGAACTTCTCTCCCGCATCCTGGGAGGCGTAGACCTCCGAGACGGCACGGAGCTGGGAGTGCGCACCGAAGATCAGGTCTACGGCGGTGGCGGTCCACTTGACCTCTCCGGTGGCGCGATCCCGGCCTTCGAACACGTTCTCGTCCGTGGCCGACGCCTTCCACTCCGTGCCCATGTCGAGCAGGTTGACGAAGAAGTCGTTGGTCAAGGTTTCCGGCCGGTGGGTGAAGACACCGTGGGGGGATCCCTTGAAGCCCGTGTTCAGGGCCCGCATGCCGCCGATCAGCACCGTCATCTCGGGAGCGGTCAGCGTCAGCAGGTTGGCGCGGTCCAGCATGAGGGTCTCCGGCGACAGCTTCTCGCCCGCCGGAAGGTAGTTGCGGAAAGCATCCGCCCTGGGCTCCAGCACGGCGAACGACGCCGCATCGGTCTGCTCCTGCGAGGCGTCCGTACGCCCCGGTGCGAACGGAACCGTGATGTCGTACCCGGCGTTCCTCGCGGCCTGCTCGACGGCCGCGCACCCGCCGAGGACGATCAGGTCGGCGAGGGAGACCTGCGTTCCGCCGGTCCGGGAGAGGTTGAAGTCCTGCTGGATCCGCTCGAGCGTGCGCAGTACCTCGGTCACCTCGGGGAGGTCGTTGAGCTCCCAGTCCTTCTGCGGCGCGAGCCGGATTCGTGCTCCGTTCGCCCCGCCGCGCTTGTCGGTGCCGCGGAAGCTTGCCGCCGACGCCCAGGCGGTGGTGACCAACTGGGGGATGGAGAGGCCGGAGGCGAGGATCCTGCCCTTGAGGGTGGCGATGTCCTCGGCCCCGACCAGTTCGTGATCGACGTCGGGAACGGGGTCCTGCCACAGCTGCGGCTCCGGAATCCACGGGCCGAGGTAACGCGAGACGGGTCCCATGTCGCGGTGCAGCAGTTTGTACCACGCCTTGGCGAACGCCACCGCGAGCTCGTCCGGGTTCTCGTGGAACCTCTTCGTGATCGGGCCGTAGACCGGGTCCACCTTCAGCGCGACGTCCGTCGTCAGCATCATGGGGGCGTGCCGCTTCGACGGATCATGGGCGTCGCGTACGGCGTTCCGGGCCGCGGGATCCTCAGGAGTCCACTGGTGGGCGCCGGCGGGGCTGCTCGTCAGCTCCCACTCGTACCCGTAGAGGTTGTCCAGGTAGCCGTTGTCCCACCTGGTCGGTTCTGTGGTCCATGCGCCCTCCAGACCACTGGTGAGCGCGTGGGGGCCCGCGCCGCTGCCGTATGTGTTCCGCCAGCCGAGGCCCTGCTGCTCGAGGGGGGCCGCCTCGGGCTCCGGGCCGATATAACTGGGCTCGACCGCGCCATGACACTTGCCGAAGGTGTGGCCGCCGACGATGAGTGCGACCGTCTCCTCGTCATTCATCGCCATGCGCCCGAACGTCTCCCGGATGTCCTGGGCGGCAGCCATCGGGTCCGGGTTTCCGTTGGGTCCCTCCGGATTGACGTAGATCAGTCCCATCTGTACGGCGGCGAAAGGACCGGTGAGTTCCCTGTCGCCGCTGTAGCGCTCATCTCCGAGCCATGTGTCCTCGGGGCCCCAGAAGATCTCCTCGGGTTCCCAGATGTCCTGGCGCCCGAAACCGAAGCCGAACGTCTTGAACCCCATGGATTCCATGGCGCAGTTTCCGGCGAAGACCAGAAGATCGGCCCAGGAGATTTTCCGGCCGTACTTCTGTTTGACCGGCCAGAGCAGACGGCGCGCCTTGTCCAGGCTCGCGTTGTCCGGCCAGCTGTTGAGGGGGGCGAAGCGCTGGGCGCCGCTGCCGCCACCGCCGCGGCCGTCCGCGATGCGGTACGTTCCCGCGGCGTGCCAGCTCATCCGGATGAAGAGCGGCCCGTAGTGACCGTAGTCGGCAGGCCACCAGTCCTGGGATGTCGTCATCACCTCGAAGACGTCCCGCTTCAGCGCGTCGACGTCGAGGGTCGCGAACTCCTTCGCGTAGTCGAAGTCCTCGTCCATCGGGTTGGACCGGGGCGAGTGCTGGTGGAGAACCTGAAGGTCCAGCTGATTCGGCCACCAGTCCCGGTTCGTCCTGGGCCGCCGAGTCGGTGTGGGCGTCGGTGAAGGGATTACTGGATTCTCGCTTTCACTGCCGGACATGCCCGTCCTTCTTCCTGTCTCGGTGTTCCTTCTGCCGGCCGCCGCACTCGACGCCGTCGGATTTGCTGGTGCCGAGCACGTCGACCCACACAATCAGCGCGCCATGACGCTCACCGGCTGGAAAATGTGCTGAGCCAGCGTCCGTATGGTCGCGCACCGCAGACCACACCTCCATGAAACACGCAGAGCACCCCGCACGACAGATGTGAGAGAAGGGAAGGCCTTTCTGCTCCGGTGCCGGCTTCCGGCTGAAGCCGAATCGAAAGCGACAGCCCCGGTTCCGCGCGGACGGCGTAGTCGAAGACGGCGGGAAGCGACCGCTGCGGCGGCCGACCGGAGCGTGCGGTGAGCCGGCTGCCTGTGACGGCTGCGGTCTGGTTGCCCACGGACCACCGGGGCGCGGGGCTGATCGGCATCCCGCCGAGGCGAGCGGCGTCAGGAGTTCCTCACCGGGGATCTGCGGGGCTCGCGGGACCCGTCCTGCATGGAGCGCGAGCACATCCGCGACCGCCACCCTTCGACGGCCACGTCGTGCCCGCCCGCGCCGAACGCAGCCACCATCGTCAGCGGCCTCGGCAATTCAGCAGCACAAGGACTGAAACCACGTCCTGACCGACGCGCTCTCGTCAGATCCAACGGCTTTGCGGCGGCGGTTGGTTCCCGGAGGGGATGTGACGTTTCGCCCAGCTCGTCAACCTGTCGCAGCACACCGTGGCGGCCCCATACTCCAGGGCCTGACGAACCGACGGTCGAAGGAGCACGGTGAGCGCAGCGGCGGCAGCAGGGACCTGGAAGCTCGGGGACCTGGAGGTGCATCGCATCGGCTACGGCGCGATGCGGCTGACGGGCAACGGCATGATGGGGAACTCCGACGGCACACCGATCGACCGCGACAGCGCCGTCCGCCTGCTGCACAGCGCGTTCGAGCAGGGTGTCAACCACATCGACACGGCCGCCTTCTACTTCTCGCCCCTGCGGTCCGCGAACGAGCTCATCAACCGCGCCCTGTCATCCTGGTACGGCGACGTGGTCGTGGTGACCAAGGTCGGCCCGGCCCGCGATCCCTCCGGCGAGTGGCTCCCCATGGCCCGCCCCGACCAGCTGCGCGGCCAGGTCGAGGAGAACGTGCGACAGCTTGGCCGGGACCATCTGGACGTGGTGAACCTGCGCGTCGGCCCCGGCACGGCGTCGATCGCCGAGCACTTCGGCGCCCTCACCGAGCTGCGCGAGGCCGGCCTGATCCGGCACCTCGGGCTCTCCGGCGTTCTGCCGGAGCATGTGGCCGAGGCCCAGACGATCGCGCCCGTGGTCTGCGTGCAGAACTCCTACGGCCTGGACTGGCGCCGCGCTGACGAGACCGGGCTGGTGGACCTGTGCGGGGAGCAGGGCATCGCCTTCGTCCCCTTCTTCGCGGTCTCCGGCCTGCGGCGCGAGGCAGCCGCGGGCCAGGAGCGCGACGCGCGCGTCCACTCCGTCGCCCGCGCCCACAACGCGACGCCCGCCCAGGTACGGCTCGCCTGGACCCTCCACCGCGGTCCGCATGTACTGGCCATTCCCGGCACCACAAACCCGGCGCACCTCGCGGAGAACATCGCCGCCGGAAGCCTGCGCCTGTCCGAGGAGGAGCTGGCCCTCCTCTACAAACCGGACAAGGACACCGACTGAGCACCGCAGCGCCGTACTACGCCCGGTCGCTGCGGCCGCTCGGGGGCAGCAAAGCGCAGGCCGACCGGCCCGCCGAAGGTGATGCAGTCCGGCCGGGCACGAAGGTCGAGCTGGACACGCACACGGCAGCGCACGGCCCCGCACATGGCGGGTGCGGGGCCGTTGCTCCTGGGTTCGAGCGAGTTCGTCGCAGTGATGACTTCGACGTGAACGTTGTCACGCGTCGGGGTCGAAGGGGATGCCCGAGGGCATGGAGTGTGCCAGCGCGTACGCGAAGTCGCCATCCTTGATCTTGATGGTCGCGGCGCCGAAGTCGGCGCTCATCAGCTTGTCGCGGAAGCCGGGAGGGTAGCCGTCCCAGCCCACCAGGCGGGGGTAGAACCAGCCTCCGGTGACGTTCTCCGGGGGCTCGTCATTGCTGTTGGCGAAGCGGAAGTCGTGGGTGGAGAGGCCGTCCTTGTGGTAGACGATCTTCGGGTGCGTGCCGTCGAAGCGGACCGAGGAGCGGGCGGCCACCTGGTAGCTGCTGTGCTGGGACACCGAGACGTACTGGACCTCGTTGTTGTTGATCCACACGACGACGTGTTCCCAGTCGTGGGTGTGCCCGATGGCTGCCGGCCCGAGAGTTGCCTGGTCCTTCTCGAAGTAGCCGGCGTACATGACGGCACACCAGCCGTTGTTGCACTTCTCGCGTGAGTAGGTGTTGGCGTTGGCCAGTTGGGCGTAGTCGTGACAGTGACCGTTGACATCGCCGCCGAGTCTCAATCCCGGGTTGATGGTGCCGTCTGTGCCGATGGCCGCGGTGGCGTAGCAGCCGTCGCCGTCGTAGTCGTACGCCGGGGAGAAGGTCTGTTCCAGGCCGTCGGCGTTCTGTGGCAGCAGGGTGAGAACGTTCGCGTGGGCGCTCGCCGGAACGGCCACGACGAGCGCCATCGCGCCCAGTGCCGCGAGCAGGGCATTGGTCATGGACTTCACGTTGGGCATGACGGCTCCTTGTCGGCCGGCTCGCGTCAGCAGTACAGGTTGCTGCCCGGCGAGACGCCGAGGATCTGCGTGAAGCGCTGGTAGGCGTCGACGCGGCTCTGCACCTGGGCGGGGTTCTTGCCGTCGCATTCGAGGGAGCCGTTGATGCTGCGGATGGTCTGGCCGAATCCGGCGCTGTTGACCATGGCGTTGTGCGGGGTCATGCTGCCCGGTCCCGACTGGGTGTTCCAGTACCACAGGCCGGTCTTCCAGGCGACGGAGGCGTTGTTCTCCACCTGCCAGGGGTTGTTGAGCAGGTCGATGCCGAGTGCGTCACCGGCTGCCTTGTAGTTGAAGTTCCAGCTGAGCTGGAGCGGCCCGCGCCCGTAGTACGCGGCCTGTCCGGCGGGGCAGCCGTACGGCTGACTCCAGTCGCAGTAGTGGGGGTAGTTGGCGGTGTTCTGCTCGACGACGTGGACCAGCCCGCCGGTCTCATGGCTGACGTTGGCGAGAAAGGCGGCGGCCTCCTGCTTCCTGACCGTGTCGCTTCCGGTGTTGGCGAAGCCGGGGTAGGCGCTGAGCGCGGCGGTGAGGCCGCTGTAGGTGTAGAACGAGTTCCGGTTCGGGAACATCTGGTTGAACTGTGACTCGTTCACCACGAAGCCGGACGGAGTGCTGTCCCCGCCGCTCGCGGGCGCGTTCCACTTCTGGTTGGCGCCGCCGCTGCAGCTCCATATCTGCGTCCGGGTGCCGTTGGCGGAGTTGTCGTCGGTGACGTCCAGGCACTTGTTCGCCTGTGGGTTGACGATGTCGTGAGCGGCGGTGACGGTCCACTTCTGGTTGTCGCCACCGGTACAGGACCACAGCTGTACCTTCGCCCCGTCGGCGGTCGAGTTCCCGGTGACGTCAAGGCACTTGCCGAGGGCGCGGATCGTGCCGTCGCTGCCGACGGTCCACTGCTGGGCGTTGGTGCCGTTGCAGTCGTAGAGCTGGACGGGGGTGCCGTCGGCGGAGCCGGCGCCGGCGACGTCGAGACACTTGCCGGCCAGGCCGGTGATGCTGCCGGTCGCGGCTTGGGCGGGGCCCGCGGTGAGCAGGCACGCGGAGAGACCCAGTGCGGCGGTGAGAGCGGCTGCTGGAAGGGATCGGGCCATGGGGGGTGGCCTTTCAGGCGGGGGGTGGCTCCGACGCTTCACCTCTTGAACGGTGGGGGCGTCGTACGTTGCGTGGCTGAGCCGTGAACCTAGAGGCGCCGGCCCCTTTCGTCAAGTAGTGAAGTAAGGCCAGTGGAAGGGTGGTTGGAGTTCAGTGGCGCAATATCGACCCTGCTCCCACTGGCCTGTGGGAGGGGCGGGCGCGGATTGTCCTGGATGGCGGCGGGAGGGGTCCTCACGCCGGGCCGCTCGGGCGGGTCATGCGGGATCTGCGACGGTGGGGGAGGCGGGGCGGGGGACGGTGCCCGCGGGGGCGTACTGGGCGGCTTGCGCGTCGAACATCGAGGCGTAGCGCCCTTGGGCGGCCATGAGTTCGTCGTGGCTGCCGTGCTCGACGAGCCGTCCGTGGTGCAGGACGTAGATGCGGTCGGCGTGGCGGACGCCGGACATGCGGTGGGTGACCAGGACGACGGCGCGGTTCGGGGCGGCGAGCCGGCGGATGCGGTCGAAGGCGGCGATCTCGGCCTCCGGGTCGAGGGCGGAGGTGGGTTCGTCCACGATGAGCACGCTGTCGTCGTCCGAGGTGGAGCTGCGCCAGTGGGTCCGGGCGAGCCCGATCTTCTGCCACTCGCCGCCGGAGAGTTCGCTGGCGCCGCGGAACATCCGGGCCAGCAGGCTTCCCAGGCCGTCGGGGAGTTTCGCGATGACGGGTCCGGCCCCCGCGTAGTCGACGGACGGCTGAAGGTCGTCGGGGCCGCCTTGCTGGGCGGGGCGGCCGATCCGGATGTTCAACGCCGCCGTCACGGGCCAGCGTTGGAAGTCCTGGGTGAGCAGGGCGACGCGGTCGAAGACCTGGGAGCGGTCCAGGGAGGCGACGTCGGCCTCGCCCCACCGCACGGTCCCGCTCTGTGGCAGCAGCAGGCCCGACAGCACCTTCATCAGCGTGCTCTTGCCGGAGCCGTTCTCGCCGACCACGGCGGTGACCGAGCCCATGGGCAGTGTGAGGGAGACCTTGTCCAGGGCGGGAGTGCCCCGGTCCGGGTAGCGGTAGCCGACCTGGTCGAGAACGACCTGCCTCACCTGTGCGGGAACGGGGTCGCCCCCGCTGGGGATGGTGCGTCGTGCCGCCTCGTCCAGGAACCGGGCGTGGTCGCGGACGTAGAGGGACTCCTCGTGCAGCTGGTTGATGTTCATCACCAGCGCGCCCAGGCTCGCCGACCCGGACCGGACGGCGATGACGGCGGTGCCGGCCACGGCCAGACTCATGCGCCCACTCATGATCAGCAGGAACATCGCCGCGTACGTCGCCGCCATGGCGAGTCCGGACAGCGCGGCGGCCACCCACTCGGTGACGGCTTTGCCGGAGGCCAGCCGCTCCTGCTCGGCCTCCGCGCTCTCGGCCATCCGCTCGTAGCGGCTGAGCAGGAACGGCCCGACGGCGTGGATGCGCACTTCCTGTGCTGCGGTGCGTTCGGTGAGCAGGTTGCCGATGAGGCGGCCGGCCCGCACGTGCTCGATCCAGCTCATCACCGACACGTACCGTTCCTGCGCCACCCGCATCGCGCCCCAGCCGCGCGGTGCGGCGATCAGGATCAGCATCGGCAGCAGCACCGGGTGGAGGATGGTGAGGACACCGGCCGTGGAGATCAGGGAGATGGTCCCGTTCAGCGCGGCCACGCTGGCGCTGATCATGCGCCGGGCGGATGCGGCGCCGTACTGGGCGACGTCGATCAGCCGCCGGAACTCCGGGTCCTCGATGGCCTCCAGCTCCACCGACGCGGCGGCGGCCAGGTACTGGGTGGTGGCGATCCGCTCGACCAGCGGCTCCAGCCGGCCCGCCCGCGAGGTGGACCATCCGGCCAGGCCCGAGTTGACCACGGCCGCCCCGGCGGCGGCGAACAGGCCCGGCAGGACCGCCTGCAACCGATGCGCAGGCGTGCCCGAGCCGAGCAGCGCGTGCATGACGGCGTTGACCGCGAGCAGTCCGACGGCCGCGGCGATGCCCTGTCCGATCTCGCTGACGGCGACCGTGAGCAGGGCGCGGCGGTCGGCGTGCCACGCCATCCGCAAGGTCGTCCCGACCAGTCTGGGCATGGAGCGCAGAGCCGACATCATCGTCAGGTCGAGCCAGGCACGTTCGTGTTCGGACCAGCCGGTGTCGTAGCGCAGAGGACCGCCGAAGAGCTCCTTCTCGGCGTCGGAGACCTCCGGCTCGGCCATCCGCACACGTCCGAAGAACTTCTTCACAGGGCGCCTCCAGACCCCGGCCGGCTCACCGTCCGGAGAGCCGGCGCGGGCCTCCGCCGCGCCATGGTGACGACCGGGCTCCTCCGCACCGGAGCCCTGAGGCCGCAGTCGTCGCGGCACGCGTACCCCTCGCCTCGCGCCAGGCCATGGGCAGTCGCTTGTGCTGGTGTCTTGGCCGAAGTCAACGTGGTCCCCCTCGACGGTTGTGCGGCTGCTTCCTGCGGCTCAACGAGCCGGCCAGAATTTCGAACACATGTGTTTCAGCCGAGTCGACAGCCCTGGGATTGAGCGCGCGCCGGAGACTGCGGCTTGCATCGACCCTTGTGGTGCAAGGGCCGGGGGCTGGAGGGGCGGTGGCCGAAACGCCGAGCGTGCCGCTGTCCCGGCGCCCTTGGCCGGGACGGAACCCCAGTGAAAGCGCGCGAGCAGTGCGTGCCGTCCCGCGCGTGGTCCTCGGGAGTGTCGACCGCCACCCCTTCGTCCAAGACGCGAGCACCGGTACGCCGTGACTGTGTCCGAAGACGCGCGGCGTCTCCGGGTCTTCGGCACGCTCCAGCGGCACCTGGGTACCGCTGCGGTGTACTCCGGTCCGCGTGCACTCGATGCCCGGGCGTCGGCGCAGGGTGTGAACATCAGGAGCGACCGCCAACTGGGGCGGCCGGAGGCGACATCCGGGACGAGGTTCTTCACGGTGTCATGCCGTGGTGGGCGGGTGCCGGTAGGTGTCGGCCAGGGCGGCGATCGTCTGGGCCATCTTTGACCTCAATTCCGTGGGTGCCACGACTTCGGCCTCCGCGCCGAGCCGGAGCAGCATGCCGACGGCGTGGTCCACGGACTCGATGGGGACGACGACTTGGGTGCGGCCGTCGGGGCCCGGTGGCCCGGCGCTGTCCTGGGCGGCCCGTGCCACCGCCGGTTCCATGAGGTCCGGGAGCTGTCTCAGGAGCAGAGGCGAGAGCCGTACCACCGCCTCGCTCTGGTGACGGCGGGCGTCGAAGTCGGCCAGATAGGACTGCCAGTGCGTGGCCAGGTCAAAGCCCGGGGGCCGCTCGAAGCGGTCGGGCAGGGCGTGGACACGGAGGATCTGCGACACGCGGTAGGTGCGGATGGGTTCCGGACTCCCCGCAATCAGGTACCAGCGACCGGACTTGAGGACCAATCCGTAGGGCTCCAGAGTCCGGGTCACCTCCTGGGGAGTCTTCCACCGCCGGTAGCGGACGCGGATGCGGTGCTGCCGCCACACCGCCTCGGTCACGGCGGCCAGGTGCGGGGTGGTGTCTGCCTCGGCGTACCAACCGGAGGTGTCCAGGTGGAACCGCCGGCGCAGCGCACCGGTCCGGTCGCGCAGCTCGTCGGGCAGCGCGGCCGTCAGCTTGAGCTGAGCGGTGGCGAGCACGGTGCCGAGCCCGAGGTCTGCGGCCGGGCCGGGCAGCCCGGCCAGGGAGAGTGCCTCCGCCTCCTCCCGGGTCAGCCCGGTCAGGCGGGTGCGGTACCCGCCGACCAGCCGGTAACCGCCGTCGTGACCGGGGTCGCCGTAGAGCGGAACACCGGCTGCGGCGAGCGACTCCATGTCCCGGTACACCGTGCGGACCGACACCTCCAGCTCGTCGGCCACCTGCTGGGCGGTCATCCGGCCGCGGGTCTGGAGCAGCAACAGGACGGACAGCAGTCGGCTCGCACGCATGACGGAAGTCTGCCGCAGTTCACTGACATGAGCTGTCAGTGGAGCCGGAATAGCTTTCCGGCCGGGCGCACGCCCCAGCGCACTGGATACGGCGAAGGACATGTACAGATGAGCGATCCATCCACCCGCAAGCCTGGTATCGGCGACTTCGACTTCCTGGTGGGCCCCTGGAAGGTGACGAACCGGCGGCTGGTCGCACCGCTGACCGGCAGCCCCGAGTGGGATGAGTTCCCGGGCACCGCCGTGTGCCACGGCACTCTGTTCGGCGGGGCCGCCGGCCTCGACGAGATCAGCTTCCCGGCCAAGGGCTTCAGCGGCCTGACGCTCCGCCTGTTCGACCCCGTGCGCGCGCAGTGGTCGCTGAACCGGGTGAACAGCCGGACCGGGCTGCTGCAACCACCCGTCGTCGGCCGGTTCCACGACGACGGGCACGGCGAGTTCCACGGCGACGACGCACACGAAGGCACCCCGGTCCCGTGCCGCTTCGTCCGGTCGCGGATCACATCGGTGTCGGCTCACTGGAAGCAGGCGTTCTCGACCGACGGCGGGCAGAGCTGGGAAACCAACTGGACCATGGCCCTCCGCCGGACCGAGGAGTGTGCCGCGTGACCAGGGCGCCGGCCGCGCAGGAACTCCCGATCCGGCCGGTCGGGAGACTGACCGTCTGGCAGGGGGCCGCACTGTACGTCGGAGCGGTCCTGGGAACCGGTGTGATCGCCCTTCCCGCACTGGCGGCGCGAGCGGCCGGACCGGCCTCGCTGGTGGCCTGGCTCGCACTGGTCCTGCTGTCGGTGCCCCTTGCGGCCACGTTCGCCGCGCTGGGCGCCCGGTACCCGGACGGCGGCGGCGTCTCCACCTACGTCCGGCATGCCTTCGGCGCACGGGCGGCGGCGGTGGTCGGCTGGTGCTTCTACTTCGCCGTACCCGCCGGTGCTCCGGCAGCGGGGATGTTCGCCGGCGCGTACGTCGCGGCGGCGGTGGGCGGCGGCCGGCGCACGGTGGTGGTCACGGCGGTGGTCCTGCTGATCCTCGTCACGGCGGCCAACGGCTTCGGTCTGACCGCCACCGGCCGTATGCAACTCGTGCTCGCCGTACTCCTGGTCGCGCTGCTGCTGGCCGCGGTGGTCGCCGCGCTGCCGCACGCGCACGTGCGGAACCTGCATCCGTTCGCGCCGCATGGCCGGCCCGCGATCGGCTCGGCCGCGGCGCTGCTGGTGTGGAGCTTCGCAGGCTGGGAGGCCATCACCCATCTGGCAGCCGACTTCCGCCGTCCGGCGCGCGACCTGCCCCGGGCCACCGCCCTGGCGGTCGCCGTCGTCGGCGTGCTCTACCTCGCCGTTGCCGCCACCAGCGTCCTCGTGCTCGGCCCGGCAGCCGGCACCTCCGAGGCCCCGCTGGCCGAACTGCTCGCGCTGGGCGTCGGCGGAACGGTCCACGTGCTGGCCGCGATCGCCGCCCTGCTGCTCACTCTCGGCACGATGAACGCCTATTTCGCCGGCGCGGCGAAACTGGGTGCCGCGCTCGGACGGGACGGCGCGCTGCCCGCCTGGCTCAGCCAGGGCAGCGGCGTCGGCGAGGTACCACGCCGCAGTCTGGCAGTCGTGTCGGGCCTGTCGGGTCTCGCCCTCACCGCCACCACGGCCGCCGCCCTCGGCCCGCGGCCGCTCGTCCTGCTCACCACCGGGTCGTTCGTGACCGTGTACGCCCTGGGCACCGCCGCCGCCCTGCGCCTCCTTCCCCGTGGAACCCTGCCCCACCGCTGCGCAGTTCTCGCGCTTCTCGCGGTGGCGGTACTCCTCGTCATGACCGGCTGGTACCTGCTCTGGCCACTGATCGTCACGGCGAGCGCCCTGTGCTACCTGCGATGGCGCCGTGCAGGGGGCTGTCCCGCGTCCTGATCCGGTGAATATTCCGTGCGGTTCAGGCTGCGGCCGAGTCCCGGGCGGTCGCGCGGGGGTGGGCGAGGACAAGTCGGGCTGTGCTGTGCGGCGGCTGTTCTGCTCGGCGTGCCCGAGGGCGCGGAGGACCTATCCGGCCCAGGGACTCGGCTCCTGCTTGAGGACGGCGAGCCCGCGTGCCCGGTCGGCGGGCCAGAGGTCGATCCGATAGAGGAAGTGCTCACCGGGGCCGCCGTCGGTGTCGACGGCCGGTGGATCGGAGGGAACGTAGGAGACCCGGGCCCGCAACAGCCCGGCGGGGACTGTCATGCCCGGCCCGTCCTCCGGCAGGACTCCCGGGCTGGACACGGAGAGCCGGCCGGTCGGGGCATTCAGGTCCGCCTCCACGATGTGCTCGGCCGTCGGCTCCGTCATCGGCGCGGACGTGTGGACGGTGATCAGCGACTCGACCATGTCGTCCCGCGCGGTGCCGACGGAGATCGAGTGCGGTTCCACCCCGATGCGTTGAACGTGGACTGCTTCCTCGGTCCAGCCGGCCGGCGGCAGGTCCGGGTCCATCGCGTGCTCGGCCGTCCACGCGTCATAGGGCTCGAGGTCTTGGACATAGAACTGCCCGTGATCGGCGTCGATCAGGAACCTCAGCGAAGCATCAGCCACCGCCGCGGGCTATCGGAGCCGGCGGTGCCGATGGAGCCGGTCCTTCGTCTCGAAGAGCGCAAGACCGCCGTCGGGTGACCGGTACCTCGTGTTCGACCTCCTGCACGTGCGCACGACGACACTGCCTGGCAATTGCCGCCCCTGAAGCCGGGGTTCGGCTCGGGCCACACCTCCTGGCCGCGGCTGGAGCGGTGGCCGCCGCGGCCGTGCGAGCCGTCATCGGGGCCCCGGTCACGGAAACGCCGTGACCGGGGACTTGAGGATCAGCTACCGCGGAAGGTGCCGACCGCCGTCAGTGCCGGTACCGGAACACGATCCGGCCGCGCGTCAGGTCGTACGGCGGGAGTTCCACCAGCACCCGGTCCTCCAGCATGATCTTGATGTAGTTCTTGCGGATCTTCCCGCTGATGTGTGCGAGCACCTGGTGGCCGTTCTCGAGCTCCACGGTGAACATGGCGCTGCGCAGGCACTCGACGACCTTGCCCTCGACTTCGATGACGTTCTTGTTCTTGGTCATCGCACCAGCTCCAGGTTGCTGCTCATCGGCCGGGCGCCGATGCCCTGGAACAGAGCCGAGGCCGCTTGGTTGCCCTCGTGGACTTCGGTCCAGGCCGCGGCGGACCCGGCGCGGTGCAGCGTCCCCAGTGCATGGGCCAGCAGCGCTCGTGCGATGCCGCGGCGCTGCTCGCCGGCCCGGACCGCGAGCAGCCCGATGCGCGGCCGTTTCACCCTCACCACCCGGATCAGCCCCAGGTAGCGGTCCGGCGCCGCGGCCACCGCGTACGTCGACGGGTCGACGATGGTGTCGCCTTCGGGGCGGGGAATCACCTCCGTGGGCATCGACTGCCACCACCCGACGGTCGCCTCGACTTCGTCACGGATCGCGCGGTCCACCTCCCGCAGCAGGGCCTCGTCCGCCTGGCCGGCGGGCACGATCGTCACGCCCGGAGGCGGCAGGACCGCCTCGAGCCCTGTGACCCCCGGATCGGTCGGCACGATGTACTCCCACTCGCGGCGCCGGATCGTGAAACCGGCCCGCCGCCAGCCGGCCGTCAGCTCGGCGTCGGCTTCGTCGACCACCGTGTACAGCGGCGCCGGCAGTTCCGCCGGCATCGCCTCGGCGAGCCGGTCGAAGGCGGCGTCGTGCCAGGCGTCGATGCTGACGAACAAGCGCCCGTCGGGCCGGTGCTCCGCATACCCCCGGCCGACCACCAGGTCGTCATCCAGTGCATGCCATTGCCGGTCCGCGACGCGGGTGACCATCACCGCGTTCTCGCTCAGGCCAGACGTGAAAGGCTTTGTGTTCATCGGAGTCTCCTTCCAGGAGTGCCTCGATCTCAGGCGCTCCTGGCGACACCGAACGTCAGCCGCCGGACCGTGACGGGTTGAGGGAGCACCCATGGGTAACTGTGTTCACGGGTCTCACCTCCATACGACGACTTCACGGTCCACCGCGAAGGTAGCAGCGGGGCTCCGCCTCACTCAAATCCTTTTCCGCGCAGCCATGACCCGCCCCTGAAGCCCTTCCTCGGCCGGTGGATGCCACGGTACGGCGATCGTTTCGGCCGGGCTCTGCGTGATCGCCGCACCGGCCACGATGGCCGTGTTCCTGCCTCGCACCGCCACCTGACTCTTGCGCGGGTCGGCGCCGAGTTCGTCCGCCGCGGGGCGCGCGGTCTCGCTCCGGCTTGCGATCAGGGGGCGGACGTCTTGGATGGAAGCAGAAGCATCAGGCAGGTCTGAAGCAGGGCGCAGGAGAGCAGGCGTCTGGGGAAGTTTCCTCTTCTCGGCCCGGTCAGGGTTGGACATGGCCGTCGTACAGCGGGCGGATTCGGGCGGTGGGCAGCCGGCGGAGGGGCGGCCGGTGGTCGGCCATCCAGGTGTGTTCCGGGACCTGCTGCCCATGGCGGTCTGGGGGGTCGGCCATGACGGGTGTGTGTGGCAGTGGGGCCTGGCGGCGCAGGACCTGCTGGGCTGGCGGCCGGAGCAGATGATCGGCCATGACGGGCTTCCCCTGCTGGTTCCGGAATGCAACCGGGAACTGGCCAGGGAATTGGCTGCCCGCTGCCGGGCCGGGGAGACAGTGGTGGGGTCCTATCCGGTGCGGCACCGGGACGGGCACACGGTCGAGATGGAGATGTGGATGGCTCCGGTCACCGATCCCGCGGGGCAGCCCGGCTTGCTGGTCATCGCCGCGGAGACCTCTGCCGTACGGCGGATGCGGGACTCGCTGGCGGCCCTGGAGGGTCTGTTCGCGCAGTCGCCGATCGGCCTGGCGCTGATCGACCGCGAGCTGCGGTATGTGCGCGTCAACGATGCCCTCGCCGACATGAACGGCCGGCCCGCCGCCGCGCACGTGGGCAAGCGCCTCCGCGAGGTCGTCCCCGGGATAGACCCCGCGGCGGTGGAGGCCCTCATGCGGCAAGTACTCCAGAGCGGGCGCGCCGTGCTGGATGTCCGAACCGGTCGTACCGACGCCGATCCCGACTGCGACCGTGTCTGGTCGTCTTCCTACGCTCCGTTGACCGACAGTGATGGCGAAGCACTCGGTGTGATCGCCTCCGTCATCGACATCACCGAGGGGCAGGCCGACCACCGGCGGGCCGAGCGGGCGCGTCAGCGGTTCGCGTTGCTGGCCGAAGCCGGCGAACGGATCGGTACCACCTTGGACCTTCGGCAGGCGGCCGACGGGCTGGCCCAGATGCTGGTGCCCCAACTTGCCGACACCGCCGAGGTGCTGCTGCTGGAGGGAGTGCTTGCACCGGACGACGCAGGTGCGTCCGCTCACGACCTGCTGCACCGCCTGGCCACGGCGGGACCGACCCCCACCGCGCCGACGCAGCCGGCGCCCGAGGCGACGCATCGCATTCCACCCGGATCGGTGTATGCGGCTGTCCTGGGGCAAGGGCGCCCGCAGACCGTACCGCTGCCGCTGCCTGTTCTCCGGGCTGTGCCCCCTGACCCGGGGGCGAGCTCGTTCGCCCACAGCACCGCAGGCACTGCGCGTGTCGTCCCGCTGAACGCCCGGGGCAAAGTGCTCGGCCTGGTGATCACCACCCGCACCCGTGGCGAGCCGTTCGACGAGGAGGACACGGTGCTCATCGACGAACTGGTCACCCGGGCCGCACTGAACATCGAAAACGCCCGCCTGTATGCCAGCCGCCACCGGGCGGCCCTCACCCTGCAACGCAGCCTCATCAAGCCACTGCCGGCCGTGCCCGGACTCGAACTGGCCAGCGGCTACCTCCCTGCCAGCAGCGAGAACGAAGTCGGCGGCGACTGGCTCGACGTCCTCGCCCTCCCCGACGGCAGGACCGGTCTGATCATCGGAGACGTCATGGGACACGGCATCCGGGCCGCGGCGGTCATGGGGCAGCTACGCACCATGGCCCGCACCCTGGCCTCCCAGAACGTCCCACCGGGCCGCCTGATGCACCATCTGGATGCCGCAGTGGCCGATCTCGGCGAGTGCGAACTGGCCACCTGTGCCTACGCCGTCTACGACCGGGCCACCGCCGACTGCCTGATCACCCGCGCCGGCCACCCGCCACCGGTCCTCGCCGACCCGCACCGCTCAGTCCGGTTCCTCGAGGGAACCTGCGGCGCACCCCTGGGCAGCCCACGCGACGCCCCCTTCCGGACCGAACACGTCCCCCTCCCGCCCGGCAGCATCCTCGTCCTCTACACCGACGGACTCATCGAAAGCCACGACCACGACCTGGATCACGGCCTGCGCCGGCTGGCCCACGCCTTGAGACGGCCAAGCCGGACGCTGCGGGAAACCCGCGACCACCTCATCGCCGACCTGCTGCCCGAACCATCGCACGACGACGTCGCCGTACTCCTTGCCCGGCCACGATGAGAACCTGCCCGCGAGATCGAGCCCGTCGTCGGCGACGCCATGACCGCAGCCGCCGGCCCCTCCCGTCGATCGCGACGCGGCGGCGGTGGATCCTGCCTGCGCCGGTGCCGACCCGGACGGCCCCGCCCAGTTCGCCGACGCGCCGTCCTTCGCTCGAACTGTGCCACATTCTGTGGCGCGCTTTATGGCGTGACGGCGACGATCGAAGAACTGATGAAGAACGCGGTGGACGCGCGACGTGCCGCCCAGAACGCGATCGCGCCGGCAGTGCGGGAGGCACGCGCTGCCGGCTGGTCCTGGGACAAGATCTCCACGGCTCTCGGCGAGACGCCGAACGGCGAAACGCTGCGCCGCGATTTCGGCGGCGAGAGGGAAGCCGCGTCATGAAGGACGGTGCCGCGGGCGCCGCCCCGCGTACTGCCCCGGACATGCGCGACGGGCGGCAGCGGCTCGTGCGCGAGCATCACGACACGCTCGCCGCCTTGTTCGACGCAACCACCTTCCGCCACCTCGACCGGCTCTGCGTGGCCGCCGGGTGGCGCTGCTGGGAGGTCGGCGCCGGTGCCGCCACCGTGCCGGCATGGCTGGTCCGGCGTGTCGGCCCCGAAGGTCATGTGCTGGCCACCGACGCTCGGCGAGCAAAGTCCCCGGTACGTGCCGGACCTCTTTGAAGCCGGCTTCGCACGCCGGTGCCGCCCGGCAACCTGGCGCAGGGTGGCAGCGGTGGCTTCTTTGGTGAGGTACATGGTGACGCCGGTGGAGACGACGACCGCTTCGTCGCAGTCAGTTCTCGGCGGGAGCCTGGAGGCTCCACAGGCGCCCGTCGGGGTCAGGGACCGTCTCCGTTGCGGAGCCGGCCGGAGGTGTGGTCCGTCGCGAACTCCGTCGCGTAGCCCAGCTTCTGGAAGAGCTTCGCCGCCCCCGTGTCTCGGTGTGTCAGCGCGCTGCCGCGCTCAAGCGCGCGACCAGGGCGGCGGCCTCCGACTCCCCGCCTCGCGGAGCATCGGGCCACTCGTCGACCCGATCCCACCAGTACTCACGCGGGGTTCCCGGATAGCGAGGAAGAAGGTGAACGTGCAGGTGGGCAACGTTGTCCCCGATGACGGCGGCGTACACGTGCTCGGCGCCGCCGACTTCGCGGAGTCGGCGTGCCGCATGGGTGCACCAAAGCCCCACCCGTTGTGCCTCCGCGTCCGTGAGATCGGCCAGACCGGGAGCGTGCCGACGTGGTTCCACGAGCAGATGGCCCAGGTAGACCGTTGCCGAGCCGCCGGGCGCTTTCGGGGACAGGTGCGAGACGACCACGAGCTCGTCATGCCACACCGGTCCCCCCGGCATCAAGGACTCGTCACGGTGCTTGCCGCAGACGAAGCAGTCCATCGGCGCGGGCTCATTTGTCATGACCAGCATGATGCCCGCTCTGGATGCGGATCGCCGTGGATTCGGCCCTGGACGGTGTGTGGACGTGCTGGTTGGGGCCGAGGCTCAGGGGCGGTGCAGACCCCACGTCTGCAAGGCGTAGGGCCGCCCCTTCTCCTCACCCTTGATCGGCGGCACGTCGAGCAGTCCGAAGCCCGCCTTGGTGGCCACGGCGACGCTGGCGGCGTTCTCGGCCTCCAGTTCCAGGATCACCTGGTCCGCGCCCAGCTGCTCGAAGGCGTACGCGGCCATCACCCGCACCGCCCGCGCCGCCAGCCCCTGGCCGCGGTGCGCCGGGCCGACCGCGTAACCGAGCTCCGTACCCTCGGGGGCACGCCGCAGCATCACCTCGCCGAGCGGAGCGCCGCCGTCGACGGTGATGGCGAGCAGGATGGCCGTGCCCTCCGCCCGCAGCTGCCGGTCCCGGTCCAGCCGTGCGCGGGCGGCCGCTTCGTCGAAGGGGGAGACGATCGGTGTCCAGTACGCGATGTCCGGGTGGTCGAACAGCTCCGGCATCGCGGACAGGTCCGCCTCCGTCCAGTCGCGCAGGACGAGGCCCTCCCCCGAGAGCTCGATCCGCTCGGGATAGGACGACGTGGTGCTGCTCATGCTGCGGGACCTCCCTGGCCGGTTCAGGACGAGGCAGGATAACCGCTGTTCGGCGACTCCTCCCACGGGGAGCTGACGCACATCGCCGAGCAGACCGGTGGCCGGCTCGGCGACGCACGAGGCGGCTGAACCTCCTCGCGCCCGGGCCGGGGCCCGCACACCGTTGTGTGGGCCCCGGCCTCGAACGGGGTGGCGTCACCGCGGGGTCAGGGCATCCGGGCGCGCTACGGCGTCCGTGTCTTCCAGATGCCCCGGCCGTGCGTGGCCACGTACACCTGGCTGCCGTCCGGGCTCGGCGAGAGGTAGACCGCCGGCGCGGTGGGCAGGTTCGTGCCCAGGCGCGCCCAGTGGCCCGCCGAGGTGCTGGTGAACACGCCCAGGTCGGTGGCGACCACCAGGGTGCCGCCCTTGGTGATCAGCGCCGCGTTGGCCGGGGCGTCCGGGAAGGAGTCCGCGGCCGCGGGGTCACCGCTGATGTCCGCCCAGGTCGCGCCGCCGTCCGCGGTCTTCCACACGTGGCCGTAGCCGGCGCCGGGGCCCTCGTTCCAGTGCCGCGAGAAGCCGTTGATCACCGCGTAGACCGTCTTGCCGGAGGCGTCGGACGGGTCGATGGCCAGAGAGGAGATGTAGCGGTTGGGGAACGCCGCGGGCAGGTTCACCTGGTGCCAGGTGCCGCCGTAGTTGGTGGCGATGCCCCGCCCGAAGGTCTCGTCGACCGAGCCGCAGGGGCCGCACCAGGCCGCCCATGTCACGTGGTTGCGGCTGGCGACCGCCGAGGCTGAGTGGCCGGCGCCCAGGTCGTAGAGCTTGGTCCAGTCGGCGCCGGAGGTGCTCTGCCAGGTCTTGGTGTTGCCCCAGACGTACTGGCCGCCCGCGACCCACAGGCCGTTCGGGTCGGTCTCGTCCGCGCTGAACGGGGCGATGAAGCGGGCACCGGGGTCGCCCGGGGCGATGTCGGTGATGACGTCCTCGGAGCCGTCGTCGCTCGCGGTGTAGCCGCAGTTGTTCGTGATCTGCAGCGCGAGGTCGACGTACTCGCCGACCGTCTGGCAGCCGTTGGCGGGGTTGACCAGCTGGTCGCCGCCGTCACCGCCGAACGGGGAGACCATCCGGCCGTCCGGGTTGAGCTGCTGCCCCTGGTAGGTGGCGCCCTTGGGCGCGAGCAGCGAGACGCCGTTGTCCTGCAGGCCGCCCCAGACGGCGTCGCCGCTGCCGTCGGTCATCCTGCCCGCGCGCACCGAGTAGTACTGGAGGGTGCGCAGGGTGCCCGACTCGTTGAGGTTGCGCCATCCGGTGGTCGTCTGCGTGGTGGGTCGCGCGTAGGCGCCGCCGTCGTTGCCGACGAACACCTCCGGGGTGCTGCCCTTCCACTGCGAGAAGGCGAGGGCGTGCTGGTCGGAGTGCATCACGTCGCCGTCGCAGGAGTTCTCGGCCGGGTCGTACGAGAAGCACTTCATGCCGAAGTCCCAGTAGCGGCCGATCGCCTTCCAGGTGGCGCCGCCGTCCCGGGACTCGAACATCTCCTCGAGGCCCAGGTAGACGTGGTTCGGGTCGCTCGGGTCGACCGCTACGACCTGGTCGTACCAGGCCTGGGAGCCGGGCTGGTAGCCGCTGCCGATCTCGTCGACCTTCATCGCGGAGCCGCTCGTCGACAGCGACGAGGAGGTCGCGATCTGCTTGAACGATCCGTCGGCGTTGCCGCTCGCGCTGACGTACACGCCGGCAAGGACCGAGTGCACGCCGGAGCCGGTCGCCTTGTTCAGGAGCTTCGGGGACTCCATGGAGACGTACAGCTTGCTGCCGTCGGCGGCGTAGGCGAAGGCGGCGTTGCCGATCTCGGCGGGGTTGATCGCACCGGTCGGGTTGGCCCGCTTCCAGGTGGTGCCGGCGTCGTCGGAGTAGTAGAAGCCGTTGTAGCCGGCGCCGCTGCGCCAGGCCACGTTGGCCAGCAGCTTCTTGCCGTCGCTGCCGGGCTGTACGGCGATGTCGTTGGCGATGTCCGCGTAGTGGCTGTCCACCCCGCAGCCCACGCCGCTGATGCCGACGCCCGCGCACGGGGCGAGGACCCTCGTCCAGGCGGCGGACTGGCCTGCCGACAGCGGGCGGCGGAAGACGCCGTGCGAGGAGGCCGCGAAGACGTAGCCGGCGGCCTTGTCGAAGGTGAGCGTGTGGATGGAGGCGGAGTCCAGTTCCGTACCGCCCACCTTGTCGCTCTCGCTGAAGGTGCCGGTCACCGGGTTCGCGAGGCGGTAGACGCCGCTGCCCAGGTAGTTGTCGGAGGCGGTGGTCGCCTCACCGGTGGCCAGCCACAGCGAGCCGTCCGGCGCGACCGCGAGGGCCCCCACGGACAGCGCGGGCAGCCGGTCCGCGATCGGCGTCCAGGTGCTGCCGTTGTCGGTGGAACGGAACACACCGCCGCCGGCGGCACCCGCGTAGACCACGCCCCGGTGCGTCGGGTCGGTGGCCAGGGCGGCGATCCGGCCCGCCGAGTGGCCCGCGCCGCCACCGGAGTTGGAGGCCGACCGGTCGCGGTAGTGCAGCGCGTCCTCGTCGTACGGCGAAGTGGTGACTTCTGACCAACTGCCGGATTTCACCGGCATGTTCTTGATGTGTGCCCAGGCATCGGCGTAGGCGCCCGGCGCGATCTGGCCACTGGGGGAGAGCCTTGGTTCGTTGAACGCGTCGAGGGACTCCATCAGCTCGTGGGACTCCTCGCCGGCCTCGCGGTGGCGGCTGGATCCCGAGTCGCTGTCCACTCCGTAGGCGGCGACGGGTCCTGTCCCCGCTATCAGGAGTGCGGCGGCCGTGGCGGCGAGTACCGCCCGCCCCCTGCTCTCCGCTCCGCGGCGCGGTCTGCGCCGTGCGGAATAGTCATGCATGGACTGTCTCCGGCTTCTTCGGCGTAGGCCGTGGCCGCCCCTACGGCCGCACTTGATGTCCTACTGCCGAGCGCCGGAACCGTACTCCCGTCCGTACCTTCAACCCCAGGGGTTTACACGGACTTTATAAACTGACAAAAGTAACAATTGTCAAAAGTGGCCTCGTTCGCCATTTCGTCTCTCGAAGTGGCGGCGCAGCCCCACTAGTTGCAGCGTATGAACCCCCGTCACCGTTACTCCCGGCCGGGGCCGGTGCCGGGCGGCGAGGACCGGGGCGTCACCTCGCCGGCGTTGCGCGCCCCTGTCCACCGGTCGCCGTCGCACGTCGCTCGAGTCTGCGGAGCGCGGTCTCGCCCCACCGGATGTTCTCCCGCTCGAAGGCCATTCCGCGCAGCAGTGTCAGGTACGGCCCGATCCGTTCGGCCTCGGCGAAGTACTCGTCCTCGGTGCGCCCCTTCAAGAGGTGTTCCCGCAGCCGCTCGTAACGCGCGAGCTTGGCCGTGGCCCACTCCATGCGCTCGCTGATCGCCGCTCGTACGGCCTCGACGTCGCCGACGTCCGCGCACTGCACCTTCACCAGGAGCTCGTCCCGGATGGTCGTCGGCCTGCCGGGCGGTTCGGCGACGTAGGCACGTACGGCCTCCATCCCGGCTTCGGTGAGCGAGAACAGCCGCTTGTTCGGCCGGCGCTCCTGCTCGACCACCCGCGCGGTGACGAGCCCCTCGCGCTCCATGCGCTCCAGTTCCCGGTAGAGCTGCTGAGGGGTGGCCATCCAGAAGTTCGCGACGGAGGCGTCGAACCCCTTGGCCAGGTCGTAGCCGGATGCCTCTCCTTCGAGGAGCGCGGCCATCACCGCGTTGCGCAATGCCATGACGGGAGGTTATCGCGTCGTTGATTACTCATGGATGTGACCACGGTCGACCAGGCCTGATGGGCCGCCGTCTCGCCGCAGAGGGGGGTCGACAACCCGCCGGGCCGGTCATAGTATCCGATGCACCTATTCAAGGAATTGACTAGAGGTGAGTGATTCCGTGCACCCCTTCCGCAAGGCCGTCGAGACCCGAGACCACGCCGCCCTGGAGGCCCTGCTGGCCGAGGACGTCCTGTTCACCAGCCCGGTCGCCTTCAAGCCGTACCCGGGCAAGGCGATCACCGCCGCGATCCTTCGCGGGGTGTCCCGCGTCTTCGAGGACTTCACGTACGTACGCGAGATCGCGAACCCGGACGGCCGCGACCATGCCTTCGTCTTCACCGCCACCGTCGACGGCAAGCAGATCCAGGGCTGCGACTTCCTCCACTTCGACGAGGAGGGGAAGATCGACGACTTCCTGGTCATGGTCCGCCCGCTCTCCGCCGCCAAGGCGCTCGCCGAGGCCATGGGAGCCCAGTTCGACCGGATCGCCCGGGAGGCGGCCGGGCAGTGACCGACGGCGACGTCGGTGTGCGGCTGCTGCCGGCCCGGGCAGATCATGACGGCCGTCGCCGAGATCCGCCAGGCCGGGAGGAGGGCAGGGAGATCACCGAGGCCGACCTGGACGAGATCCGCAACGTCTGCCGATGCGGCACGTACCACCGCATCCGCGAGGCGATCCGGGCCGGCGCGAAGAAATACTGAGGCGCGCGTGATGCCGGTCCGAGTTTTCTGTCATGTGCACCGCTGGCTGGGCGGCCGGACGTGACCAACGTCTCCCACGCTCCGAGGACCGTTCCCACCCGATCCTTGCTATTTCTTGTGTCTGGCTGGGGATGCGGCACAGCCACCGCGCGCGGTCAAAGAAATGAGGCCCGGCTTTAGCCGAGCGCAGGCCTGAAACGGCGATTCCCAGCCCATTTTCTTCCCGGACTCCTGGTTCCCGGGCCGGCTCGCCACGCGGCGCGACCTGACTCGGCACGTCGCGCCGCCCGGCACCGGTACGGCGGGGCAGGTCGGTCGCTTCCGGCTCCCTCATGGACAGGTCGCCTTCCCGCTCGTTGACCGCGGTGTAGGGCCGGAGTCAGTCCTCGTCCACGCTCACGCCCGGACCGGCTCCGGTCGGTACGCGCAGTCTGCCGTTCTCCAGGTACAGCGGCTCGACGATGTCGTCGGCGTGCAGGTGGTCCATGCCGGTGACGGAGCGGCTGGGCGCGCTCACCGGACGGCCGGGGCGTGCTGCGCCCGGAGACGTTCGCCCTGATGACGACCGCCCATAGCGACCACCTCGGGCCGCGGAGGGCGCTCGCCCGGCAGGGCCGGGACGTGGTCGGCTCGCCCGTGGGGACCGCGTTCGGCCCGGATTCCCGCGGACACACGGGGTTACCGGAACCAGCCTCTGGGCCGGCCCCGCCGCGAAACGCCATGCGTGCTGCTGACCAACCGAGTGCACCCGACCCGGCCGGGGACGGCATCACCGCCGTACGCCGCGCGTTCCACACCGCCGGCGCGGCACCGCCCGCCCCGGCACCGGCCGACTGAGACCCGCGGGTGCCTATGCGCGTCCGACGGGCAGGGTGAGGCTTGCCGGTCGCAGTCCCGCGGCCTTCGCGGTGAGTGTGAGGCGGCCCGGCCGCTTGGCGGGGCGCAGGACCGCCAGTGCCCTGCCGTGCCAGGTGTGGCGGCGTGGTTGCCGGAAGCTGTCGACGTTGTGGGGGTTGCCGTTGCCGACGGCGGCGAGGTCGCCTGCGCCGTGGATCTCGAACGTCACTTTCAGTGTGGCATCGGGGACGATGTGCCCATGGCTGTCGGTCACTTCGACGAGGACGTGTGCGAGGTCGTCGCGGCCGGTGGTGAGGTGGTCGACGTCGGAAACGAGCCGCAGGGCCGCAGGAGCGCCCACGGTCGCGAGGGTCTTTCGGCCGATCTCCTCGCCGTTCCGGCCGGCGGTGGCCGTCAGCTCGCCGGGTTCGTAGGGCACGGTGAACGTCGCCATCGCCCGCTCCGGCGTCCCGGTGGCGGCGGGGAGCTCACGGCCGTTGAGCAGCAGCCGCACGCTGTCGCCCGGGGTGTAGACGTGGACCGTCATCGGGCTGCCGTGCTCGACGTCCCAGGTCCAGCTCTCGAGTTCGCCGACCGGCCCGTGCCGACCTCTGGCGTGGTCACCCGTACGCCCCACAGCGGGATGCGGACGGCTCCGGTCACCGTCAGCCAGGTGTGGCGATAGATGCCCGAACCCGAGTACCAGCGGCTGTTCTTGCCGCTGTTGTCTACGCGCACGGCCAGAACGTTGGTGCCTTCGGGGTTCAGGTGCGGGGTCAGGTCGTAGGCGAAGGAGGTGTAGCCGTAGGGGTGGAAGCCCAGATGGACACCGTTGAGCCAGACGTCCGCGTTCTGGTAGACACCGTCGAACCTCAGCTCGACGTGCGCCTCACTTCCGCGGTGGGCCGATGCCGCCGGGTCCTCGAGGAGCCGCGGCAGCTGGAAGTGTTTGCGGTACCAGCCGATCCCGCCGACCGTGTACGCGGTCGAGCCACCGTTCTGGCTGTTCAGCCTGTCGAACGGCCCGATCGCCTGAGGTGCCCCGGGCGTCGTCGGATCGGGGTCCTTGACCGCCAGCAGTGAGGGGTCGCTCGTCGCGCCGCCGTCACTGGACGTGGCGTACGGCAGGTCCTCGATGCTCCAGTCGTGAGGAAGGTCCAGTGCCCGCCAGGAGCCGTCGTCGAACGAGGGATCCTGAGCGTCACCGACGTCGCCTCGGAAGAACCGCCAGTCCTCGTCGAATGACCGCTCTCGCGCCCGCTTGCCCGGCTCCGGGGTCTCACGGCCGAGGGCGGACGCCGGCTGGTCGATTCCCAGAACCACCGATCCCGCGGCCAGGGCGCCGAGCTGAATGGCCTGGCGCCGCGTCACGCCCCCCCGCGGCGCCGCCCGGGGGCTGCCGCGCTTCACCGAGCACTCGCTCCGAAGCCTCGCCGACTCGTTCGCGCCTGCCGATCGCCATGTTCCCCGCCACCTTAGGTGTTCGAGATACTGAACGTTAATCGATATGCTGAACCAGGACGCGCTACGGAAGTCTGAGCAGAACACGCCTGTGCGTCAAGGCGTCTGACGTGCCCGCGACTCCCGGCTTCGGTGGGTCGCCGGGTCGGGTGCGGACACTCCGGGGCAACGGGATCGCCGATCACGAGGACGAGGCCGCGGGCGTGGTCGCCGCCGGACCCGCTGGGCCGGGGCGACGCGAACCGCGACAAGGTCGACGCCTGGCTGAAGTGGCACAAGGCCGGAAAGAGGGACTGGAGGACGCCCGGCAGGCGGTGTGCACCCGCGTGCACCGCCCGCCGGGCGTTGCCGCTTTCCGGGCTGTTTTCCGACGTCACCGACCCCTTGACACCCTCCACGGCGACGGGCACATTGAGTTGCGCAGCATGAGTCAAGTTGCGCGACAAGCAACTGAACCGGTCTCAAGTT
>NZ_JAVACL010000067.1:0-27450 GCF_032658145.1 Streptomyces sp. MK7
ACACGAGCCGAGGCTGGAGCCGTAGGCGACGGTCAGGTTCACCCCGACACCGCTGACCTGCACCTGCTCGTGGGCCTCGTCGCTGTCCAGGGCTGCGATGCTGAAGACGGCCCGCTCGTGCTCCTGACGCTGGCGCACCACCAGTTCGAAGTCGCCGGGCTTGCGGGTCAGCGCCTCGCGGACGTCCATCTTGTAGTCGGTGGTGTCGGAGAACTTGAACTTCTGCAGCACCAGCGCCAGGGCCAGCTTGGCCTCGGTGAGCGCGAACTGCCGGCCGATGCAGGCACGCCGGCCGTTGCCGAACGGCTTGTAGGCGTGCTGGTGGTGCTGGGCGCGGTTCTCCGGCAGCCAGCGGTCGATGTCGAACTCCTCGGGGCGGTCCCAGGCCTTGGGGTGCGTGTGGAGCGGCCCCATCAGCAGGTTCACCTTCGTGCCCGCCTTGAGTTCGTACTGGCCGCCGATGACGGTGTCCTCGATCGGGGCCTTCATGATCTGCGGGATGGGAGCCCACAGGCGCAGGGTCTCCTCCAGGATCCGCGGGATGACGTCCAGCTGCATGATGGTGTCGTAGTCCGGGACCGTGTCGCCCGGCAGCATCCGGTCCACCTCGGCGTACGCCTGGGCCAGCACGTGCGGGTTGCGCATCAGCGAGTAGGTGGCGAACGCCAGCAGACCACTGGTGGTCTCGTGCCCGGCGATCAGGAAGGTCACGACCTGGTCGCGGACGTTGTCGTCGTCCAGCGGCTTGCCGGTCTCCGGGTCGGTGGCCTCCAGCATCAGGCCCAACAGGTCGTCCTCACCGCTGGACTTCCCCTGACGGCGCTCCTTGATCACATTTTCGACCAGGTCCCGCATCAGCTGGATGTTCTCGTGGTACCGCTTGTCGTCGTCCACCCGCAGCGCGGTCATCGACGGCAGCTCCTGCGTGCGCCGCATCGACTCGGTCAGCGCCTCGAGGATCGCGTTGAGGAAGGGGTGCAGCTGCTCCTTCTCGAAGGAGTCGAACCGGTAGCCGAACCCGGACAGGGCGATCGTGTCCAGGGTGAGCCGGGTGTAGTCGTCGGTGATCTTGACCGGCTGGCCCTCCTTGCGCTCCCACTTGCCGACCAGGTTCTGGGCGATCTCCAGCATCTGGCCGAAGTACCCCTTCATGGCCCGCTGGCTGAACGCAGGCATGAGGATCCGGTGCGCCATGCCCCAGACATCTTCGTCGTCGGCGGCCGTGAACAGGCCGGTGCCGGTGTAGTCCCGGACGTGAGTCAGCGGCGCGAAGATCGACTTCCCGAAACGGGTCTCGTCGGAGACCTCGGTGATCAGGTCCGGGTCGTAGACGAAGACATTCTCCTGGCCGGCGAGGTCCACGCTGTAGATGCCCTCGGGGAACTGCTTGGCCTGCTCGGCGAAGTACGCCACCGGGTTGGTGTCGGGTATCTGCGGCTGGCCCAGGATCGGGATCCCGCGCGGGGACCGGATGGGGCGAAGGTCGTTCGCGGAGTGCGTGGTCATGACTGCTCCTCTGCGTGGAGGGGGACGGGCAAGGGCGCGCTGCGCAGGTCGATGCCGTGGCGTCCTACGGAAACATACGCTGTATGGAATTGAAACCATACGTAGTACGGAAAGCGAGTGGCCGACTCGTGCCACCCACACAGAGCAGTCAACCCGCGACCGCGGCACGGGATCTTGGTCCTCGGAACTAAAAATTCCGCTTGTTTTGGGCTCGCCGCACCCACGTGAGCAGCGCCGGTCCGCAACCCGCGCTTCGAAACGAAATGGAGTAGCTCGCGCGCCACCCGTGTCGCGCGACGCCCTCTCTTTGTGCCGCAGGCACGATCAGAGGTTCGTGCTGGTGCTGCCCTCGCCCTTCGATGCGTTCCGCCGCTTGGTCTCGCCCTCGGCGGAGGCGCCCTTCCCAAGCTCCTCCAGCAGGTCCAGGAGCGCGGCGTCCGCCTTTCTCTCGACGGCTCCCCGCAAGGGGGAGTGTTGCCGGCAGGGAGTGCGGTGCGGACCGCGTGGTGGGGTCGGGGGGCAGTCCCATGCAGCGTATGGAAAGGGGTTTCGGGCCCTGGCCGCCCCACCACGACCGGCCCTTGCGACAGGGAGACGACCATGCACAAGCTCGTGCAGCGCGCCGCTCTCGCGACCACCTCGGCCGCCATCACCGCGGCAGCCGTCCTCGGCGCCAGGGGCACCGCCTCCGCCGGGCGTGGGCGAGGTGGGCGCCGCAGACTGTGCAGCGGAAGAGCATGGCGGTCGCCCGCTCGCCTAGGTGGGTCAAGAAGTGCTCAAGCTGGTTTTCGTCGTGCCAGCCGTCGAGACGCATGTCGGCCCGCAGCCGCTCGAGGGCTTCCGGATGCGCCACCAACCCGGTGTACCCGACTTCGCCCACGAAGGCGGCCGCGTCGTGGCAGTGGACGAGCCACTGCGGATCCTGCCAGGCGTGGAATCCAGGGGTGCGACGGGTGATCTCATGCAAGACGTCCTCGCTGACACCGTCCCACCGTGGTTCCGGCCGTAGTGGTCTCAGCCCAGGTAGTCCCAGTCGCCGTGGTACTGGTTGTGGTGGTACCAGTCCCGGCCGTCGCGCTCGTAGCGGTTCCAGTTGTGCCGGTACGACCTGTCGGACTTCCACCCGCGCCCCTCGTCGTCCCAGCGGTAGCAGCGACCGTCGCGGCTGTGCCAGGACGAGTCCGTGACACGGTCGTCGTGGTGCCAGCCACGGTTCTCGTCCCAGCAATAGCCCTGCTCGATCAGGTAGCCGACACCGTGGTCCCACCGGTAGTCGGCGGCGTTGACGCCGGCCGACCGCTGGACGTGCACGGGTGCAGTAGTCGCGGCCGAAGCGGTGCCCCCGGCACCGACAACGGCGACACCGGCGACCGCCACGGAGGAAACAGCGACAGTAATCCGCTTCGTGAGCTTCTTCATGATCTTTCCTTCCGATTGGTGCGGTCTGCACCAACGGCTGCTTGCGGGCGATGTGAGGCGCCTGGCGTTGTCTGGCGTTGATCAGCCAAGCAGTTCCATACGTCGTATGGAATCACCCTGCCAGGATAACCATACGTTGTATGGAAATGGGAGGGGGCGGTGACAGTGACTCGGGTCACCCGGACGAGCTGACTGCGGCGCGCACCACTGCTTCGTCGAGGTGTCACCGCTGAACGCTGATGAGCAACTGGAAGGTTCTCCCCGGGAATTCATTCATCTCCCTCTCATCGTGCTGGCCCCATCCCAGCTCTCGAGCACAAGGCATGCAGGGACTCGGCTCTGGCCCCATGCTGGAGATGAGGGGGGTGTGACAACGGAGGAAGAAGTGGTGGAGATGCGGACCGTTGTCGATCTCACGCGCTGCCAGGGCTATGCGCAGTGCGTGTTCCTCGCACCGGAGGTGTTCGAGCTGCACGGCGAGGAGGGGCTGCTGTACGCCACGGCCGTGCCCGACGACCAGGTGGAGCGGGTACGCCAGGCCGCGGCGGCGTGCCCGGTGCAGGCGATCCTCCTCGGGGAAGAGGTGAGCACCGGTGCCCGGTGACCTGAAAGACGGCCGTATCGTCATCGTCGGCGCGTCGCTGGCCGGGCTGAGAGCAGCCGAGGCGCTGCGCGAGGAAGGATTCACGGGTTCACTGACGGTGGTCGGGGACGAGCCCCATGCGCCCTACGACCGGCCGCCGCTGTCCAAGCAGGTGCTGCTGGGCCAGGCGACGGCGGACACCCTCGAGCTGCCGATGCGGCGGGATCCGCACGCCGAATGGCGCCTAGGCGTGCGCGCCACCGGTGTGGACCTGCTGGCGAAACGGGTACTGCTGGCCGACGGCGAGTCGCTGCCGTACGACCGGCTGCTGATCGCCACCGGAACCCGCGCGCGGCCCTGGCCCAACCCGGACGAAGGCGCCCTGGACGGGGTGTTCACCCTGCGCACGCGCGAGGACGGCGCGGGACTGGCCGAGCGGCTGGCTGCGGGGCCGGAGCGGGTGCTGGTGATCGGCGGGGGCTTCACCGGCTCCGAGATCGCTTCGGCCTGCCGGGAACTGGGCCTTGAGGTGACCGTCGCGGAACGCGGCCCCGCACCCCTGGTAGGTGCGCTCGGCGGCACCCTGTCCAAGCTCGCCGCCGTCATGCAGCGCAACCACGGCGTCGACCTGCGCACCGGGGTGACGGTCACCGCCCTGAACGGCAACGGAAGCTTCACCGGCGCGGAGCTGTCCGACGGCAGCCGCGTCGAGGCGGACGTGTGTGTCGTGGCGCTGGGCGCGATCCGCAACGTGGAGTGGCTGGCGGAGTCGGGGCTGGCGGCGGGCCCGCGCGGCATCGCCTGCGACGCAGGGTGCCGGGCCTTCAACATGTACGGGATCGTCACCGACGACGTCTTCGTGGCTGGCGACGTCTCCCGCTTCCCCCATCCGCTGTTCGGCTACCAGATGCTCTCCCTGGAGCACTGGGGCAACGCGGTCGAGCAGGCCGAGGTGGCCGCCCACAACATGGTCAGCCCCGGGCCGCTGCAGCGCCCGCACCTGGCCATCCCGGTGTTCTGGTCGACCCAGTTCGGACTCAACATCAAGTCGGTCGGCGTGCCCACCTACTCCGACCACATCGTCATCGCCCAGGGCTCCTTGGAGGCGCGCCGGCTGGCGATGGTCTACGGCTACCAGGGCCGGGTCACCGCCGCCGTCACCGTCGACATGGCCAAGGTGCTCGACTACTACCGGTACCTGATCGAGACCGCCGCTCCCTTCCCGCCCCCGCCCGGCGCGCAGGACCGTGCGATCGCGGCCGACATCACGATCCCCTCCGCCGTACCCGACCCCTCCGTCCTGTCCCACGGCCCGACCGTCGCACTCACCGGTCACCTTCCCGACCGCCGGCTGACGGTGGTGTAGCCCACATCCCGCCCCCTACGAGGAGCCACCATGGACTCCGCGACCTTGCTGGCACGGATCACCGACTACGCCAGCCGCCCCGACCCCTATCCGCTGTACGCGGAACTCCGCGAGGCCGGTCCCGTGGTGCCGCAGGCCGACGGCAGCTACCTGATCGGCACCTACCACCACATCGCCGCTCTGCTCCACGACCCACGGATGAGTGCCGATCCCCGCACCCGTGGCGAGGTGACCCACAAGCCGCCGTTCCTGCGGCTCGACGACCCCGAGCACCACAGGCTGCGCACCCTGGCCATGCGGCCCTTCGGGCCCCCGCACAACCCGGGCCGGGTCGACGGCATGCGCGGCGAGATCGACCGGATCACCAAGGAACTGCTGGAGCCGTTCGAGGCTGGGCACCAGATCGACGTCGTCGACGACTTCGCCTACCCGCTGCCCGTCACCGTGATCTGCCGCCTGCTCGGCGTGCCGCACGAGGACGAGCCGCTCTTCCGGGCCTGGTCTGACGCGATCGTCGCAGCCGCCGACGTCAGGCCCGACGACGACTCCACCGAGCCGGACAAGGCCGGCGACCAGGCACGGATGGAGATGGGCGGCTACCTGCTGAACCTCGCCGAGCAGCGCCGCGGCAAGCCGGGCGACGACATGCTCTCCGCCTTCGTCAACGAGCCGGACCCGGCCCTGCGGCTCACCCAGGAGGAACTTGCGGAAACCGCCGTACTGCTTCTCATCGCCGGACATGAGACCACGGTCAACTTGATCACAAACGGCGCTCTCACTCTCCTGCGTCAGCCCGAGCAGTTGGACCGGCTGCGTCGGGAACCGGAGTTGCTCCCGCGTGCGGCGGAGGAACTGCTGCGTTACGAGCCCCCCGTCCATATGCGCGAGCGCATCCCGCACGCCGACATGGACGTCGCCGGTACGCCCGTCCCCCAAGGCGCCTCGGTCATCCTGGCCCTGGCCTCAGGCAACCGCGACCCCCGACGGTTCCCCGACCCCGACCGGTTCGACCCCGCCCGCCCGGACAACCAGCACCTCGGCTTCGGCAGTGGCATTCATGCCTGCTACGGCGGACCCTTGGCCCGTGTCGAGGCTTACGCCGCGCTCGGCGCGCTGCTTCCTTATCTCGCGACGGCAAGCCTGGTTCAGGACCCGCCCCCCTACCGGCAGAACGCGATGCTCCGCGGCCCCCGCCACCTGCCCATCCGCCTATGAAGCCGAGGGGCACGGCGCCCTCGTCAGACTGCAGTGGGAAGAGTGCGCCGCGGGCCTCAGGACAGGCCGAGAATGTGCAGGAGCATCTCGGCCATGCTGTCCGGGGCTTGCCTGTTGTCGCTTCGGGCCGGGTGAGCCACAGCTCCAGTAGCGGCGGCAGAGCCCCATGATCTCCGGGAGCGATCCGGCCGTACGGGCGCAAGTTCGGCTTGCACGTGAAGTGGTGGTTTCCCGCACGCCAGGTCCCAAGCTCGGTCAGCGGTGGCAACGGGCCGCAAGGTGTATGCAGAGCAGCGTCGCAACAGCGAGTGCGATGTCCTGGGGGAGCCTGCCCGCGAAAAAGGAGTAAAAAGAACATATGCGTCTGCGGGGTGTCTGGCGGGACCGGCTCCCGGAACAGGGGCGCGGTCTGTTGGTGACGGCGCTGGCGTTGATCGTGGCCATCGCTGCGGTGGACATCGGTATCGGGACCAGTGTTCATCTGGGCCCGCTGCTGGTCATCGCGCCGACGTTGACCGCCGTCTTCGCCGGACCGCGGCTTACCGCTCTGGTCGGGGCTCTGGCGGAGGTCGCCTTGGTGATCATCGCGATTTTCCACGGCGGGCTGACTACGACCAACCACGTGGCGCAGCTGATCGCCCTGGCTGTGCTGTCGGCTATGGTGGCCTTCGTCTGTTATGTGCGGGAGCGGCATGCCCGGGAGCTGAGTCGGTTGCGGTCGGTGGCTGAGACGGCGCAGCGGGTTCTGCTGCGGCCTCCACCGCGGCGGATCGGGCCGCTGCGGGTGGCCTGGCTGTATCTGGCCGCCGAGGACGAGGCTCAGATCGGGGGCGACCTGTTGGCGGTCGCCCGCGCCGATCACGCCTGCACCCGGGTACTCATCGGCGACGTACGAGGCCATGGGCTGGCCTCCGTCGGCGAGGCATCGGTGGCGATGAGTGCGTTCCGTGAGGGCGCTCACCGGTACGCCTCCTTGCCCGAGCTCGTCACCGCCGTCGAAGAGAGCGTCTGCCGGAACCTGGAGGAGGTCGCCGATACCGCGCACGATGCCGGCGAGCACTTCATCACCGCCGTCATGATCGACATCCCCGATCAGGGCCCACAGGCTGAGATGCTCAATTGCGGCCATCCGCCGCCGCTGCTGATCCGCGGTGGCCAGGCGGCTGCCCTGAACTCCCGCCGTCCCGCACCCCCATTGGGCCTGCGTGCGCTGTGCGTACTCGACGACCGGACCGACCGGTTCGCCTTGGAACCGGGTGACCTGCTGCTGCTCTACACCGACGGTGTGATCGAAGCCCGTTCACCGACCGGAGCCTTCTACCCGCTCGCCGAACGCGTCGCCTCCTTCCCCGCCTCAAGCCCCGAGGCCTTGCTGCACCACATTCACCGCGACCTGCTCGCGCACACCGGCGAGCAGCTCACCGACGACGCCGCTTTCCTGATCATCGAACGCACCCCGTCACACCATTTGCACCGGCCGCTCCTCGCGTCCCATGCCGACGGTCGCACTCGTCCACAGCCAGCCGGCCGTCACGGTCTGGCCGGCTGAACACGTTCCGCGCATTCCCTCACCCCGATGACTGGGCCCAGTCGGCGGCCGGGACCGGCCACGAGCGGATCGCCGTGGTGGAGCAGCAGCTGGGCGCGCCGGTGCCGCGCCCGCGGCAGGTCTTCGCGGTCGGGCTGAACTACGCCGACCACGTGGCGGAGTCGGGGGTCGCCGTACCGGAGCGTCCCGCCGTCTTCACCAAGTACGTCACGTCCCTGACCGGGCCCTACGCCACGGTCGAGCTGCCGAGTGCCCTGGTCGACTGGGAGGTCGAGCTGGTAGCGGTGATCGGTCGTGAGGCGCACCAGGTCGCCGCTTCGGACGCGTGGCAGTACGTGGCCGGCCTCACGCTCGGCCAGGACCTGTCCGAGCGCGGCATCCAGTTGTCGGGACCGGCGCCCCAGTTCTCCCTCGGCAAGTCGTTCCCCGGCTTCAGCCCGACCGGGCCGGTGCTGGTCACCCCGGACGAGTTCGACAACCCCGACGACCTCGCGCTCGGCTGCGCGATCGACGGCGAGACCATGCAGGACTCCCGTACCTCCCAGATGATCTTCTCGGTGTCCCAGCAGATCGCCTGGATGTCGTCGATCTGCACGCTGCTGCCCGGCGACCTGATCTTCACCGGCACCCCGGCCGGCGTGGGCGGCGCCCGGAACCCGCGCCGGTTCCTGGCCCCCGGCGAGGAACTGCGCAGCTGGATCGAGGGCATCGGTGAGCTGCGCAACCCCCTGGTCGCCGGCCCCACCTACCCCGAAGGCACCAGGCCGTCTGACGCGCGGCCCCACACCTGTCTGCGTACACCATCCGCACACTGAAGCTCTTTGAGGAGACTGCCATGGCCCTGCACCGCGTGGCGCACATCACGATCGGGGTGCCCAATGTGGCCGACACCTCGGCCTACTACGCCGATTTCGGACTGACCGACCTCGGCGACCGCCGGTTCGCCACTGCCGACGGTGGCGAACAGCTCAAGATCGTTCACGCGGCGCGGCGCCGCCTGGAGGAACTCACCCTGAGCGCCGACGACCAGGACGACCTCGGGCGGATCGGCTCGGCCCTCGACCGGCTCGAGGTGCCGTTCGTCCGGGACACCCACCGCCTGCGCGCGGTCGACCCGGGCACCGAGGTGACGGTGACCGTCGAGGTGCAGCCGCGCATCGTGCAGCCCGCCGCCGCGCGGATGCCGTACAACGCTCCCGGGTGGAACGAGCGGACCGGCGAGCGCGCCCCCGGCGTGCTGCGTGAGGGTCCGGTGCGCGTCCGCCGCCTCGGACACGTCGTCCTGGGCTCCACCGACCAGGAAGCCTGGCCGCTCTCAGCGAACCCGCTGTGGACTACGAGTGGCACAACGGAGAGGGTCAGCTGCTCCTCCGTTTCGACTTCTCGGACGACAACTACTCCGGCTGGCCCAACGTGAGCGCGTTCAACCAGCCCACTCCGGGCCGCGTACGTCGTCGGCTGCGACGGTGCCAACAGCTTCATCCGCTCGTGCATGCGCACCTCGGTCACCGACCTCGGCTTCAAGTACGACTGGCTGGTCCTCGACGTCATGCCCCGTGACCGGGACCGCGCATGGACGCCACGGAACCTGCAGCTCTGCGATCCGGCCCGGCCGACCACAGCAGTGGTCGGCGGCCCCGGCCGCCGTCGGTGGGAATTCATGCGCCTGCCCGGCGAGCCCATGGCCGAGCTCCAGCAGGCCGAGACCGCCTGGAAGCTGCTCGAGCCGTGGGATCTGCACCCGGACAACGCCACCCTGGAGCGGCAAACCGTCTACGCCTTCCAGGCGCGCTGGGCGGACTCCTGGCGCGACGGCCGGCTGCTGCTGGCGGGGGACGCGGCCCACCAGATGCCGCCGTTCGCCGGGCAGGGCCTGTGCTCGGGCCTCCGTGACGCCATCAACCTGAGCTGGAAGCTCGACCTGGTGCTGTCCGGGAAAGCCGACGACAGTCTGCTGGACACCCACACCACCGAGCGATGCCAGCATCTGCAGATGCGATCGAGAAGTCCGTGATGCTGGGGAGGGTCATCTGCGACCCGGACCCGGCCGCGGCGGCCGAGCGCGACGCCCGCATGATCGCCGACCAGCAGGCAGGCCGCGTACCACAAGGAGACCACCAGTTCCTGGGGACCTTCACCGGCGGACTGCTGGACCGCGACCGCACCGGCGCCACCGCGGAGCCGACCGGGCAGCTCAGCCGGCAGGGACGGGTGCGGTTCAGGGGCCGTACCGGCATGTTCGACGAAACCGTCGGCATCGGGCTCACCCTGCTCACCACCGGTGATCCGCGTGACGGGCTCGACGAGGACACCCTGGCCTGGTGTGAGCAGATCGGGCTCCGCCTGCTTAGGATCACCGACGACCCGGCGGCGAACGGCGCCGACGACGTCGTCGATCTCGACCGCACCTACCTGTCCGACCTGGCCCGTACGGGCATCGAGGCCATGCTGGTGCGCCCCGACTTCTACGTCTTCGGCGGCGCCAAGAGTACGGCCGACCTCCCGCGTCTGGTCACTGCGCCGCGCGGCGGGCTCACGGCGGCCCCCGCCCCGGAGGTCACCGCTTGAGCCACCGGCGCCACAGCCGGTGCCCATGGCAGGCCGCGCCGAGCACAGCGACGCGCGGCACGGGGCGGCGCTTCACGCACCGCCGCGCCGCCGCGCGGGGTGAACAACCCCTGCTGGTGAACGGTGCGACCGTGCAGGCCGGCGGCAGGACGCATCCTGCCGCCGGCCTGCACGGCGGCGCTCGTCGTCCTCAGCGGCGGGGTACGCGGCTGCTCGACTCAGCAGGGAAGATATGATTCCCTGACCTGGGTTGCAGCTGCGAGCGGCCCGCTCGCCCACCTTCCCCGCGACGGAGGGACGAGAAGCGTGAGGGGACAGTGGCTCCAGTGGTTGCGGCCGGACCCCGGCCGCCTGACCGAGCCCGTCCTGTCACCGGCGGAACTGGCCGCGGCACGCACGGAACTCGGCGCGGGCCCGGTCGAGTGGGCGCTCCAGAGCGCCGACGCCATCGCGGAGGAGGTCCTCAGGAAGGTGCCCGAGCACGGCGGCGGTCCCGCTGCCGCGACCACCTTGCGGCGTGTGACCCAGTCCGTGGTGCTGACGTTCCTGCACCTGATGGCGTCCGACATCGGCCGGCCCCTCCCCACCCTCACCGAGGATGCGCTGGAAGGATGCCGGGAGTTCGCGCGTCGCGGCATCCCGCTGGAGCTCGTCCTGCGGGGGGTGCGGCTCGGGCACGCGCAGCTGGCGCGCGGCCTGGCAGCAGCAGTCGAGGAGCACGTCCCGGCCGACCAGCGACTGGCCGAGCTGCGCCGGATCGACGACCTGATGTTCACCTACGTCGACGCCCATTCGAGCGTGATGGCCGAGGAGTACATCGCCGAACGGGACCGCTGGCGCGGCAGTGACGAAGCCGCCCGCCGCGCCGTCATCGACGAACTGCTGGCCGCCCGCCCGGTCGACCAAGAAGCCGCCGCCCTGCGTCTGCGGTACGACCTGTCAGGCACGCACGTGGCCGCGGTGCTGTGGGGCGACGACACCGCCACCGCCGCGCCCGCCGCCCAACGGCTGCACCACGCGGCCTCGACCATGGCCCGCGCCCTGGGAGCGGCCAGGACGCTCGTCATCCCGGCTCACGACAACCATGTGTGGGCATGGTTCGCCGTCAGCGGCAAGTCCGACGAAGACCATGTCCGGCACCTGTGCAGCTCCCTGCCCGAGCCGGCAGGAGTGCGTGCGGCTCTCGGCCCGCCCGCACCAGGGCCCCACGGCATGCGCCGCAGCCATCTGGGGGCGTTGCAGGCACAACGGATGGCCTCGCACGCGTCGGGCTCCTGGCTCTGCGACTACCAGGACATCCGCCTGGCGGCCCTCGTCACGGCCGACCCCGAACACGCACGCTGGTTCGTGCAGGAGGTCCTCGGGCCGCTGGCCTCCGAGGGGGACCGCCTGCGTGAGCTGCGCGAAACTCTGCGTGTCTACCTCACCGAGGAACGCAGTCCCCGCGCCGCGGCCGAACGCCTGCACGTAGCCCGCAACACCGTCACGTACCGCGTCAAACGCGCGGAGGAACTGCTGCCCGTCACCACCACGGCAATCAGCTCGCTGGAAGTGCGCGTGGCGCTCGAAATCGCGGCCGCCTCGCCCCTCGGCCCATCGGCCAGGAGCTGAGCTCGAGTACAAGGTGCCGTGACGGACGGTCCGCCAGGCGGAGTCGAGGGCCTGGGGAGTTTCAACTGGCACACTCGTCTACTCGTCTCCCTGTCTCCCCACAGTCCGTCGATGGCGGTGCGACCCTTGTTTCCGGCCTCCGGCATGAAGGGAGCATAATAACCCAGCGTGACAGCAGCCGCTCGTAAGGTCACCCAGCGCCCCCTGCACGACCTCGGCTGAGAGCCTCGACGACAGACAGCTCAGTGTCCCGGCGTCCAGAAGGACGCCGGGACCCTGCGTGCTCACACCGGATGGCTACTTCATGGCTGCCAGGGCCCCGTCGACGCCCGCGGTGGGGGAGCCGAGGCCGGTGACGGTGTCGTAGCCGGGGCCGGCTGTGCACTCCGCGCCGCATCGGCCGTTGGAGCCGGCGGTGATGTCTCGCAGGTAGCTGCTGCCGAGCGCGTAGACATCGGTGTGCGCCGTGTCCCCGTCCGGGCCGGATGAGGCCAGGTGGGGCTTGTCGGCGGTGGCCCGGAGCTGGTCGGCCGAGGCGATGATCGCACCCCAGATCGGGGCGGACAGGCTGGTGCCGCCCACCTTGAACCACATGGAGTGGGAGGCGCCGCCGTACGTCATCGTCAGGTAGACCGGCACGCCGGTGGCGGGGTCGGCCACGAAGCTGACGTCCGGTGTGGCCCTGAGTGGCGAGGGCTGCACGCCGTCCTGGTAGGCCGGGCGCGGCTCGAAGTAGCTCAGGCCGCCGCCGGTGGACCTCCACGCCGTCTCGTCGATGGTGTTGCCGTCGGCGTCCAGTCGGAGGGTGGTGCCGCCGATGGCCAGGGCGTAGGGGTTGGTGGCGGAGTAGCTGCCGGGGTAGCCGAAGTCTCCGGTGGACTGGACGCAGACGGAGTCGGTCAGCTTGCAGTGGCCGTCGTAGAAGGCCTCCTCGGAGAACTCGCCGGCGCCCCAGCTGTTGCTGACCGCGGCCGGGTGCAGCGCCGCGGCCGCGTCTTCGGCCAGGGACAGCGCGGCCATGGTCGGATCCTTGGCCTCGACCAGGACGATCTTGGCGTGCGGGGCCGCCGAGTGCGCCCACTCGATGTCCAGCGCCGCCTCCTCGTTCCAGCCGGTGTCGACCTCGGGCTGGGTGCCGTCGGCGTAGACCTGCTGGAAGTCGAAGCAGTCGGTTCCGGTGCTCACCGAGTCGCAGGTGGGCGGCAGGTTGAAGTGCGCGGCGAAGTGGTTCAGGTCGTCCTTGGCCGTCGGGTAGTGGTAGGCGTCGACGATCGCGATCGTCTGGCCCGTGCCGTCGCCCTTGAGGCCCAGGCGTGCCTGGATCTGCTGCGGGGTGTAGCCGGGGGCGACCTCCTTGGCGTTGTCCTGGCCCGCGCTCTGCTTCTTGGCTGCCGGAACCGTCTTCTGGATCTCGATCGGCACCGAGGCGGTGCCGATCGGCATGCTGAGGTCCTTCAGCGGGCTCGCGCTGCGCATCCGGTCGACGGGGGACTGGCCGGCCTTGGCGGCGGTCTGCGGGGCCGCGGCCGTCGTGTCTCCGTTCGGAGGGGTCGGGATCCGGGTGGGCTCGTCCTCGGAGAGCTTGTAGGTGGTCAGGCCGTGCGGGAAGTAGTCGATGTCGTTGACAGCGCCGCCGATCGCCTGGGCCGAGATGTTCAGGGCCCGCCAGTCGAGCGCGAGACCGATCATGTCGTCACCCGGGCCGTCGCCCAGCTCGGCTGTTTCCACCTGGCTCGCCCCCAGGGCGAAGTCCGTGGCGCTCTCGCGGAGGAACCCGTCGTTGTCCGCGAAGGGCGTGTCGTAGGACCACAGCTTCTGGTACGCGCCGACGAACGCCTCGGTTCCGCCGACGGACCTGGCGAACACTCCGGAGTTGAAGCCGAGGAAGGTGGGCAGGTCGTAGGGCTCGCCACCGTCCGCCGGGTACACGAAGTCGTTGAACTCGCGCATCTCGACCATACCGGTCTTCTTGGACGCGACGAAGCCCTGCGACATCCCGGGGCTCTCGTAGTTCTTGATCACCGCGCCGGTGCGGGAATCGAGGATCTGGACCAGGTGCTGGTAGGTCGTGAAGTCACCGGTGTAGGCGAAGGCGACACCGTGCCCGTCCGCGCTCGGGATGTTCGGGTCGGCCAGGGCGGGGTTGGTCGGCACGATTGCGACGGCACCGGGATCGCTCGGGGTCTCGGTCCAGTTCGGGGTGCCGGTGGCGGCGTCCAGGCTGACCGCCGTCGGCGCCGGATCGGTGGCCTTGGTGGGAAGGCCGATCCCCTTGTGCGTGCCGCCGTACTCGAAGAAGAGGTGGCCGGCGCCGTCCGTGGTGACGGTCGAGAAGACCAGGCTCTTGCCCTCCGTGCCGTCCGGCCGGTACGTCCACAGCTTCTTGCCCTGCTTGGTGTACGCGGTCAGGCTGCTGCCCGGGACGACGATCGCGGAGCCGCCGTGGCCGTCGCCCACGACCGTGAGCGAGGCGACGTAGCCGCCGGTGCTCACGTTCGCGCGCACTTCACCGCTGTGCGTGTCCAGCACGGTGAAGCCGCGGTCGGTCGCTGCCACGACGGAGTCGCCGGCCGCGTCCTTGCCAGGGTTCGGCACCAGACGCAGGGCGTGCACCGAGCTGTCGACCGTGGACCGCCACAGGACGGTCGGCGCCGCCTTCTTCAGGGTCCTGCCGTCGAGGGCGAAGACACCCCGGCTCTGGCCGGAGACGATCAGGTCCTGGGTCCCGTCCCGGTTCACGTCCGCGGCGACGGCCGCGTAGAGGTCGCCGGCCAGGGGCATGGCGTGCGACGTGCCGCTGTGGGGGTTGACGGTGTAGGCGGTGCCGTCGAAGCCGACGGTGAGGAGTCCGCCCTGGTACTGGGTGAGGGTGTCGCCGGAGACGGCGCCGTCCTGCCGCCAGTCGAGGTGACCGGTCGCGGCGTTCAGTCCGACGAGCTGGGTGTGCTCGGGACCCGCCGGGGTGGCGGCGGTGGCCTTCGTCGGGTCGGAGAGCGAGGCGAACACCTCGCTGCCCTTCGCGTCGGAGGACAGCTCCATGGTCGGGGCGTTCGGTCCGCCGATCGTGGAGGCCGTGGTGTACGACCAGAGGGTGCGGCCCTGAGCGTCCCAGCCGGAGATCGTGCTCTGACCGTCCGACAAGTCGGCGTCGATGCCGAGCTCTGCGACCGCGAACCGGGGCTGCCCGCCGTGCGCGTTCGGCAGGACCTTGAACGCCTCCGGCACAGTGCCCTCACGAGAGGCGAGCACCGCACGCTCACCGCTGTGCGCATCGATCGCGGTCAGGTCCCAGCGCACCTTGTCGAACGGGTCGTTCTGCTCGACCACCAGAACACGGTCCGCGCCCGGATCCCTCACCAGCATGCGCGGGTAGCCGGGAGTCTTGGTGTGCGCCATGACGCTGCCGTCGGAGGTCTCGAGCACCAGCACGTTGCCGTCCGCCGGGCGCGGGCTTCCCAGGTCCATCGGGGTGTCGGACCACGACGCGGCGATCCGGCCGCTTCCCATCGACGTCAGATCGCCCCAGTACGCCCAGGGCGCGTGCGTCGAGTAGGTCCAGTCGGCGGTCCCGGTGAGCTTGCCGTCACCGGCGTGGCCGAAGCTGTAGGCGGTCAGATTGCTGCGGCTGTCGCCCTGTTCGGGTACCGGATCGCCGCCCCAGTCCGGGCCGACCGTGTTGGCGACGATCAGCTTGCCGTCCTGGACCAGCATGGTGCCGACGTAGCCGGGAACCAGCTTGCTCCACGCCGTCTTCCCGCTACGGCCGTCCAGGACCGTGACGAAGGTGCCGTAGTCCACCTTCGAACCGGGTGAGGAGAACGGCCGGAACGGCCAGTCGCCCACCGCGTGGGCGACGGCGACGTCCTGGACACCGTCGCCGTTGAAGTCGGCCGTCACGTAGGGATGCCTACCGGTGGCCGACATCTGGTACGGGTTGTAGCCGGCATAGAGGCTCGGCAGATAGGGGTAGGGCTGGAACCAGTTGTCGGGGGTCACCTGCCAGTCCTTGTACAAGGAGGTGGCTCCGCGGCTCCACACCTGCCTGCCCTGGGCGTCGTACCGGGCGACGGTCCCGCCGCTGAAGACGCCCACCCAGTCCTTGGTGCCGCCGAGCGCCAGGCTCTCGGCGAAGCCACGGGCGGTCTCCCACCGACCGGTGCGCTGGAAACCCGGGGCGACGGACGAGGACGAGGTGTCCGTGTGCTCGCCCGGGCCGGCCATCACGCTCGGCTTCGTGCCCGGCAGCACCGGGGCGGCAGCCGCGGGCCCCTCCTGGGCGGCGACCTGCCCGGGCGTGCCGTCGATCCGGGGTTCGTAACGCCTGCTGAGCCTCTCGATCGCGGCGGCGGTCAGCCGGACGCTCTTCGCGCCCTGCTGAGGGACCGCCTGAGCCGACGGTGTGACCAGCAGGCCGGCGGCGAGCCCCAGCACGGTGGCGACCATGCCGGAGCGTATGCCCTTTCCACGCATTCTCAAGTGACCACGCGCCTCTCGGGTGGGAGCAGGGCGGTTGTGTCGAAGACGCACTGGTGAACCGCCCTGCAGGGGATGCCGGTACTGTTCCAGCGCACCCGGCTCACCGGGGGACGAACGGCTGGCCGATACCGGTCAGCAGCCGGTAGCGGCCACGCGCCGCCTCGGCCGGGACATACATGAGGAGGCGAACCTGTGCTGGAGTCCCTGGGCCTGGACGATGCGACCGAGCGCACCTACCGCCATCTGCTGGCTTCGCCGCCACTGACCGCGACCGAAATGGCCAGGCATCAGTCCTGCGGCACGGCACAGGCCCGCCGCATGCTCGACGACCTGGTCGCGGCGGGCCTCGCGGTCCCCTCGGCGGGACGACCCACCCGCTACGCCCCGCTGGATCCGCGCATCGGCCTGGCCGCTCTGATCCGCGCCCGCCGTCTGGAGCTGGAGCGCGCGGAGGCCGCGCTGGACGCCTACGGCGCCGAGTTCAACGAACGCAAGCTGAACTCCGATCCGAGTGGGCTGGTCGAGATCATCGAGGGGCCGACCGCAATCACCGACTGGTTGACCGCGCTGATGGCGGGCGCCGAGCACGAGGTGCTGTGCTTCGACGCCCCGCCCTACCTCACGGCTGACGCGAGTGCGTTGCAGTCCGAGGAGGACCTGCTGGCCCGTGGCGTGCGGGCACGGGCGGTCTACTCGAGCCAGGTGCTGGCCATCCCCGAACGCGCGGAACTGCTCCAGCACCTCGTGCTCCTCGGGGAACAGGCCCGGGTGCTGCCCCATGTGCCCCTGAAAATGCTGGTCTTCGACCGCCGCGATGCCGTCGTTCCGCTCACCGCCGGCGTCGACGGCCTGCGCAGTACCGCCGCCCTGGTCCACCGGTCACCGCTGTGCGACGCCCTGGTCGACCTCTTCGAGGCGAGTTGGCAGCAGGCCACGCCCGTCTTCGGCAGCGAGGCCCGGGAGACGGACGACCATCCCGACCTCAGCGAGGCGGAGCGTGCTCTGCTCCACTTGCTCCACGCCGGACTGAAGGACGAGACCATAGCCCGCCAACTCGGCCTCAGCGAACGCACCCTGCGCCGCCGGATCACCGACCTGACCGTCCGCCTCGGGGCGACGAGCCGGTTCCAGGCGGGCGCGCAGGCAGTTCGCCGCGGGTGGCTCTGATCCCCGTCCGGGATGGTTGACAGCGCCGGGAGCGCCCGGCGGGGATGGCTGACAGAGAACCCAAGGTGGCGAACTCGGCGTGCTTCCGCGACGAGGCCGCGGCCGGACGTGTCGGGAACGGGCGGCCTCGTGCGCATCGCGGTCCGGGTTCAGTTGGCGCGCAGGCGTGCCAGCGTCGCGTCGAGGTCGGCCTTGCTGGGCCGGTTGTAGGGGAGCTTGGCGAGCATGGCGGCCATGCCGCAGGTGTTGGTCACCGCGGAGAAGACCAGGCCCCCGGCGATGCCGGCGGACAGCAGTCGGAAGGCCGGGTGGACGAACTCGCCCAGTGCCAGGCCGAGCAGGACGACCGATCCGGCGGTGAGGCGGGCCTGGCGTTCCATGCCCCAGGTGGCCTTCGTGCTTCCCTCGGGACGGTGCAGAGGATGGCCTTGGGCCGCCCGGGCGCCGGTGCCGCCGGCGAGCGTGGCTGTGTGGATGCCTGCGTCCGCGAGTACGCGGCAGGCGTTCTCGGAGCGGGTGGGGGTCTCGCGTGGTGTCGGTGCAGAGCAATGATCAGCGGCTGCTGGAGCGCATCTTGGAGGACCAGCATCGTAAGCTCGCGCCGGACAAGAGCCGGGACGACTTCTTCACGTTCTTCGCCGCGGACAAGGCTCTGCAGGACTGGGACCTGGACAACGACGAGATCATGGACGGCATCGTCGACGGTGCGCACGCTCTACCCGCTGGCGGCCATGTCCGCCTACACCCTCACACGCCTACGGCAGCCGTCGCCGCGGGACCTCCTCAACATCGATCTCGACCATCTCGGCGATGACTTGATGTTCCGCATGACAGGAACTCTGGACCAGAACTTCAAGAGCGTTCTGCGCCGTAACAAGGCCGGCGGCGTGGACCGGATCGCCCGTACCGCCGACTTCACCACCAAGATCCGCCAAGCCGTAGTGTCCCAGAGCCGCTATCACATCGAGGGCTGAGCGTTCCGGCGATCTCACCGCCAGCCAGTCTTGGTCCGAACCTCGCGCATCTCGCACCTGTGCCGCCGTTGGAGGCCAACCCGGCCGGTGGGCTTCCTCGGGTCGGCCACTTCAACAGGGGCCCGGAAGGACTGAGAACGGTTGACTCGGTGAGCCCTGCGGTCGTCGGGACGCAGTGGAAATGGAATGAGAATGGCCATAGTAGGTCGTTTGGACGGGGAGGTGGGCGGCACTGGTCCACGCCGAGCCGTGCGCAATGCTGCGACGCCCACGGTCTGGCGCTACTGCGGGGCTCTTGCATCTGGATGAAGCGGCCGTGCCAGGTGTGATACCAGACCTCGCCGGTGGTCGCGTTGACGGAGAGCATTCCGACGATGTGGGTGTCGCGCAGGGTGTGCAATGTGTAGTAGCCGGGGAATTGGTCGGGTTCGGCGGCGGGCAGACCGGTGCGGTGCTCGCTCAGCCAGCCGTCGGCGATCCGCACCGCCTGGTCGGGCCCGATGGCTGCGGTACCGGTCGGCTCGGGGACTCGCATCATGCCGTAGGAGGTGTTCCACATCATGGCCGGGCCGAACTCCAGCTGGACGATGCCGCTGCCCGGGTCGACGATGACCTCGGTGGCGCGCTTACCGCCGCGGTCCAGAAGCTCGGCGTAGTATCCGGGGTCTCTCGTGGTGGCTGCCAGCCGCTATGACTGCTGTCGCGACCGGCAGGGTGCTGCACGAGGCGGATCACCGCCCACACGAGGAGGCCGAGCGGCACGATCCACACCAGGGGCATGAAGGCCATCCAGGCCCAGCCACCGCCGCCCCTCTCCGCGCCGAACCTCTCGGCCTGGGCCCGCATGTTCGCCATCAGGCCCGGGCCGTCGATGCCCTCGGGGAAGCCGGGAAAATTCTCGACCTCGGTCGTCGTGGTGAGCGCACCGCCCACGAAGATCGCGCCGCCAAGACGAGCGGCTTGAGTTCGGCGCGGGCGGTGTAGAGGGCGGCGGTGTATCCGGCAGGGCCGGAGCCGATGACGATGACCTCGCGTATCGCGCTGTCGGTCACTGAGGTCACGCCTCCTGCTGGGCGTCGATCTCGGCGATCAGTCCCTCGATGCGAGTCTTGATCTCGTCGCGGATCGGGCGGACGGCCTCGACGCCCTTGCCGGCCGGGTCCTCCAGGGCCCAGTCGAGGTACTTCTTGCCGGGGAAGATCGGGCAGGCATCACCGCAGCCCATGGTGATGACGTAGTCGGACGCCTGGACGGCCTCGGTGGTCAGGATCTTCGGCTTCGCCTCGGAGATGTCGATGCCGACCTCCTTCATGGCCTCGACTGCGGCGGGGTTGACCTGGTCGCCCGGGATGGAGCCGGCGGAGCGGACCTCGATTCGGTCACCCGCGAGGTGGGAGAGGAATCCGGCGGCCATCTGCGAACGCCCGGCGTTGTGGACGCAGACGAACAGCACAGAGGCGAGCGGGCTGGAGGACATTGGTTCTTCCTTCGTAAGTGGATCAAGAGGGTGGGGGGAGTCGGTTTCAGGTGCTCGGCAGCGAGTCGAGCAGCTGGGTGATGTGGGCGTCCATCTCGTCGCGGATGCTGCGGACGACGGCGATCGGCGCACCCTCGGGATCGGTGACGGGCCAGTCCAGGTAGCGGCGGCCGGGGACGATCGGGCAGGCGTCGCCACAGCCCATCGTGATGACGATGTCGGCGGCCTGCACGACCTCGTCCGTGAGCGGCTTGGGGAAGGCGTCCGTCAGGTCCACCCCGGCCTCGGTCAGTACCTGGGCGACGACCGGTTCGACCGCGGCCGCCGGGTGTGTGCCCGCCGAGGAGACGACCATGTTGCCGTTCACCCGGTGGGCGAGGAGGGCGGCGGCCATCTGGGAGCGGCCGGAGTTGTGGCTGCACACGAACAGCACCCGCGGCAGGCCACTGCCCGGCGCCCCCTGAACATGCGCAAGCGCGTCCAGCCGCTCCGTGGCCAGGTGCTCCGCCAGCACCACAAGGTGGGTACGGATGCGGGCGTGCTCGGCGAGCCGTTCGTAGGAGTCGATGATCAGGCGCTGGATGGTCTCCGGGGAGAAGTGCCCGCGGTAGCGGACGGCGAGGCGGGCGATGCCGGCCGCGAGGCGTTCGTCGGGCAGGACAGGGGGCGGGGACGCGGTCATGGGAACCCCTTCGGGGCGTGGGTCCCTTCGGGTGTGGGGATGCGGGTCCCAGGGATCAGCCCAGGCTGGTATCAGCTCGGAGTGATGTGACAGTATCAGTCCATGCTGACGTCAGTCGACACTGATCTGTTGCGGGTTCTGGCCGACCCGCTCCGCCTCCAGATCGTCACCTTGCTTGCCAAGGAGACACTCTGCAGCACGCACCTGATCGAGGAGACGGGGGCCAGACAGACCAACCTCTCCAACCATCTGAAGGTGCTGCGCGAGGCCGGGGTCGTAGAGACGGAGCCGTGCGGCCGGTTCACCTACTACCGGCTCAAGCCCGACGTCATCGCCTCGCTTGCCGGTCAGTTCGTCGACCTCGCGGAGACCGCGCGCGCCACCGCCGAGAACAACGTCAAGCGGTCCTGCCCCTGAATTTCCCGGCGCCCGTCCATCGCCGCGTCCCGTCGCCGTCCCCGCACGCACCGAGGAGTCCTGTTGACCGCCACCGAGGCCACCGAGCACGACAGAAGCGGGGGAGCTGTAGCTCCTGCCGCTGAGCCGCAGCCAGCCCCGGGGGCCACCCCGCCCCAGACTCCTCCGCTGCTCGCCAAAGCCGCCGCCGAACTGGTCGGCACGGCGGCGCTCGTCGCAGTCGTGGTCGGCTCCGGCATCCAGGCCACCGAATTGACCAAGGACGTCGGGCTGCAGCTGCTGGCCAACTCCACGGCCACGGTCTTCGGCCTGGGCGTGCTGATTGCCCTGCTCGGGCCGGTCTCCGGGGCGCACTTCAACCCCGTGGTCACCCTGGCCGAGTGGTGGACCGCCCGACGCGGCGCCGGTGGCGTCACCCTGCGCGAGGCTGCCGTGTATGTGCCCGCGCAGGTCGTTGGCGCGATCGCGGGTGCGGTCCTGGCGGATGCGATGTTCGGCGAGCCGTTGGTGAAGTGGTCCACGCACGACCGGTCGGCAGGGCATCTGCTGCTCGGCGAGGTCGTCGCCACGGCCGGTCTGATCTTGCTGATCTTCGGTCTGGCCCGCACCGACCGCCTGCGCTTCGCGCCCGTCGCGGTTGCGTCCTATATCGGCGCCGCGTACTGGTTCACCTCGTCCACGTCCTTCGCCAATCCGGCGGTGACCATCGGCCGCGCCTTTACCGACACCTTCGCGGGCATCGCACCCGGCTCGCTCGCCGGTTTCATCAGTATGCAACTCGTCGGCGCCGTGGTCGGGTTGGCGCTGGTCGCCCTCATCTTCATGCCCGGCCGGGAAGCCACCGAGTGACGCGCACGTCCCAGGTGGTGGTGATCGGTGGCGGCCAGTCCGGGCTCGCCGCCGGCTACCATCTGCGCCGCCTGGGCCTCGACTTCGTCATCCTCGACGCCCAGACCACTCCGGGCGGTGCCTGGCAGCACGCCTGGGACTCGCTGTCCCTGTTCTCGCCGGCCGCGTACTCCTCGCTGCCTGGCCGCCTCATGCCACCGCAGAGCGGCACGACGTACCCCGACGCGCAGCATGTGGTGGAGTACCTCGCCGACTATGAGAAGCGGTACGAGCTTCCCGTCGAGCGAGGCGAGCGTGTCCTCGGCGTCCACCGGGACGGCGGGCTCCTGCGTGTGGAGACCGACTCCGGCACCTGGCGCGCCCGTGCGGTGATCAGTGCGACCGGCACCTGGTGGCGCCCCTTCCTCCCCGCTGTCCCAGGCCGCGGGGACTTCGGCGGCCGCCAGCTGCACACCGTCGAATACCGGCGACCGCATGACTTCGCCGGCCGCCGCGTGATCGTGGTGGGCGGCGGCAACTCCGGCGCCCAGATCGCCGCCGACCTCGCCTACGACGCCGAGCTGACCTGGGCGACCCGGCACCCGCCCCGCTTCCTGGCCGACGACATCGACGGCCGCGCCCTCTTCGACGCGGCAACCGCCCGCCGCCGCGCCCTCGACGAGGGGCGCGCCGACACCGGCGGCGTCGCCTCGCTCGGCGACATCGTCGCCGTCCCACCCGTCCGCGAAGCCCGCGACCGCGGCCTGCTCAAGGCGAGCCCGATGTTCACCCGCCTGGTCCCCGGCGGCGTCGAATGGGCGGACGGCACCCGCGCCGAGGCCGACACCATCATCTGGTGCACCGGCTTCCGGCCCGCCCTTTCCCACCTCGCGCCGCTTCAGCTCCGAGGCCGATGCGGCTACATCGCCACCGCCGGCACGCGCGCGGCGGACGAGCCACGCCTGCACCTGCTCGGCTACGGCGACTGGACCGGCCCGGCCTCCGCCACCCTCATCGGCGTCGGTCGACCCGCACGGGAGGCGGCTCGCGAGATCGCCGGCCTGCTCACGTAAGCGCCCAACTCTGGCTCAGCAGCCGGACAGCGAGGACCATCATCCTTCTCGGGTATCCAACCGTAGCCGAACCCGAGGAATGAACGGGACGGGACGGCAGCCATGGACGAGCGATGCCCACTGGACCGGCAGGCCGCTCACGCCGAGCTGGAGCGCGTCCGTGCCGACTTCCACCGCCTGCTCGCGGCGGTGAGCGACGCTGACCTGCGCCGTCCGACGGACGGGACACGGTGGACCAACGAGCAACTGCTGTTCCACATGCTCTTCGGCTACATGCTCGTCCGCGTGCTCCTGCCCCTGCTGGGAGTCGTCGCCAGGCTGCCGCGCCCCGTCGGCAGGACGTTCGCCGGTCTGCTCAATGCCACGGCCAGACCGTTCCACGTCATCAACTACGTCAGCTCCGTGCTCGGCTCGCTCTACTACGACCACCACCGTATGGGAGCCAAGATGGACCGCACCCTCGCTGCCCTGCACCGGCACATGGACCACGAGAGCACAGCCTCCCTCAGCCGCGGCATGCACTACCCGCCCCGCTGGGACCCCTTCTTTCCCAACTGGATGACGCGCGCGGAGCTGTACCGCTATCCCACTCAGCACTACGACTTCCACCGCGCCCAGCTCACCCTGGGCCGCGGGCACGCTTGACGGCTGCGGGCAGCATCGGTTTCGGCCGCCACGGGCAGGGCCGCGGTCAGACGACGAGGCTGCTGCGGCGTTCGATGAGGACGACGTCGCGCCAGCGGCCGTGGTGGCGGCCGATGCGTTCGCGGGTGCCGATGATGCGGAACCCGGCCCGCTGGTGCAGTGCGAGACTGGCGGTGTTCTCGGGGAAGATGCCGGACTGGATGGTCCAAATCCCGGCCGCCTCAGTGGAGTCGATCAGCGTCTTCAGCAGGACAGAGGCCACTCCGCGGCCTCGGGCGACGGGAGCGACGTAGACGGAATGCTCGACGACACCGGCATAGGCACAGCGGTCGGAGACCCTGGTGGCGGCGACCCAGCCGAGCACCATCCCGCGCTCGTCGACGGCCACGAAACGGTGCTCTTGAAGCTTCGCGGTGTTGAACGCCTGCCATGTCGGGGCCGTCGTTTCGAAGGTGGCGTTGCCCTCATCGATGCCTGCCCGGTAGATCGCCAGGACCTCGTCGGCGTGCGCGGCGGCCATCGACGTGATGGCCACATTGGTCGAGCCCGACATGGTCACGGATCCCCCTCGCTCCGGTCGCTGATCAGGCCGTGGCCGGCGTGAAGGTGAGCAGCTTGCCCATGGCGGCCAGTACGGACGGCTCGACCCGGTAATACACCCAGGTACCGCGCCGCTCCGAGGTCAGCAGACCGGCCTCCTTGAGCTTCTTCAGGTGGTGGGAGACGGTCGGCTGGGAGACACCGACGTCGGAGATGTCGCACACGCACGCCTCACCGCCCTCGTGCGAGGCCACCGCCGAGAACAGTCGCAGTCGCACCGGGTCGCCCAGCGCCTTGAACATCCGCGCGGCCGTCTCGGCCTCCTCCGCGGTGAACGGGCGCTCGGTGAGCGGTGGGCAGCACGGCGCCATGGCGTCGGCAGCTTCGGGCTCTATCAGCGGGAGCACCTTCGTGTTCGACATGCATCTATGTTGACACATGTCGAAGCAGGTGGTCGAGGGTGATGACTTGGCCGCGAGCAAGGCAAGGCCGGACGCCGCGACATGCGGGTGACTCCCCAATGGTGCTGCGCATGCCCACCGTGGTCTGATTCGGCAGATGTCTATGTTGACGCTTGTCGAATCAGGTGCCATGCTGGCCGGGCAAGCCATCGACGGACGTCGAAGCAAAGGGGAACCTCGTGAACGCGCCCACCAACGACCAGCTGCCCGTTGTCGTCATCGGTGCCGGTCCCGTCGGTCTGGCCGCTGCCGCCCATCTCGTCGAGCGCGGTCTGGAACCGCTGGTCCTGGAGGCCGGCCCCTCCGCCGGTACGGCTGTACGCGACTGGTCGCACGTCCGGCTGTTCTCGCCGTGGGCCGAGGTCAGTGACCCGGCGGCCGAGAAGCTGCTCGCCCCCACCGGCTGGGTCCGCCCCGATGGCGCCGCCTACCCGACCGGCGGTGACTGGGCCGAGCAGTACCTCCAGCCGCTCGCGGACGTCCTCGGCGACAAGGTGCGCTACGGCGCCACCGTCACCGGCGTAGCCCGAGCCGGCCGGGACCGGATCGCCGACGCCGACCGCGACGAGCAGCCCTTCACCGTGCACATCCAACTGGCAGACGGCCACGAGGAGCGGATCAGCGCCCGCGCCGTCATCGACGCCTCCGGCACCTGGTCCATCCCGAGCCCGACGGGCGCCAACGGCCTGCCCGCCCTTGGCGAGAAGGCAGCCGCCGACCGTATCTCCTACCGCGTCCCCGACCTGAAGGACCCGGCCGTCCGCGCCCGGTACGCGGGCAAGCGCACCGCCGTCATCGGCTCGGGCGCCTCCGCCTTCACCGCGCTCGCCTACCTCGCCGACCTGGCCAAGGAAGAACCGGGCACGCACGCCGTGTGGATCCTGCGCCGGGGTATCGGCGCGAACACCTTCGGCGGCGGCGAAGCAGACCAGCTCCCCGCGCGTGGCGCCCTGGGCCTGCGCGCCAAGGCCGCCGTCGAGGCCGGCCACGCGTCCGCAGTGACCGGCTTCCGTACACAGGCGGTGGAACGCGACGGTGACCGGCTCGTCCTGATCGCCGAGGACGGCCGCCGTCTCGACCCGGTCGACGAGGTCATCGTGCTGACCGGCTTCCGCCCCGACCTGTCCTTCCTCTCCGAGGTCCGCCTCGGCCTCGACGAACGCCTCCAGGCCCCGACCGCCCTCGCCCCGCTCATCGACCCGAACGTCCACTCCTGCGGCACCGTCTACCCGCACGGCGTGGGCGAGCTCTCCCACCCGGAGAAGGACATCTACCTGGTCGGCATGAAGTCCTACGGCCGCGCACCCACGTTCCTCGCGATGACCGGCTACGAGCAGGCCCGCTCCATCGCCGCCGCCATCGCCGGCGACCGGGAGGCCGCCGAACGCGTCGAACTGACCCTGCCCGAGACCGGCGTGTGCGGCGGCGCCGGCCTCTACGACGACCCCGACGCCGCCCAGAACGGCGAAGGTGGAGGCTGCTGCGCGGCCCCGGCCACCCTGCAGATCGGCCTCGGTGCCCCTGCCTCTTCGGGTGGTTGCTGAACCGCCGATGGACGACGTCCAGGTCAGCGAGGCTGCGATCGGTACGGGGGACCGGTCGCTGCGTCGCGCCGCCTTGCCCGCGCTCTGCGCCACGCAGATCACCAGTTGGGGGATCGTCTACTACGCGTTCCCGGTCCTCAATTCCCGCATCACCGCAGACACCGGTTGGTCGACGACCGCCACCACCGGTGCCTTCTCCACCGCCCTCATCGTTTCCGCGCTCGCCGGGATACCCGTCGGTCGCATCCTCGACCACCGGGGACCACGCGCGGTGATGACCACTGGCTCCGTCATTGGGGTGGCGTCGATACTGGCCATCGCACGTGCCCCGAACCTGGCGGTGTTCACGGTGGCGTGGCTCCTGGCGGGGCTGTCCATGGCCGCCACGTTCTACCAGTCGGCCTTCGCGGCCCTCACCCGTTGGTGGCGAGAGGACCGTGTCCGTGCCCTCACGATCGTCACGCTCGCGGGTGGGCTGGCCTCAACTGCCTTCGCGCCCCTGACGGCCGCTCTTGCCGAACACTTCGGCTGGCGCATCACCTACCCCGTTCTCGCGGTGATCCTCGCCGCGGTCACCGTCCCGACCCACGCACTCGCCCTGAGGGCCCCGTGGCCCCCGGCCCCGCCGTATCGCACACAACACATCAACGACAGCAGGCCAGTAGCCCGCAGTCGCCCCTTTCTTCTGCTCGCTGCCTCCCTCACCCTTAACGGCTTCGCGATGTACGCCGTCGTCATCGCCCTTGTACCGCTCCTGACCGAACGCGGCGCGAGCCCGACTGCCGCGGCATGGGCTCTTGGTCTCGGAGGCGCGGGCCAGACCCCGGGCCGTACCCTCTACGCCGCCGTCGCCCGCCGCACCGGCGTCACCGCCCGCACGGTCACACTGATCGCCATGGGCGGCGCCACCACGGGCGCCCTTGCCGTCGTCCCAGGGCCCTCCCGCTCCTGCTCGGCCTGGCGGTCACGGCCGGGATGGTCCGCGGCAACCTCACCCTCCTCCAGGCCACCGCCGTGACCGACCGTTGGGGCCCTACCCACTACGGTCGCCTTTCCGGTCTCCTCGCCGCTCCCGTCACGACTGCCGGTGCACTCGCCCCCTTCGCCAGCGCAGCTCTCGCGGGAGAACTCGGTGGGTATCCGGCGCTCTTCGGACTGCTTGCCGCAGTCTCGGTTGCCGCCGGTGTGCTGGCTGCGGGGTGTGTCTGACCAAAGCCTGTAGTCGGAGGCGCGGCTCAGGCGAAGACGAGAAAGCGGAACTCATTGCGTTTGTGGGCGAGTGGCTCGCGGCCACGGCTGAAGTAGAGCTTGCTCGTGAGGAGAACCGTCCAAGTTCACCTCTGAAGAGG
>NZ_JAVACL010000068.1:0-27208 GCF_032658145.1 Streptomyces sp. MK7
CGCGGTGCGGGGGATCGGTGGGTTTTCGTCCTGCCCGGTCGCCGTGCAACGACAGCCATGTTTAGCCAGGGCCGGGGCGGGGTGCAAAGGTGTGACGTACTACCCGGAATCGGAGAGATGTTCCGGATTGTCCCGTTCTGGGTGTCTTTGCGCTGATGAAATGCGGTCTGTTCCTACGACGCTCCTTCGGACGTGATCTGGCTCCTATGGGTGGCATCACACCCAGAGGCCGTCCGGAGCGCTTTTCGGGCCCCTTCGGAGCCTGCTGTCAGGGGGGTCCCGGAAGCGGTCGCGGCCGCGCAGCGAGCCCGCCGGATCCGTCCCGGACCTAACCTGAGGACATGGACGGTGGAGAACGCGTCTGTCCCGTCTGCGGGCAGCCCGTGGAGGCTGTGGTCCGACGGCACAAGACCCTGGGCGCCTGGGTGCCGGTCTGGGTGCCGGGGCCGTGCCGGAACCCGGAGTGCCGCGCGTCCGGCACCGCCGCGGCCCGACAGCCGCAGGAACCGCCCGCGGAGGCGGACGGGCCCGCGGCACATCCCGGCCCGGTGGAAGAGGAAGCCGGTCCGGCGGAGGAAGAACCCTGAGGACCCTGCCCCGGGCCGGGCCCCGGCGTCGGCGTTCAGGACCGGCGGCGCATGCGCAGCGGCGAGTAGACGAGCAGAGCCGCGGCGAACGCCACCGGGTAGGCGAGGTCGGCGCCGTGCAGGGCCCGGGCGACCGGGCCCACGTACAGGCCGGTGCTCATGAACGGCACCGCCACGGCGAAGGCGACGACGAAGGCCGCCAGGGCCGGCCACCAGGGCTGAGGGCCCGCCGTCTCCGCCGCCAGGTCCACCGGCTTCCCGCCGCGGGCCCGGGCACGGACGACCCAGTCGACGACCACGATCGCCACGAAGGCGGGGATCCAGTACCCGACGAACAGCAGCACGTTCTGGAAGCGGGCGGTGGTGTCGGCCGCATGCATCCAGAGCACGAGCGGGAAACCGAGCACCGCGGCGAGGGCGGCGGCCACCGGGCGCGGCAGGCGCACTCCCATGGTCTGCAGAGCCAGCGACCCGCTGTAGTCGTTCATGGCGTTGCTGCACAGGGCCGCGAGCGCCACCGCGAGCAGTCCGAACGCGCCGAGCGCGCCCCCGCCGAGCAGCGTGTCGACGCCGCGAGCGGTCTGGTCGGTGAACTCGGCCGCTCCCCACAGGCCGAGCGCCTGCACGGCCACGAAGGACACGCTGACACCGAGCAGGGTGTACCAGAACATCCGCGGGGGGGACGCCGTACGCGGCAGGTAACGGCTGAAATCACTGGCGTACGGAGCCCAGGACAGAGCGAGACTCAGCGCGATGGTGCAGGTCAGGACGAACGCACCGGCCCGGTCGGCGCCGTGCGCGGTCGCGGACGTCACAGCATGGCTGCCGCCGGGCAGCTTCACCGCCATCACCGCGAAGGCCGCGGCGAGAGCGAAGGTCATCACCGTCTGGAGGCGGTGGATGGCCTCGTAACCGAGCACGCCCAGCGCGCCCTGGGCCGCCATCATCACCAGGACACCCGCCCAGAACGGCCAGCCGCACAACTGCGCCAGCGCATCCCCGCCGAACAGGCCGATCAGGGCGTCCCAGGCGATGGACGACAGCCACTGCAAGGCCCCCGGCAACGTGACGGCCCGGCCGAAGGCCAGCCGGGCCAGCGGCATCTGTCCCGCACCGGTCCGGCTTCCCCACGTGCCCAGGTAGGCGGTCGGTATCGCACCGAGCAGTGTGCCCAGCACGACGGCGACGAGCGCGGTGACGAAGTCCAGCCCGAGCGCGATGCCGACGGTGCCGGTGAACACGCCGGTCATGGTCAGGTTGGGCGCGAACCATACGGTGAACAGCCGTCCGGGGCCGCCGTAGCGAGCGTCCTCGGGCACCGGTGCGATGCCGCGCGCCTCCACCCGGAGATCCCCCGGAGCCGCCGGCATCCGCCCGTCGAACACGCGCTCTGTGCCGGTGACGGCCGCCTCACCGCGGGCATACGGCAATGACATGTGACATCCCTCCGCCAGTCCTAACTGGTTCAGGTTCGACGGGTGTGATCTCAGCCCCCCGAGGGGGCACCCCGTGTCCAGTACGGCCGTCAGGATAGCCCGGCGGGCGAAGGGGTTCGTCAGTGTGTGGGTTCGCCAGTGTGTGGATTCTCCGGCGTGTGTGCCCGTCAGCCGGTTCCCTCGTCGAGGACGCGGCGGGCCGCCTCGGCTTCCGCCGCCGGCGGGGAGAGCTCGTCGAGGGTGTCGAGTTCGGTGTCCGTCTCCAGTTCCCGTTCCCAGGCCGCCGCGAGTCGTTCCTGTTCCTCGCGCGGCTTGGCGCCGATGGCCTCCCGGTGGTCCGGGTCCAGGGCCGCCAGGAATCGTCCGACCGGGTCCGTCGGCATGCCGTGCCCTCCTTGTCGCCGGGAAGGGTGCGTTCCGGCCCAGCATGGCCAATCGGTCCCGCGGTGACCGTCCGACACGGCCCGGGATCCCCCGGACGGCCCCGCTGCTCGCTCCGCCCCGCGCGGACACGCGGCGGCACCACCCGCCGGGCGGGCGCTCGGCGCCGCCACGCCGGCAGGTGGTGCCGAAGGCCGTTCAGGCCGGCAGGTTCCACTTCTGTGTGCCCAGGCCGTTGCAGTCGTAGATCTGCAGGTGGGTGCCGTTGGCCGTGGCACCGGAGGGAATGTCCAGGCAGCGGCCGGACTGCGGGTTCAGCAGCGAACCGTCGGCCTGGTGGCGCCACTGCTGGCCGCCGGCGCCGTCGCAGTCCCACAGCTGCACCTTGGTGAGGTTCGCCGTGCCGTTGCCGTCGATGTCCAGGCACCGGCCGAACGCGCGCAGCGTGCCGTCAGGCGCGACCGACCAGCGCTGGCCGGTGGCGGTGTTGCAGTCCCAGAGCTGGGCGGCCTTGCCGTTGCCGCTGATGTTGGTGTCCACGTCCAGGCACTTGCCCGCCACCCACGGCGTGGTGACCTGTCCGACGGGTCCGCCCAGCGCGCCGGTGCCGAAGCGGACCTGGCACTGGTTGCCGGTGCCGAGCCAGGTGGCGCTCAGGTAGAGGAAGGAGGTGCCGTCGGCCCTCGGCACGATCGGCGAGCTGTAGCCGGGGCAGGACGGTTCGCCGGAGTTGTAGCCGCCGGTCGGGGAGGTACGGACCGGGGCCTCGATCTCGGTCCACTCGCCCGCGCCGAGACGGGCGTTGGAGAACACGACCGTGCCGGACTCCGTCATCACCGACTTGTCGCCGGTGGGCCCGGTGACGACCCGCTGCCCGGACAGCAGCAGTGTGCCGTCGGACCCGCCGCCCGGGACCCAGGCGAGGTACGGGGTGTGCAGCAGCTGCCGGCCGTCGCTCGTCTGCACCAGCGTGCCCCGGTTGTCGGCGGGTGCCCAGTTCAGGCCGTCCGGGCTGGTCTTGGTGTACACCTCGCAGGCGTGGTCGGGGTCGGTGGCGTCGCGGCACATCTCGTACGCCATCATGAACCGCCCGTCGGGCAGCGGCACGACGATCGACATGCCCGGGCGGGCCAGGTCGTCGGACGGGAAGGCGACGTCCTGGGTGAGGGCCGAACTCCAGCTGCGGCCGCCGTCGGCGGAGGTGTAGTGGCCGATGACCTGGTTGTTGGTCGGGCTGTTCGCGGGCCGCTCGTCGGAGATGAAGCAGGCCAGGGTGTTGTTCGGGGCGAGCAGGAACCACGGCTCCCAGATGCCGTGCCCGATGGTGTCCGGCAGGCCGCTGGTCTGGGTGCAGTTGGACAGGTACTGCCAGCTCAGGCCGTGATCGGTGCTCTTGAACACCTCGACCTTCTGCGTGGTGTAGTCGCCGGCCCGCCAGGCCGTGCCGGCGGCCAGCAGGTCACCGGCGTTCAGACCGTTCGCGGTGCGGGGTACCTCGTAGAGCACCGGTGCCTCGAGGTCCCAGCCGGTGGTGTGCGAGGCGATCGTGGAGACGGGTGAGGTGCTCCAGGTCTGTCCGCCGTCGGTGCTGCGGTAGACCGGCAGCGAGCTGGGGCCGCCCTGGTCGCGCCGGGCGAACGTGGCCAGCATCGTCCGGCCCGACGAGCCGTCGTGGTCGAGGCGTACGGCTCGCGGGTAGCTGTCGTCACCCTGCGGGTACGCCGACAGGTCGGGCGAGGCCAGCACCTTCCCGTCGGGTGCGGCCGAGGCGGGCGGGGCCCACAGGGACAGCAGGGCCGCGACGAGTGCGAGGACGCCGAGCAGGGCCGGGGATCCGCGCCCGGGCGAGTGCGTGCGCAGCACGTGAGGACTCCTTTGCGGGTCGGGTGGTGCGGGACAGGAACGGTCAGGCGCAACGGGGCAGGTGCGGTGTCACTCGGCCGGACGGGCCGGCGGGTCGTCGCCGATGTGCGGTGCGGTCCGCGTGTCCACGTCGAGTGCACTGCGGGCGACGACGGCACCGTCGGCCACCAGCGCCAGATGCAGTCGTCCGCTGGTCCAGCCCTCGGGCAGGGCGGCGGAGACGGCGACCGGGGAGCCGAGGACGTACGGCTTGGCCTCCGCCCGGCATCCCGGCACGGCGTGGCCCGGGCCGGCGGGCGCCGGCCCGTACACCGGTGTCCACGCGGTGTGCAGCAGACCCGTGACGGGCTCACTTCCGTGGTGGGACACGCGGACGCCGACCGTGAACTCCCGCACGGCGGTGAGCAGGTCCCGGCCCGGCGCGACCGGCGTGACGTCCAGTACGAGCGTAGTGGGCGCGTTGACGTGCGCCGGGTCGACGCCGGCGAGGTCCTTGGCGGCGCGGTGGAAGTCCAGCAGCCCGGCGCTCTCGTGCTCGATGTCGTACAGCTCGGTGTAGACGTATCCGGCGAGCCGGTCGTGGCGGCGCAGTTCCTGTGTCTGCCAGCGCAGATGCCAGGCGCGTTCCAGACCGGTGAAGCCGCCGCCGTACTCGCTGTTGAGGTTCGGCAGTCCGCGCAGCGGCTGCCCGGGCACGGCGAGCTTCTTGTGCACGACGTGGTCCGGGCCGAGCTTCACGGGGAAGTCGTCCCGTTCGCCGGAGAGCAGGCCGGCGATCGTGCGGGCCCAGGAGGCGGCGCTCTCGTCGTAGTAGTGCCAGTCCAGCAGATCCGTCTTGACGTGCGTCCAGCCGGAGTTGTCGACGACCGGTCTGGTGGGGTCGAGGGCCTTGAGCCGGTCGTAGGCGTCGGCGGCGGCGCGCTGCTTGGCCGGGTCGCCCGGGATGTCCCAGTCCAGGCCCCACTCCTCGTTGTACAGGCCCCAGATGACGATGGCGGGGGAGTTGCCGTCGCGTTCCACCATCGGCTCGATCTGCTCGGCGAAGGCGGCGGTCGAGGCGGGGGAGAAGCGGCCGGGCGAGGCGGGCTCGGCCCACAGCAGCATGCCGAGCGTGTCGGCGTGGTGGACGAAGCGCGGATCCTCCAGCTTCAGGTGTTTGCGTACGAGGTTGTAGCCGGCGGCCGCGGCGAGTTCCAGGTCGCGGCGCAGGGCGGCGTCGTCGGGCGGGGTGATGCCGGTCTCGGGCCAGTAGCCCTGGTCCAGCACGCCGCGCACGAACAGCCGCTCGCCGTTGAGGAGCAGCGTCTCGCCGTCCACGGTGACGGAGCGCAGTCCGGTGTAGCCGGTCGCGTGGTCCGTGCCGTCGGCGGACGTCAGCTCGGCCTCGACGTGGTACAGGTGCGGGTCCTGCGGCGACCACAACCGGGGGGCGGGGAGCAGCAGTTCGGCGCGGACGCGCCCCTCGGGGCCCACGTCCGTCGTGACGGCCGTGTCCTCGCCGCGGACCCGCAGCCGCAGCACCGCGCCATCCGTGTGGGGGCCGTGCACCGACGCCTCGACCGCGATGCCGGTCAGGTCGCCGGTGGGGCGCAGCCGCAGCGCGGCGAGGTGGGTGGCGGGGCGGTGCTCCAGCCAGACGCTCTGCCATATCCCGGAGGACGGGGTGAAGCAGACGCCGTCGTAGTCGTCGCGGGGCATGCTGCGCTGCTTGCCGTGCGCGATGTCGAGCTTGTCCGCCGGGGCGTGGACGCGTACGACGAGCAGTTGCTCGCCGTCGCCGAGCGCGTCGGTCACATCGGCCGAGAAGGGGGTGTAGCCGCCCTCGTGGTGGGCGACCTCGGTGCCGTTGACCCATACGGTGGCCTTGTGGTGGACGGCACCGAAGTGCAGGACGACTCGCCGGCCGGTCCAGTCGGCGGGCACGGTGAACGTACGGCGGTACCAGGCGGTCTGGAGCCAGTGCGCGGCGATGCCGGAGGCGGGTGTCTCCCAGGCGAAGGGCACCGTGATCCGCTGGTCGTAGCCGTCGGTGGCGTCGCTCGTGTGCTCCTGGTCGGGGTCGGCGCGGAAGTCCCAGGCGCCGTCGAGGCTGAGCCAGGCGTGCGAGCGGTCGAAGTGCGGGCGGGGGTAGGCGGGGCGGGGCATGGGTGGGGTGCTCCGATCGTCGATCTCTGGGCGGGTCTCGGACAGGTGACGGGGTGTCAGCCCTTGACGCTGCCCGCGAGGATCCCGTTGATGAAGTGGCGTTGCAGCAGGACGAACAGCACCAGCACGGGCAGCATCGCGATGCTCCCGGCGGCCAGCAGTTCACCCCAGACACTCGCGAAGTCGGCGCCGATGCGGTTGCCGGTGACGTTCTGCGCGAGGGTGGACAGGACGACCTGGAGGGTCTGGTGCCTCTCGTCGTTGACGGCGACGACGGGCCAGACGAAGTCGTTGTAGACGTTCATGGCGGTCAGCACGCCCAGCGCGGCAAGCCCCGGACGGATGACCGGCAGGACGATCCGGGCGAAGATCCCGAACTCGCTCGCCCCGTCCACGCGTCCGGCGTCGAGCAGTTCGTCGGGGACCGCCGCGATGGTCTGCCGCATCCAGAAGATGCTGAAGGCGTCGATGCTGCCGGGCAGGATCAGCGCCTGGTAGGTGTTCACCCAGCCCAGCTCGCTCATCTCCAGCAGCAGCGGGATGATCAGCACCAGGGTCGGCAGCATCAGCGTGAGCATCAGCACGCCGAAGAGCAGGTTCCGGCCCGGGAAGCGGTACTTGGCGAAGGCGTAGCCGGCCAGCGGGCAGAAGAACATCGTCATCGCGCCCTTGACGGCCACCACCAGCACCGTGTTGAGGAACCCGGTGCCGATCGGCACGTCGTGGAACATGGCCCGGTAGTTGCCCAGCGTCGCCGAGCCGGGAGAGAAGGACAGCGGGTCGCGGATGATCTCCGCCGGAGGCTTCAGCGAGCTGCTGATCGCCCACCAGATCGGATAGACGAACAGCACGGCCAGGCCTGCGAGCAGGAGGTACTGCATCAGGCCGGGGCGGGGGCCGGCGAGGCTCCTGCTGTTCTTGCCCATGAGGGGCACTCGTCCTTTCGCGGCGGTCGCACGTCTGCTCATGACGGTCACTCGATTGCTCATGGCGGTCACTCGTCCCGGGAGCGCAGCAGGCGCACGGACAGCAGCGACAGCGCGAACACCAGCAGCACCAGCAGGAAGGAGTTCGCGGCGCCGGTCCCGAGGTCGGACGCCGTGATGTGGTTGTAGAGGTAGAGGCCGCCGGTGGTGGTCGAGCCGTACGGGCCGCCCTTGGTGACCACGAACGGCTCGGCGAACATCTGGAACACCGCGAGTGTCTGCACCACGACCAGGAAGGCGATGCTGCGCCGTACCAGCGGCAGCGTCAGCGACCAGAACTGGCGCTGCCTGGACGCTCCGTCCAGCGCGGCGGCCTCGTACACGTCGGCCGGTACGGCCTGGAGCCCCGCGAGCAGGATGATGATCGCGAACCCGGTGGTCTTCCACAGGAACAGCAGCGCCAGCGTCGGCTTGGCCCACGCGGTCGACGCCAGCCAGTCGACGTGCGGCAGTCCCACCAGGCCCAGCAGATGGTTCACCAGGCCGTAGTCCTTGTCGAAGGCCACGATCCACACCTGGGCCATCGCCACCAGCGGGGTGACGAACGGCGCGATGAACGCGACCCGGAACATGCCCCGCAGCCGCAGCCGGGCGTTGGCCAGCAGCACCGCTGCCGCCAGGCCGCCCACGATCTGCACGGGCACGATCAGCAGCCACATCACTGCGCTGTTGCCGAGCGAGGACCAGAACTCCTCACTGGTCAGCAGGTAGGTGTAGTTGGCCGGCCCGATGAAGCGCGCCTCGCCGGCGCCCTTCCAGTCGGTGAAGCTCAGCTGAAGCGCGTAGACGAGCGGGTACAGGCCGAACGCGGCGAAGACGACGTAGAACGGCGCGACGAACAGGTACGGCGTGAGGAACGGCCCACGGCGGCGGAAGCGGGAGCGGGGCGGCGCCGGGGCCGTCCGCTCCGTTTGCACGGGGGTGAGGGTCGCCGGTGTCACGCGCGGTCCACCAGGTTGCGCTGGATCTTGCGGGTGGAGTCGTCGATGACGTCGTCGGGCCGCATCTTGCCCTCCAGCAGCCGCTGGAGGTTGTTGCCCAGGTAGTCGACCGACTTGGTCCACCAGGCCGGGATCGGCGCGGCGGCCGGGATGGTGGCGGCGGCGTCCACGGCGACCTTCCACAGGTCCTGCCCGCCGAGCGCCGCCACCGGCTGGAACAGCGGTTTGTCGGCGCGGCGCGCGGGCGTGTAGCTGGGCACGGAGGTGGTCAGGCCGCCCGGGTAGACGCTGCTCGGGCCGTACACGGCGGTGTAGCCGGGCTGCTTGAAGCACAGGAACTCGTACAGCAGCCAGGCCAGTTCGGGGTTCTTCGCCTTCGCCGGGATGATGAAGCTGCTGCCGCCCATCGCGCCGCTGCGCGCGCCGCCCGGGGTCCAGGCCGGCAGCGGGGCGGCCCGCCACTTGCCCTTCGTCTTCTTCAGCAGCTGCTGCGGGGCGAACGACCACCACACCGCCCACGGCACCAGCGCCTGCTGCCCGTTCTCCAGGGCGGCGAGGTCGGCCTGCTTGAGGTACTCGCTGTGCGTGACCAGGCCGTCGTCGACGGCGTCCCGGATCCAGGTGAGGATGGTGCGGTACTCCTTGGAGTCCAGCCGCACCTTTCCGTCCGCGTCCGCGAGAGAGGTGCCCTGCTGGTTGGCGAGCATCTCCAGCCACAGCTGACCGAGGAAGGGGTCCTTCTCCATGTGGACGGGCCGCGCCGAGGGGTTCTTCTCCTTCAGAGCCCGGGCCGCCGCCAGCAGGTCGTCGTACGTCTTCAGGCCGGCGGGGTCGACGCCGGCGTCCTCCAGCAGGTCCTCGCGGTACCACAGCAGACCCGGGTCGAGGTCCCAGGGAACGCCGTAGATGCGGCCGTCGACGGTGTTCACCGACAGCTTGTACGCGGACGTCCGGTCGCGGTACGGCGCGATCAGGTCCGTCAGGTCGTACAGGTGCTCCGCCTGACCACCGATCTTGGCGTCGTCCCAGAAGCTGCCGTCCGGCAGATCGGTGCCGGTGATCAGGGTGTTGGCGAGCTTGGCGTCGATGTCGACGGCCTGGTGGTTCACCTTCACGTTCGGATGGGCCTTGCGGAAGGCGTCGATGGCCTTGTCGAACACCTTGAACAGGTCGCCCGAGCGGTTCCAGATGGTGATCTCGCCCTTGGCCGAGGCACTGGGCGTGCCGGTCAGCTTGCGCGGTTCGGAGGAGGAGGATCCCGGAGCGCAGGCCGCCAGAGGGCCCGCGAGGGCCAGGGCTCCCGCGCCGAGGGCACCGCGCAGGACTCGGCGGCGTGGGACGGTCGGTTGGGGCATGAGTACGGCTCCTCTGGATGGAGGCGGGCGCCGGTATGGGCCGCACGCAACGGTGGAGAGCGCACGCGCACACGGACGCAGGCATGCCTCACCGCGCCGCGGAACGGCGGTCCCGCACGCCGGTTTGCAACGATGCAGAGATGATGCGGCGCCTTTTGCAACGATGCAATACCCGGGTAACATCGAGTTGTGCCGAGGGCGCCCGACCGGGGCGTTCGGACGGACTCCCAAGACGGCGACATCCCGAGGGGGAATGCAATGGCCGGTACGACGCTGCGCGACGTCGCCAAGCGCGCCGGAGTCTCGATCCGCACCGTGTCCAACGTGGTCAACGGCTCCGTGCCCGTCTCCGACGAACTGCGCACCCGGGTCGAGGCCGCGCTGGAGGAGCTCGACTACCGGCCCAATCTGGTCGCGCGCAACCTGCGCCGCGGCCGCACCGGCATGATCGCCCTCGTCGTGCCGGAGCTCGACGTCCCCTACTTCGCGGAACTGGCCCGCGAGGTCATCACCGCGGCCCGCGCCCACGGATACGTCGTCATGCTCGACCAGACCGACGGCGACGGTGAGCGCGAACGGGAGCTGCTGGGCCGCGAGTCACGGGCCACCATGTTCGACGGCCTGCTGCTGAGCCCGCTGACCATCTCCGCGCAGGAACTGCGCAGCCGCACCAACAAGGTCCCCGTCGTCCTCCTGGGCGAGCACATCTTCAACGGCGACTTCCACCACGTCGCGATCGACAACATCGCGGCGGCCCGCGAGGCCACCGAGCACCTGCTCGGCCTCGGCCGGCGCCGTGTCGCCGCCATCGGCGACCAGCCCTACAGCACCGGCGAGACCGCCCAACTGCGCACCATCGGCTACCGCCAGGCCCTGGAGCGGGCCGGTGTCCCCGTCGACGAGGACCTCGTCGTCCCCACCCCCCGCTTCCACCGTCACTTCGGCGCCCAGGCCGTGGAGCGGCTGCTCGCCCTGCCCCACCCGCCGGACGCCGTTTTCTGCTACAACGACCTGCTCGCCATCGGCGCGATGCACGCGCTGACCCGGGCGGGGGTGCGCATCCCCGACGACATCGCCGTCATCGGCGTGGACGGCATCCAGGAGGGCCGCTACAGCTCGCCGGCCCTCACCACGATCGCCCCCGACAAGGCGCGGATCGCACACACCGCCGTCAGTACGCTGATCGCCGTCATCGAGGGCACGGCACCCCCGCCCGCGGAGTCGAAGGCGCCGTACCGCCTGGTGGTCAGGGAGAGCACGGCGGGACGCGCGGCGACGGCCTGACGCATGTCATCCCCGGCGTGGTCCCGGGGGCACGTCAAGTCCGGTCGGCCTCCGCACGCACGGGCCTGGTGAGCTCGTCGACCAGCCGGTGCGCGACCTGCGAGCGGCTCGGGTCGCCGCAGTGCCGTCGTTCACAGCCGCGGTCTGTTCGCGAGTGCGGGGGCGACGGGCTCATGACATACCTCACCGCAGATTTGGTTCATCGTTCAACTATGTCGGGCGTAGGTTCACCAGTGCCCAACTCGAAGGGCACAGTCCCCGCTCCGGCTGAACCGTGCGCGGAGCGGGGCCGAGCAAGGAGGAAGATCATGAGTCGCGCCTTCGTGCGCAGGGCCGCCACAGCGGTCGCATCGCTCGGCATCGCGGCGGTCTCGCTTCTCGTGGCCGGCGGTTCCGCCTCGGCCGCGACCGAGCCGGCGAGTCACCACACAGCCGTCGTCACCCATGAAGGCGGCAGCCACGGCCGGCGCGCCGACCGCCACGCCGGAGACGACCGTCGTCATGGCAACGGCCTCCGGGAGGACGGTCGTCGGTGGGGCCAGTACCGCGAGCACGGCCACCGTGGGAGCGGTCACCGCGGGTACGACCGTCGCTGGGACGGGTACCGCTGGTGGGAGCGCGGCGGGCACGACTGGTACAGCTACGACCACGACCACCGCTACCGGTATGACGGTCACCGCCTCTACCGGTGGCACGACAACGCATGGGTGATCTTGAACGTCGGCGGCCACTTCGACGTCCGCGTTCTCGGCTGACGGGCCCCTCATCACCGACTCCCGCGTCCGGGTGGGGCATCCGGGCGCGGGACGCCGCCGGTTCCCGCGCGGGAACCGGCGGCCGGTCGGGCACGCATGAGCGGTGCCGTGTCCGAGTCGGGGTGGCATCCGGGGGCGCACGCCACGGAGAACGGGCGACCGACCGCGGATCGCCCGACGGCTCGTCAACTCGGTGGAACCCGCTCGGCGGACCGTCGTCGGCCACTTCCACACGTCCGTGGGTCCGTCGGGGGGCATCCGCCATGTGACGCCGGGTCAGCCGCCGGGCCCGGGCAGGCGCCGCGAGTGAGTGCGGCGATGGGCAGGTGAGGGCCCGACCGGTCCGACCGCGGGCCGACGCCCTGGCCCGGCGCAGGGACGCGGTGTCGTTCCGCACCGCCAGAGCCTGTGCGTGTTCAACAGTGCTTGCGCATACGTCATTCCCTGGTTCCCCGGTTTCCCGGTTTCCCGGTTTCCCGGTTTCCCGGTTTCCCGGTTTCCCGGTGTCTACGGGGCCGTGCTCGCGCACGGCGTGGGTGCGTCGGTGGGCCGGGGTGTGGTTGCGGCGGTGGTGAACTGGTCGGCGCGGTCGAGGTCGGTCAGGAGGCGTTCGATGTCGGTCATGAGTGATCCGTAGACGTGCCAGGCGCCGGGTTCGGGGAGGGTGCCGTGGGTGATGAGGTCGGTCATGGTGGTGTGCCAGGCGGTGGCCTCGTGGATGCCCTGGCGCAGCCGGTCGCGAGCGGAGGTGGTGTGAGGGCCGGCGGCGGGGCCGTGGGCGCCGAAGGAGGTGACCGCTTCTCCGGCTGCCTCCAGGGTGACGGCGTAGCGGTCGAGGAAGAGGCGGCCCAGGTGGTGGTCGGTGTGGCGGTCGTCGACGTTGTCCGCCAGGGTCCGGGCGATGCCGCGGACCTGGAAGGAGACGTGGTGCAGGGCGCGCAGTGCCTCGGCGTGGGCGGGGGGCCGGTGTGCGCCGTGCAGGGCGCCGTGGACGGCGCAGCGGGTGTTCCAGCGCAGGCTTTCCTGTGCTCGGCCGACGTCCTCGTGGGCCTGTGCGACGAGTTCTTCCAGGTGTCTGCCTGCTTCCAGCCAGGTGTGGGCGTGGTCGTCGTGGCGGCGTTCGTGCAGGCCGCGCGCCATGTCGTGCAGGAGGGAGCCCATGGCCGCGGCGAGGTCGCGCACCGAGGCGTCGGAGGCGTCCAGGTGCAGCGGCGGCAGGATGAGGGCGTTGACCGCGGTGCCCGCCGCCGCGCCGGCCAGGGTGGCCAGGACGGGGGCGACGACATGGCCGAGAGGGGCCGCCGTGGCCACGGTCAGGGTGAGCACGGCGGTGGAGACGACCTGCAGCCGGTTGTCGGAGCCGCGGCCGCCCGCGACCAGCGCGACGGCCAGGATCGCCGCGACGCTCCCGGCCGTCGAGCCCAGCATCCAGACCACCGCCGTGGCCAGCGACAGCCCCGCCGCCCGGGTGGCCACGCTGCGCGCGGCCTGGGTGAGCGAGCGATGGATGGTGGGGGCGTTGACCATGAGCAGGGCCGTGGCGACGGCGAGGTACTGCTGACCGGGCAGCCACCAGGACGCCACCTCCCAGGACAGCAGCGCCGCGACCAGGCCTTTGGCGCCGCGGGTGAGCGCGGAGACCGCCCGTGTGCGGTGATGCGGTGACCGGGCCGCGTGCAGCGGCCGCAGGACCGTGGCTGCCGCGGGCCGTCGCTTCAGGCATGTGGTTGAATCTTGCACGAATGTGATGGTTGCACGATTGGCCCCGTATGGGCAGTGGTGTGAGGCACAGCGGGGTGCGGCGATGCGGTGGGGGTGCACCGGGTTCGGCCGCTTCGAGGGCCTGGCGGGCCGTCGGGTGAAATACCTCACCAGCGAAGAAGTTTAATCTTGTATGAAATTGGCGTAGCTTCGGCGCTGCTTCACCGCGGCCGGCCTTGGTGCACGGTCCGCCGTCGGAGCGGCGGTTTCCCTCCGCCAGGCGCCTGAAGCGGTGTCGGCGGCAGACGCCTCCCGCGAGCGGGTCGCGCGTGCGCCCTCACGGATGATCGCGGACCTGTTCGGGGCGGCAGCCCCGCAGGGAGCCGCCCTGGGCCCCGGCATCGTCCGCGCGGGGAACTACGCACAGAGAGATCACCCATGGAGAGCTTCGTCGAGCAGGAATGCGAGATGCGTCTGGTGGCCGCACCGGGCGGCAGCGTCGCGGTACCGACCCGTCTGTCCTACAGCCCGTACGACCCCTATGCCGTGGAGGTCACCTTCCGGTTCGGCCAGGCGTACCCGGTCACCTGGGTCTTCGCCCGCGAACTGCTGGCAGAGGGCCTGCACGGGCCCTGCGGGCAGGGGGACGTACGGATCTGGCCCGTCCTGGGTGACGCGCGGTGCGACGTGCTGTGTCTGGTCCTGTCCGGACCCGACGGGAGCGCCGTGCTCGAGATCTCGTCCGCCGTGGTGGAGCGGTGGCTGAAGCGGACCTACCAGGTGGTGCCGGCGGGCCGGGAGGCGGAGCTGCTCGATCTTGACGTCGAGTTGTGCGGGCTGCTGGGCGAGGCGGCCTGAGGCCGGCGGAAGGGTGATGGAGGCGGGGCGATGGACCTCGTCCACGGCGCCCGCCAGGTCATCGTGCTCATGGAGCGCACCGCCAAGGACGGCTCCCCGAAGACCGTCCCGGAGTGCGGTCTGCCGCTGACCGGCCGGGGGTGTGTCCATCGCGTCATCACCGGCCTCGGCGCCCTGGACGTCACCGTCGACGGGCTCGCCCTCGTCGAGACGGCCCCCGGCGTCACCGCCGACCAGGTCGCCCAGCGGACGGCCGCGTCCCCGGGCGCCCACGCCTGGCGCGCCACCCGGGCGGCTCACCGGTCCGTGAGACCCGGACAGCCACGGACCGGTGAGCCTGAACCCCCTCCCGGCGGCGGGGGAGTACAATTTTCATTACACGATGAATTATCTGCCGTGCATCGCGTGCGGGACATCGCCTGCGGTGAAGTGCGTGCGGTGAAGTGCTGCTCTCCTGAGAGGCAGGGCTGTGATGGAACGGACCACGTGCTGTGTGGTCGGCGGCGGCCCCGCGGGCATGGTGTTCGCGCTGCTGCTGGCCCGGGCCGGCGTCGCCGTGACGGTGCTGGAGAAGCACGGCGACTTCCTGCGTGACTTCCGCGGCGACACCGTGCACCCGTCGACGCTGGCCCTGCTGGACGACCTGGGGCTGGCGCGGCGCTTCGCCGAGCTGCCCCAGCGGCGGGTGCGCACGGTCCAGCTGCCCGTCGGGGCGGACCGGTCGATGGTGACCGTCGCGGACCTGTCCGTACTGCGCGGGCGCTACGACTACGTGGCGATGGTGCCCCAGTGGGACCTGCTGGACCTGCTGGCCGAGGAGGCCGGCCGCGAGCCCTCCTTCGACCTGCGGATGAGCACCGAGGCGACCTCCTTCCTGGTCGAGCACGGGCGGGTCACCGGGGTGCGCTACCGCACCGCCGACGGCGGCACGGGCGAGCTGCGTGCCCATCTCACGGTCGCCTGCGACGGCCGTGGATCACTGGCCCGCTCCCGCCCGGAACTGGGACTGCGCCGCTTCGACTGCCCGATGGACGCCTGGTGGTTCCGCCTCCCGCGGCACGAGCACGATCCGAGCGGGCTCGTCGGCGCCACGGGTGACCGCTTCCTGACCGCGATGATCGACCGCGGCGACTACTGGCAGTGCGCCGCGCTCATCCCCAAGGGCAGCGACGCCGAACGCCGCGCAGCCGGCCTGGAGACCTTCCGGGCCGGCTACGGCGCCGCCGTCCCCTGGATCGCGGACCGCACCCATGCGCTGCGCTCCTGGGACGAGGTCAAGCTCCTCGACGTACGGCTGGACCGTCTGCGCCGCTGGCACCGGCCCGGCCTGCTCTGCATCGGAGACGCCGCGCACGCGATGTCCCCGGTGTTCGGCATCGGCATCAACCTCGCCGTGGAGGACGCCGTCGCCGCCGCCCGGCACCTGATCCAGCCGCTGCGCGAGGGGGCCGTGGGCCTGAGCGACGTGCGCGGCGTCCAGCGCCGGCGCCGGCCCACCACGGTCGCGACGCAGGCGCTCCAGCGGATCGCCCACGCCGGATTCATCGCCCCCGTCCTGCAAGGGCGGCAGCCCCTCGGCAGCGCGGACCGGGCCCGGCGCGTCGCGGGCCTGCTCGCCGGGTCTCCGCTGCTACGCCGTCTCCCCGCGTACTTCGTCGGGTACGGCGCCGTGCGGGAGCGCCCGCCGGACGCCGCCCTCCGATAGCCAGGGGGTGTCTCGCCGATCATGCCGGACTGGCGACGCCTGGCACCGCACCTCGCCGCGTTGTCGTCGGTCGCCGATGCTCCGCATCGACTCCCTTCTCCGCCTTGCGATGTTCCCCCACTGCCTGAACGGCGTGGGAGGTACCCCCATCACCAGCCACCGCTCCCTGATCCACCCTGATCGGCGAGACACCCCCTCGGGCCCGTGCCGGATCGCCGGGTCAGGCGGAGGCGCGCTCGGGCCGCCGCCTCGATCAGCCGGGCGCGCTGACGCGCCGTCAGCTCTCCCGTCGCGGTTCTCGCGTCGGCGACCTCGTCGCTGCCTGGGCGCCGGCCGGGAACATGGCCTGGAACGCCGGGATCGCGGTGGCGAGTGCGGTCAGCCGCAGCAGGTCGCGGCGCGGTAGTTCGGACATGGCGGTCTCCTCTGGGGCGGCGGAAGCCACGGCGGTCCGGCAGGCACACAGCGGGCAGACGTGAGCGGCACGCGGGTGCCCGGCCGGGACAGGGCATGACGTTCCGACAAGTACGTGCGGTGCGGGTGCGGAACGGAAGCCGGCGCAGTCGCGACGGCGCACACTGCGCGCCGGTTCGGGGCCCCGCGCGGAGCTGACTCCCTCTGGCGCTGTTCGATCGAATTCCGTTTGAAGTACTGACTGAGGTTGTGTGGGCCGTTTCACGGGTGTCGATGGGTCCGGCTCGCCGCGCCGGAGCGGGTGCGTGGTGTGTGCACGGGTGGTGAAGAGGCCCTGAGGGCTGGTGAGATGGGGCTGCCTCGGAGGTCGTTGGAGCTCGGCGCCAACGGGCCGTCCGGTGCGGTCCGCTCGCCGTCCGGAACGGGAAAACCGGTTTCTCGGGACGATGTGAGCCTGGTGAAATGATCTTCACGTCCGGTCACTACGATCGGACCGCAAGACAACCGTTCGGCCGGCCCCATCCGTGCGTGCCGGCCGGGGTCGCCGATGCCAGGGTCCGCTCCCCGGGCTGCGGTGATCTTCCTTCCCCGGAGGACCTTCCGCATGTTCCGAAGTATCGGGAACGCTGTCGTTCGACATCCAGTCTGGACGATCGTGGCATGGCTGATCGCGGCGGTGGCGATCGTCGCCACCGCTCCGAGCCTGCCGTCGAACAGCGACGAGAGCAGTTTCCTGCCCAAGAGTTACGAGTCCATCAAGGCCGCGGACCTGCAGCAGAAGGCGTTCCCCAGCGCCTTCACGCCGTCCGCGATCGCGCTGTACCAGCGCACCGACGGCGCCAAGATGACCGCCGCGGACAAGCAGGACATCGCCCGGATCACCACAGAACTGGGCAAGAAGCACATCGACCAGGTGCAGAAGGTCGTCCCCGGCCCGCCGTCCAAGGACGGCAGGTACGGCCTGACGCTGGTGCAGATGGACAGCAAGAACGCCGGCCAGCCCAAACAGGCCGACGCGGCCAAGGTGTTGCGCGACGACATCAAGCAACTGGCCAAGGGCACACATCTCGAGGTCAAGCTCGGCGGCTCCGCCGCGCAGGCCCTCGACCAGCAGGACTCGTCCAAGCGCGGGCAGGCGCTGATCGGCATCGGCACCTTCGCGATCATCCTGGTGACCCTGCTGATCATCTTCCGCGCGCCGATCCTGGCGGTACTGCCGCTGATCCTGATCGGCCTGGTGTCCGCCATCGCCAACGGCCTGATCTCCTACGCCACCAAGCTGTTCGACCTGCAGGCCAACAGTTCGATCTCGTCGATCCTGATCGTCGTGCTGTTCGGCGTGGGCACGGACTACTTCCTCTTCCTGATGTTCCGCTACCGCGAACGGCTGCGCGCCGGCGACGAGCCGAAGCAGGCCATGATCAACGCGGTCGACCGGGTCGGCGAGGCCATCGCCTCCGCCGCCGGAGCGGTCATCATCGCCTTCCTCGCGCTGGTGCTGTCCACGCTCGGCTTCCTCAAGCAGATGGGCCCGGCGCTCGCCATCGCGGTCGGCGCCACCCTGATCGCGGGCCTGACCCTGATCCCGGCCGTGGTCTCGCTCATCGGACCGAAGGTCTTCTGGCCCTCCAAGTCCTGGCAGCGCGAGCCGGACAACGCCCGCTTCGCCGCCCTCGGGCGCGGTGTGCGGCGCCGCCCGGCCCTGACCGCCGTGGCCTCCGGCCTCGTCCTGGTCGTGCTCTCGCTCGGCACGCTCGGCTACAAGGCCACGTTCGACCTGGCCTCCGGCTCGATGCCGAAGACCAAGGAGTCCATGGTCGTCCAGGACGAGATGCAGAAGGCCTACTCGGCGGGTGCCGCCGCACCCACCGACGTCTACCTGTCCAGCACCGACGGCAAGCCGCTGGACAAGGCCGCCTTCGACGCGTACGCGAAGAAGCTCGGCGCCGTGGACGGGGTCGCGGAAGCCCGCATGACCCAGGTCGCCAAGGACGGCACCACCGCGGACTTCACCGTCACCCTCAAGTACGAGGCGTCCACGGACAAGGCGATCGAAGCCGTGGGCAAGGTGCGCGACGTCGCGCACTCCAGCGCACCCGACGGCACCGAGGCCCTCGTCGGCGGCATGTCGTCGATCTACAAGGACATCAACGCCGCGGTCAACCACGACTACCGGACGGTCTTCCCCGTCGCCGCCGTCCTGATCATGGTCATCCTCGGGCTGCTGCTGCGCAGCGTGGTCGCCCCCTGGTACCTCATGGCCTCGGTGGGTCTCGGCTTCGGCGCCACGCTCGGCGCCACCGTGTGGATCTTCCAGGACGGACAGGGACACTCGGGCCTGATGTTCATGCTCCCGGTGATCATGTATCTGTTCGTCGTGGCCATCGGCACCGACTACAACATCCTCATGATCGCCCGGCTCCGCGAGGAGGCCCGCGAGGGCCGCGAGCCGCGTGAGGCGGCCGGCTTGGCACTCCGGCACGCCGGCCCGACCGTGGCCGCGGCCGGATTCATCCTGGCGGCCACCTTCGCCACGATGATGCTGGCGGGCAACTCGCTGCTCACGGAGATGGGTTTCGCGGTGTCCTTCGGCATCGTGGTCGCCGCCTTCGTGATGGCGATGTTCTTCACCCCGAGCCTCACCGCGCTGGTCGGCCACGCGGCGTGGTGGCCCGGACACGGTGACCGCACGCGCGAACCGGCACTCGGCGGGGGCGACGGATCCCTCGGTTCCGGACCGGCCCCCGGCCAGGACCGGGACGCGGTCGCGTCCGAGCCGTCGGGGCACCGCGAGTAGGGCCTGCCCGGCGGATCGGGGCGGCACGGCCGGGGCGGGCGAAGGCGCTGTCCAGCAGCGTCTTCGCCCGTTCCATGTCCCACACTGGTCAGCGGAACCGGTTCGGGACCGGTCGCCCGGGACACGTCGCCCGGGCTCGGTCGCCCGGGCTCGGTCGACGGGGCTCGGTCGACGGGACAGGGGTGAGGCCAGTGGCACCGAAGACACACAGCGTGGGCGTTCTCGTCTTCGACGACATGAAGATGCTGGACCTCTCCGGCCCGGCGGAGGTCTTCAGCGAGGCGAACCGGTACGGAGCCGACTACCGGCTGACCGTCGTCTCGGTGACCGGCAAACCGGTGCGCACCTCGATCGGCCTCCAGGTTCCGGTGGACACGGACGCGGACTCCGCCCCCGCCTTCGACACCGTGCTGATCCCGGGCGGTGACCTGCTGCCGGGCCGGCCCGTCGACCCGGAGCTCGTCGCCGTCGCGAAGAGCCTCTCGGAGAAGGCCGGACGGGTCGCGTCGATCTGCACGGGCGCGTTCGTCCTGGCCGCGGCGGGCCTGCTGGAGGGCAGGCGGGCGACGACGCACTGGCGGCACACGACGTCGCTGGCCCGCGGCTATCCGTCCCTGCGCGTGGCGCCCGACGCCATCTACGTCAAGGACGGCACCACCTACACCTCGGCCGGCGTCACCGCCGGCATCGACCTCGCGCTGGCGCTGCTGGAGGAGGACCACGGCCCCGACCTGACCCGTAAGGTCGCCCGCTCGCTGGTGGTGTACATGCAGCGGGCCGGCGGGCAGTCGCAGTTCTCCGCCTCGCTCCAGGGACCGGCTCCCCGCACCCCCGTGCTGCGGCTGGTCCAGGACATCGTGCAGGCCGATCCGGCCGCCGACCACACCCTGGACTCGCTGGCCGAGCGGGTCCGGGTCAGCCCCCGCCATCTGACCCGCATGTTCCGCGCCGAACTGGACACCACGCCGATGAAGTACGTGGAACTGATCCGCTTCGACCGGGCCAAGGCCCTCCTCGACGCCGGACACAGCGCCACCGAGGCCGCCGCCCAGTCCGGCTTCCCGAGCTACGAGAGCCTTCGGCGCGCCTTCGCCCGCCACCTGGGCGTGTCACCGACCCGCTACCAGCACCGCTTCACCACCACGCGCCCCGGTTCCGGCACGGCGGCACCCACCGGAGGCACCCGCGGCACCGGGCAGCGGTGAGAGCGCGTGGCCGTTTTCGAGGACTTGTCGGCCATCCGGTAGCGGACGCGGCGGCCGGACCCGGCGGAAGGTGGGAACACATCGACATCCACCGTCCGAGGAGGCCGCCATGGCAGAGAAGATCGCCGGCGTCGAGATCCCCGACAGCAAGCTCGTCCAGGACGCCACCGACCTGATCCGCGACACCACTCCGCCGCTGATCTACCACCACTCCCGGCGGGTCTACCTCTTCGGCAGCCTCCAGGCCCGGGCGCGGGGTGTCCACCCCGACCCCGAACTTCTGTACGTGGCGGCGCTCTTCCACGACACGGGCCTGGTGCCGCCCTACCGCAGCGACGACCAGCGGTTCGAGATGGACGGCGCGGACCAGGCGCGGGCCTTCCTGCTGAGCCATGGCGTCCTCGACGCCGGCGCCGACACGGTGTGGACGGCCATCGCCCTGCACACCACGCCCGAGGTGCCGTACAAGATGGCCCCGGAGATCGCGGCCACCACCGCGGGTGTGGAGACCGACGTGCTCGGTCTGCACCTGGCGAACATCGGCCGGGCCGAGATCGACGAGGTCACCGCCGCCCATCCCCGGCCGGATTTCAAGCGGCAGATCCTCAAGGCGTTCACGGACGGCTTCGCCCACCGCCCCGGCACCACCTTCGGCACGGTGAACGCGGACGTGCTGGAGCACTTCGTCCCCGGCTTCCGGCGCGTCGACTTCGTCGACGTGATCCAGAACTCCGCCTGGCCGGAGTAGACGCGATGCGCCGGGACCCAAGGCGTCCCGGCGCGACCCAGGAAAGGAGGCAGGACAGGACATGGTGAACAGGTTCACTCGGCGCGCGGCGGACGTCGTCGCCCCGGCCGGAGGCCCGGGAGGACGTGCGCTGCCCGCCGCCGTTCACCCCAAGGGGGCCGGCGGCCCCGGCTCGGACATCTCCGGGCGGCCGGGGCCGTCTCCGGTCGGTTCCGCCCCCGCGGCCCTCGTCGCCCTCGTCCTGGGCGTGATGGCGGCCGGTCTCGTCGTGCCCGCGGACATCCATCTGGCGACCCTGTTCATCGCCGCACCGGCCCTGATGGCGGCCTTCTCCACGGCGCTGCCGACCGGGAACGTGGCCGGCCTGTCCCTCGTGGCCGCGATGGTCTGCGACATCCGCGACGGACTGCTCGGCTCGCCCATCCTCGTCGTCCATGCGGCGACGCTGCTGGTGGTCTCTCTGCTCCTCGTCGCCTTCTGCCGGTGCCGGGAGCGCAGTCACAAGGAGACGAGCCGGCTGCGAGCGATCTCCCGGGCGGCGCAGCGCGTGGTCCTCCGGCCGCTTCCCCGCCGGATCGCGGACCTGAAGGTCGCCGCCCTCTACCGAGCCGCCGACACCCTGGCCGATGTCGGAGGCGACGTGTACGCGGCCGCGAAGACGTCGTACGGCACCCGGTTCCTCATCGGGGACGTCAAGGGCAAGGGCCTCGCGGCTCTGGACGACACGGCGGCCGTGCTCGGCGCGTTCCGCGAGGCGGCGCACCAGCACCCCACCCTGCCGGACCTGGCGGCAGCCCTCGAAGGGAGCTTCCGCCGTCATGTGGCGGAGGCGGCGGAGACCGACCCGGACGCGGCGGAGCGATTCATCACGGCCCTGCTCCTGGAGTTCCCCGTCGACGGAGGCGTCATGAGGTCCGTCAGCTGCGGACATCCGCTGCCCCTGCGCGTGCACGGCAACCGCGTCACCGCGCTGACGAGCCGAAGCCCCGCGCCGCCCATCGGTCTGGCCGGTGCCGACCGCGAGAACTACCGGCAGGAGGAGTTCCGGTACGCCCCCGGAGACGCGTTCCTGCTCTACACCGACGGACTCGCCGAGGCCCGTGACCCTGCCGGAGCCTTCTACTCCGTCACCGAAGCCGACATTCCCTGGCGCACGGCCGGGTCGGATCCGGAAGCCCTGCTCCAGCAGGTCCACGACGACCTGCTCCGCCACACGAACGGGCGCCTGCACGACGACGTGGCGCTCGTCGCCGTCCAGTGTGCTTCCGCATGAGGCGCGTCAGCGTAAGTCGTATTGTCGTACATAGATATCAATGCATTGAAAAAATGTATAACAGCGATAAAATCTGCTATGTGTCGGAACGTGCCGAGCGTACTCGGGAACAGGTTCTCTGCGCCGCAGCGGATCTCCTGAGCCGTGAGGGCCGTGGGGCCATCTCCACGCGCGCGGTGAGCGCGGCGGCCGGGGTGCAGCCACCGACGCTGTACCGGCTGTTCGGGGACAAGGAGGGACTCCTCGACGCGCTCGCCGCCTACGGGTTCCGGGAGTACCTCCGCGAGAAGCAGAGTCTGGAGGAGACCGACGACCCTGTCGCCGACCTGCGCCGGTCCTGGGACCTGCACGTGCAGTTCGGCCTCTCCCGGCCCGGCTTCTACGTCCTGATGTACGGCGAGGGGCGGTACCGCGGCGGCATTCCCGGAGGACTCGAGACCATCGCGATCCTGCGCCGGAACATCGCCCGGGTGGCGGACGCCGGCCGGCTCCGCATGAGCGTGGAGCGCGCCACACAACTCATGCACGCAGGCGGTCTCGGCGTCGTGCTCTCACTGATCGCGACGCCGCCGGGCGAGCGGAATCTCGAACTGCCGGCCGTGGCACGCGAACACGTGCTGCGCACGATCACCACCGGGGGCGCCGGCGACCAGGAGGAGGGCGCGGACGTCGCACGCCGGGCCGCGGCCCTGCGCGAGGCGTTGCGGGACAGCGACACCACCGTGATGACGCGCTCCGAGCGGGCCCTCCTGGCGGACTGGCTCGATCGCCTCGCCGACACGGGCCCTGCCGCTCGAGACACACCCACCCGGTAGAAGGGACGGCCCCGATGGCCAGAACCGAGGAGACGACGCCGGGCACCGGATGGGGGACCGGGCCCACGATCGGCGCGGCCATGGCGGTCGTGGACGCGGACGGGTCGGTGATCGCGTGGACGCGGGCGGCTCAGCGACTGACCGGCCATCCGGCCGCGGAGGTGGTCGGCCGCCCCGCCGCGCAGATACTGGCCGCGCCCGAGTACGCCGAGAAGGCGTCCGCACACGCGGACCGGGGCCGCTGCGGCGACGGCTGGTCCGGGATCGTCGGGCTCCGCCGACGGGACGGCAGCACCGTGGACGCGCACCTGCGGGCATGCCCGCTCGCGGGGCAGGACGGAAGGACCCAGTGGCTGGTCACCGCGGCCGAGGCGACGGCCGCCGCCTCGCGGCCCCTCAGCGATGCGGAGGTGGAGGCGCTGCTGTCCAGCACGCCGATCGGTATCGCCGTCCGCGATCCCGATCTGCGCTGCGTCTGGGTGAACGACGCACTGGCGCCCCAGGACGGCATCCCGCGCGAGAAACGGCTCGGACGACGGCTGACGGAGGTGCTGCCGGGACCCGAGACCGAATCGGTGGAGGCGGTGATGCGCCAGGTCCTGCACACCGGCACCCCGATGATCGACCACGCCTACCGGGCGTGGCCGGCGGCCGACGGCCGCCAGGAGCACTCGTTCTCGACCTCCTTCTTCCGCCTCGACGACGCCCAGGGCCACACCCTGGGGGTGTGCGTCATGAGCGTCGACGTGACCGACAGACAGCGGGCGCGCGAACGCCTGGCCCTGCTCAGCGAGGCCGGCACCCGGATCGGCACCACGCTGGACGTGTTGCGGACCGGGCAGGAACTCGCCGACCTCGTCGTGCCGCGCGTCGCGGACTACGTCACCGTCGACCTGGCGGAGTCGGTCCCGCAGGGCGAGGAGTCACTGGCCCGGCTCGGCGCGCCGAACAGGCATATACCGGCCTTCCGCCGAGCGGGTGCGGCCTCGATCCGCGAGGGGACACCGGAGTCCCTCTGGGCGCGCGGGGATGCCGTGTTCGTCCCGGCGTCCTCGCCCTTCACGGATGTCCTGACCTCGGGCAGATCCCATCTCGAAACGGTGCTGGACACCTCTTGCGGCACGTGGCTCGACCGGGAACGGCTGGACAAGATCCGCGAGCACCGGATGCACTCCCTGATGATCGTGCCGATCCACGCACGCGGCGCCGTACTGGGTGTGGCGGTCTTCGTCCGCATGGACGACTCCGCGCCGTTCGAACCGGACGATCTGTGCTTCGCCGAGGAACTCGTCGCCCGCGCCGCGCTGTCCCTGGACAACGCCCGCCGCTATGTGCGCGAGCGCACCGCGTCGCTCGCCCTTCAGCGCAACCTGCTGCCCCGGCAGCTCACCGGCGGGGCGGCCGTGGAGGTGGCCTCCCGCTACCTTCCGGCCGACACGCACGACGGGGTGGGAGGGGACTGGTTCGACGTCATCCCGCTGTCCGGCGCCCGGGTGGCGCTCGTCGTGGGCGACGTCGTCGGACACGGCATCAACGCCGCGGCGGCCATGGGCCGGCTCCGCGCGGCGGTCCACACGCTCGCCAACCTGGACCTGCCCCCCGACGATCTGCTGGCACATCTCGACGACACGATCTCCCGCCTCACCGACGAGGAGCCCGACATCCACGGGCGCACCACCACGGAGGCGGGCGCCACCTGCCTGTACGCCGTCTACGACCCGGTCACCCGGCGCTGCGCGATGGCACGGGCGGGCCACCCGCCGCCCGTGGTGGTCTCGGCGCAGGGGCGGGTCACGATCCCCGACCTGCCCTCGGGTCTGCCGCTCGGCGTCGGGCAGGCCTCCTTCGAGGCCGTGGAGCTGGAACTGCCCGAGGGCAGTGTGCTCGCCCTCTACACGGACGGACTGGTCGAGAGGCGTGACGAGGACATCGAGGCCGGAATGCACCGCCTCGGCACCCTCCTCGCGCAGCCGGACCGCCCCCTGGAAGAACTCTGCTCGGCCGTACTCGACACCCTGCCCACCCGGGCGCTCCTCGACGACGCCACCCTGCTCCTGGCCCGGACACGCTCGCTCAGTCCCGCACAGGTCGCCTGCTGGAACCTGCCGGACGAGCCCGCCGCCGTCGCGAACGCCAGGGCCCTGGCCACCGCGCAGCTGACCGAGTGGGGACTGGAGCGTGTCACGGACACCACCGAGCTGATCGTCAGTGAGCTGGTCACCAACGCCGTTCGGCACGGTGCCGCACCGATCACTCTGCGCCTCATCCGCCACCGGGTGCTCGTCTGCGAGGTGACCGACGCGAGCGACACCGTCCCGCGCCTGCGCCACGCCCGGGTGACGGACGAGAGCGGACGAGGCCTCTTCCTCGTCTCGCAGCTGTCCAGCCGACGAGGCACCCGCCACTCACCCGCCGGCAAGACGGTCTGGGCCGAACAGGAGATCGACGCGACCCGATCGTGAAGGACGCGTCAGCGGCCGGCCTCCGGCGGGTCAGGCGGCCGCCGGCTGCCCGTCGCGCTCCAGAGCGATCATGGCCATGTCGTCGTTCAGCTGTCCGCCGGCGTATGTCTCCAGATCGGCGGTGATCCTTCGGAGCAGTTGGTCGGGCCGGTGGTCCGCCCAGGCCGCTGCGCGTTCGGCGAGCGGATAGAACGCACCCAGGGCGTCGCGGGCCTCGGTGACACCGTCGGTGTAGAGCAGCAGCCGGTCACCGGGTGCGAAGGGGAAGGACGCGGGAGCGTACGCCCCTTCGGAGATCACGCCGAGGCCGAGCGGGGGCGCGGGCTCGGGAACCACGAGCGGGGTCGCCGTGGCGGCGCCGGGGCGCAGCAGCAGAGGCGGTGGATGCCCGCAACTGATCACGTGCACCACCGGCTGCTCGTCCGGGATGTCCAGCAGCACGGCGGTCACGAACCGCTCGGGCACGTCCTCCGCGGTCTCCGAGAACTCCCGCAGACCCCAGCGGACCGAGTCCTCCACGTAGGCCGCCAGCTCCGGCAGCGGCATCTCACGGTGTGCGGCTGCACGGAAGGCGCCCAGCGCGATGGCCGTGTCACTGATCGTGGCCAGGCCCTTGCCCCGTACGTCCCCGATGACCAGCCGGGTCGATCCGCCGGTGCGTGCCACGGCGTACAGGTCGCCGCCGATGCCCGAGTCGGCCTCGGCGCTGCGATAGGCCGAGGCCAGGGACACCGGGCCGGCCCGCTCGGGAAGCGGGCGCAGCACCACTCGCTGGGTCGCGTCGGACACCGAGCGCACCCGGATCAGCTCCCGCTCCCGCCGGATCCGCAGCGACGTGAAGAACACCAGGAGGGCGCAGAGCACGGCGAGCGCGGAGAGTTCGACGATGACACTCTCCGTCGTCAGGGTTCTTCGTTCCACCGCCGCGCCGACCAGCGCGAGGAGCGCGAAGGCGCCGACCAGCGCGGTGGCCCGCGGACCGCTGCCCATGGCGGTGATCGCCACGGCGACGACCAGCAGGTGGGCGAGGTGAATGTCCGGGGGCAGGAATCCGTCGGCGACCGGAATGGCCACGATCAGCAGCACGGGCCCGATCAGCCACCGCGGTTGCGGGCACGCCCGCCACCGCTCGCGCAGCTTCTCGGCCACAGACATCGTCATGGACACCGTACTCATGCCGTACTCCCGCCCTCGGCTCCCTGGGCTCAAACTCTTACATCTCCCTCGGAACAACCACAAAACGGTCGAAGGTGATGCCCCGCGGGAGCCGCGTCACTCGAAGAACTTCAGGTTCCAGCCGGTGTCGGTGTTCGGGCGGGCCGGGCGGCTGCGCGGACGCCAGAGACATCAGGGTGGCGAGGCGGCCGGACAGTACGAAGGCGGGTGCAGGTGTCCGCGCATGAGAGTCCCGGCCCGATTACGGCGGGCCGGGACTCTCATGTCTTGCTCGTGGTGCTCTTGGTGGTTGTGATGGATTGCGTCGTGCGTAGAGGGGGT